>JAISWB010000109.1 GCA_031271265.1 Desulfovibrio sp. | reverse complement strand
GGGAGTATCCCCGGCCAGGCCCGGTGCTTTACCGTCCATTAGTCAACTCCCTGAAGTTTCGGCAGTGAAGGGAAACGCGGGGTTGTTCCCGAGCCGGTTTTTTAAAGTCCGCTCCAGGCAACCTCCGGACATCCTGAAAGCTTTTCTTCCGGGCCGCGTGGGAAACACACCTTGACCCCGGCGCGGAGGGCGAGGTCTCGGTGCGGCTCTGATGCGGCCTAACGGCCGCGCCTTGACCCCGGCGCGGAGGGCGAGGTCACGTTTTTCTTCCGGGCCGCGTGGGAAACACTCCGGCACTTACCTGCCTGTGCAGGCAAGTACCGGACTGATGTAGGCCGTGGAAATCGCGCAAGCGCGCGATCGGTTCGACATCGTTTATTATTTGTAAGAGGCGGCGCTTTCCAGAATTTCCTTTGCATTGGGTACGGTGTCGTAAAACAGCTTCCAGCTTCTTTTGCCGGCTTCCGCCATAGCCGCCCGGAATTCGGGCGAAGGTTCGGAAATTTTGCCTCCGCCGTCCGTAATGCTTTTCACGGCTTTCTGCTCCAGGTCGGCCATCAGATCCCACACGTGGTCGGCGGATTCTTTTGCCGCCTGATCGAACCATTTCCTGTCCTGTTCCGGCAGACCCCGGTAAAATTCGTCGTTGACGTACAGGGAATGTATGACAAGGATGTGTCCGCTCAAGGTGATGTTCGGGGTGATTTCATACATTTTGAGAGCGGTGATGTCGGCGAGGGGGCTGTCGCCGCCGTCGATGACGCCCTGGTCCAGGGCGGCCGGCACTTCGGCGAAGGGCATGGGTTGCCCGCTTATGCCGCATTCCCTGGCGAAGTTCACATACAGGGGGATGTTGGGCACGCGCATTTTCAGCCCTTTAAGGTCATCCATGCTCTTGAGGGGCTTCTTGGAATAGAAGTGGCGGAAGCCCAGCGGGAAGGCGTTCAGGGTGCGCAGGCCGGATTTTTCCGGAAACCCTTGGTTTATGAGTTCGAAGGTTGTGCCGTTCATGGCGCGCCGGGCGTGATCCAGATTGCCGAAAAGCATGGGGGTTTCGAGCATGGCCATGGCCGGGAACAGGGCCGAGGTCTGCGTGCCGGTGGCGCACATCTGGATGGTGCCGCGCCGGGTGTTGGCGATGTAGGCGTTTTCTTTGCCGAGCTGGCTGTTCGGGAAGACTTTGACATCGTATTTGCCGCCGGAAAGTTTACCAAGTATTTCGCCGAATTTGTACATGCCGAGGGTTTCGGGCTCGCCCTCCGGTTTCATGCCGGCTATTTTGATGACTATTGTTTCAGCCGCCGCGACCGCGGTCGCAAGGCCCGCGGTGAAGACACAGAGAGCCGTGAGAAGCAGACAGAACCGTTTCATAAATGCGTACCTCCGGGGGAAATGGTTCGGTTCAAGGCGTTTTGCAAGCGTCCCGCGCAGTGTAGTATGTCGGATGAGATATATCAAGCAGCTTTCCGCCGACATGCCTACTCGGCACGCTGCGTCGCCCGGTTGCGGAAGGCGGGCGTGCGGCGTCGCAAGACGCTACGGCACAATGGGCCGGATACGCAGGGACGCGAAGTTTTCCGCCCAGTCCAGGCTGCTCATGCAGGTCGGAAGGACGGCCCGTTGTGCTTTGTTTTTCAACCCGGAGGCCGTGACCACAGCCCGGCGCAACAGTCCGAGCAGTTCTTCCGGGTCCGGCAGGCGGGCGGACGTCAGCAGAGGATGAACGCCCCGCATTGTTTTGACGCCGTAGTCCGTCGTGACGGCGGCCAGCCCGAACAGGGCCATCTCCAGAGGCGGATAGGAAGGATGTGGAGAAATCATCAGCGACAGGCCCACATGCGCCTTGAGCAGCAGGGCCGTGTACTCTTTGACGGGCAGGCGGCCCAGACTCTTCAGCAGCGCGCCGTCCGCCAGGGGGATGTCATCGTGCGGCAGTCCGGCGCTCAGGGCCGTGAATTTGCTCCTTCCGGTCAAGGGCAGGCCGGAAAAAAAGAGTTGCAGGGTTTCAACCCCGACCTCAAAGCAGTTGCGCGGCAGTCCGGGGCGACCGTAAAACAGCAGTATCGTGCGCTCGCCGCCTTTGGCCGGCAGCCTGAAAGAGTTGTGCCGCAAAAAGGCGGCCAAATCCCTGTTCAGGGACGGTTTGAGTATGTACTCTTCGGAAAAGCGGCAGCCGTTCGCGCGCAGGTGTTCGGCCAGCGTCTCGGAGTTGATGACCGCCCGCGTCAGGGCGCCGAAGGCATAACTGTGCAGCGCGAGCGCGTGTTTCCGCCCCATGGGCGCGAACCCGGGTTCCCAGTCCTGAATGAAATAATAGAAAGGCAGGGGCGCGAGCCCCTGTTTCAGCCGGGCTTTGTGCAGCTTGTACCAGAAAGTGAAGCCCACATGGTAGGTGATCAGGAAAACATCGTTTGCGCGGCAGGGCAGCGGGGTTCCGGGGGCTGCGAAAAAAAGCTCCGTGCGCGCGGCGCAGTCCTTGAGGTGCCCAAAGCGGCCGTGTTCCGCAGGTACCTGGGACGGCTCTTCTTCAAACAGGGAAATAAAACGGCAGACAGCGTAGTGTGCGGCGAGGGTCCGGGCGAGGTCAAGGGCCGAGGTCACGCCGCCGAAGGCCGTATCCGATGCCAGGGAGGGCAGGACAATGTTCAGCCGGCTTGCCGCGTCCGGCGCGTCCGTTTGAAGTTCGATATCGTACATGTTGCCTCACGCATTGAGGCTCCGCCCCGGCGCAACGTATCCGGGCCGTTCAAATCTGCGGCACCGCAGGCTTGATGCACGGGGACACGAAATTTCCGCCGAGCCGGAGTTCGATATCGTACACGATTGACAGCAGGGATGCTATCTGAATAAGACGCAAAAAACAAGGAGCATCGTGAATGCCGATACAGCGCGGCGCGCCCGGAAGCGCCGGCAGGAAAGGGAACAGGGGCGCGCACCTTGCGCTGGGCAGGGCCGGGGAAGATGCCGCGGCCGCGCTGCTTGAGCGGAGCGGATTCCGCATTCTTGATCGCAACTGGCGTCCCGCCGGGGTGCGGCGCGGATTGGAATTGGATCTTGTCGCCGATTGCGACGGAACGCTGGTCTTTGTGGAAGTCAAAACGCGCAGGGTTGCAGGCGGGGCGGCAGCGACCGGGTACGGGAAAGACGTCTCCGGTAATGAGCAGGGCGCGTCCGGGCTTTGCCCGGCGCGGACCGGAGGGGACCGCGGGAGGCACGGTCATGCGGCTGCGCGCGAAGAAGGCATCCCGGTGTACGCGGCCTTCACGGCGAACAAGCGGAAGCGCTTCGCGGAAGCAGCCCGACGCTGGCTCAGCGCGCACGCGGCCTGGGGCCGGCCCTGCCGTTTCGACGTGATCCTGGTGGAACAAGGGGCCGACGGAACCCTGTACGCGGAGCGGCATGCCGATGTCATCGAACTCGGGAACACTGTGGGTAACGGCGACCCCTATTGGCAACCCTGGTGACTTGTCGCCCAGGGCCGCGCTGGTACTTTCCGGGGTCTGGCGCATTCTGGCCGAGGACACGCGGCGTTCCGGCCTGCTGCTGGCCCGTTGCGGAGTGCGTTCCCCCGGTTTTCTGTCCCTGCACGAGCACAATGAAAGCCGGCGGGTGCCGGCCGTTCTGGAGATGCTCAGGTCAGGCCGGGATCTTGCCCTGCTTGCCGACGCAGGCACGCCGTTACTTTCCGATCCCGGCTACCGTCTGGTCCGGGCCTGTCGTGAAGAAGGGATAAGGGTATCGCCTCTGCCCGGCCCCAGCGCGATATGCGCGGCGCTCAGCGCTTCAGGCGTCGCGCCGTTGCCCTTTGCCTTTCTCGGGTTCCCGCCGCGCGGGCGGAGTGAACGGGAGCAATTCTTTGCGCCCTATGCCGGCCTGAAGCTCACGCTGGTGTTTTTTGAAAGAAAGGACCGCCTTGCCGCCTGTCTGCGCGATGCCGGCAAGGCACTCGGGCGGCGCGAAGCCTGCCTGGCGCGGGAAATGACCAAGGCGCATGAAGAATTTATACGGTTTTCCCTGGACGAGGCTTACCTGTTGCCGGAGGACATGAAGGGAGAGATGACCGTACTCATCGGACCGCCGGAGATTGTGGAGCGCGCCGCGGAGCGGGAAAATCCGGATGCGCTTATCCGCGAAGCACTGAGCGCGGGCTTCGGAGCGCGGGAGACGGCCCGTATAGTGCGTGCCGGCATTCCCGCACTGACCCGCAAGGAAATCTACAGGCGCGTACAAGAGTTGAAAGCATCCTGCGCCGATGAACAACAGCATTTCAGGAAGTGAATTTACAGATTTCCGCATGGAAATCTGAACAACATCCGTTAGGCTGATATCGCCGCGAAGCGGCGTGAATCAGCCGAAAACCACGCTTTTCGGCTGACGATCCTCCGCAGGGAAAAGTTTACTTTTCAATGCGGATATCAGTAAATGTTGACATGACGAAAATTGCCGTATATTTATGTCCAATGACTAGATAAACAGGGTAAATTCAGCAAAATATACATATTTTTAAGGAGATTTGATGTTCAAAAAATTGCTGCGCGGTGAACTCGTTCGGCTAAAAAAGCTAGTCAGACCGTTTATTGTCAGTAGATACTTCCGAAACCATACAGAGCGCCTTTTAAAGTTAGGCGCTGGACCTCACAAAGGAAATGAATGGTTAACATCTGATGCTTTTAAATCCG
>JAISWB010000107.1 GCA_031271265.1 Desulfovibrio sp. | reverse complement strand
TCGTCCTCCATAAATACCCGCAAGCGCCCTGTGGCGTCCGTGATCAGGGTGTCGCCGGAATGAACCGGGGTTTTCAGTTCCAGGGGTATTTTTTCTCCACCGCGCTCCACAAACGCGCCGGGCGTGATTTCAATGACGATGCCCGCTTCACCCGCCGTCCCCGCAGCCGGGACACCGACCAGAAGACATAAAACCGCCGGCAGGCAGACAAGACAACTGAGGATGGGCGACAGACGGAAGGCCGGGGCAAACACGCCGCAGGAAAATGTTTTCTTTTTCATGCCTGTTGTCCTTGTTGTAGGTTTCCCTGTCAAAAGACCGGTTCGATAGTCGTCAACCAGCAGGATCAATTTGCGGGAATGTTCCATGAAATGCAAGAATAGTGCCAAACAGGCTCAGGCCCGCCCGCGCTCCTCGTCCGCTCTTCGGCCTTCACCCGTCGTCCTTGTCCGCCCATTCAAACCCATGCCGTGCTTCCTGTAAAGAATAATCTGAGAGTTGCGTATTTATAGCATGGAGAATAATAATCGGAACTTGGAACAGGCCTCGAATTTTGAAAAAAACCTCGAATGAACCTCGAATTTTATTAAAAAGCAAAGAAAAACGCCCGATGGCTGTCCTGAAAGGACTTTGTTCCCAAAAGAGATTGACAGCACACACGGGCTATTTGTTTACCAGGCTATAGCCAAGTGAATGTCAACTTTTTCCGGGCTGCATCCAAGTGAGAAACCAGGAAGATGTACGCATTTTATCAGTAATATCGGTGAGATAATGAAAAAAAGGAGTTCATCAGGCAAGGCAGATTCGCCAGGGCGAGGTCTTTATGGGCCTTGAAAACGTCCGGGTTGTCGGTGTCAGTGTCCACAAGCAGGACGTTCCGTTCCCGGTTCAGAAGATAATCGGTCAGGGCGAAGGAAAAACGGGTTTTGCCAACGCCACTTTTGTTGCCGCCAACATAGTAAATGTTGGAAGCGCCGTTCATGTCATAACTCCGTATCGGGCAAATCCGGCGTATAGTAAGACGGCATGTTTTTATCATCGAATTGAAGACGGCTGCCGAGCCTCGCGGGTTGCCGCCAAAGCGGAAGAAGGCATGGAGCAAATTCGCGGGCGCGGTTACGGCGACAGGTACCGGACTCCTATCCTGCTCTCTCCCGCCGTAGACGAAAAAAACCGCAAGACAGGCGCCCGGCTTGCGGACGCTCTCGTTGGAGCAGGTAGTTAAAGTATCAAATATAAGTAAAATAAACGCGTAGTTGCGCGAAAAACCCGCACACGACTCCGCTTGTGCAATGCCTTGGTTCCGCAGCTCAATGTCTTGCATTGCCTCATCCGGTTCCAATCCGCCGGGGCGGAGTCATCCGGCGGATGGGGCCGGATGTGGATTGAAATACCGGGTAAAGCTTTTACGCGCCGGCGCCCTTGCTTTCGAGCAGTTCCAGAGCCTCGTCGTATTCAAAGTCGCGCAGCATGCGTTCCAGTTCCCGACAGACGTCGTCCGGGTATCGCGCAGCCAGGGCCGCCTTGTTTTCGGCAAAACAGTCGGCGGCGCTGCCGTCGTATTCGCGCAGCAGGGCTTTGAGCTTGTCGAGTATGGGCCCGATATCCGCAGGCGGCGCGGCTTGCGTCGGGACGCCTGCTTGCTGCGCGCCGACGCCGGAGGCGGCCAGATTGCGTTCAAGGGCGGCGAGCAGGTCCAGCAGGGCCCCCACGCCCGCCGGGTCAGGCGCCGCGCTGCCGTCCGCCTGCGCTTTTTCCACGGCGGCCGCTGCGGCCGAAACGTCGGCCGCGCCTATGGTGGCGGTAAGACCTTTCAGGGTGTGCGCGCCGCGTTTGAGCCGTTCCTTGTCTTTCTCCCCGACGGCAGCGACGATTTCATCACGGTAGCGCGGGATGTTTTCAAGGAAAAGGCAGACGGTTTTTAGATAGATGCGCGTATTGCCCGCCAGACGGGATACCGCGCCGGCGGCGTCCACTCCCGGAATATGCGGGACGGGCGGCGCCGCTTTCCCGGCTGCCGGAGCGGGTGCGGGTGCGGCTTGCGCGGGTGGCGACGCGTGGACTGCGGAGGGCGACGCGTGGACTGCGGGTGCGGCCGGCGCGGTGCTTTGCCCCGTCCTGTCGGCTGCTCCGGCAGATACTCCGCCGAACGTCTTGTCGGACACACCGGCGGACACCTTGTCGGATACCCCGTCGGATACGCCGGCCGGTCCCGGTGAAGGCATGACTTTCCGGGCGGCTTCCACGGCCGCCTCGGCCGCCTCGCGCACGGCGTCCGCCGTTGCCGACGGGGCGGACATGACGGACGCGGCGGGCGTTGCGGACGGGGGAGGTGAAGGAGACGCCGGAAAAACGCCGGGCGGGGTCTTTGCCGCGGCCGGGCCTGCATAGCCGCCGACCGGAGCCCAGCGCTGCAATACTTCAAAAAGTTTTTCCACTTCAATGGGCTTGGCGACATGGTCGTTCATGCCCGCATTGATACAGGCCTCGCGTTCCCCGCTCATGGCGTGCGCGGTCATGGCAATGATCGGGATGTTACTGAGTTCTTTCACGGCGCGCAGACGCCGGGTGGCCTCGTAGCCGTCCATGACGGGCATCTGCAGATCCATGAGCACGATATGAAAGGCTTCCGGTTCGGCCGTGAGGACGTTGACGGCTTCCCGGCCGTTGTCGGCAATCCGGACGCTTACGCCTTCATGAGTGAGGATTTCCTCGGCAACCTGCTGGTTGATGACGTTGTCTTCAGCCAGAAGCACGCGCAGGCCGTTCAATATGCAGTTTTTTTCCTCAAGGGCGTTTTGCTCCGGCTCGACGGCGGGGGGCGGGTTGTCCGCCGCCCGGACGGCTTCCAGTATGCAGTCGAAAAGCTGCGAGGGACTGACTGGTTTGTACAGGATGTGCCCGACACCGATCTCTTCCGCCAGAGGCTGCAGGTCGCTGCGGCCGAAAGCCGTGACCAGGATGACGGCGGGAACGGTCTTCAGTCCCATGTGCCGGATGTGGGAAGCGGCTTCAAGGCCGTTGATTTCCGGCATACGCCAGTCGATAAGCACGATCTGGTAGGGGTTTTCGTCCTGCTCCGCCCTGGACAGTTCGGCATACGCCTCGGCGGCCGAACTCACGGTTGCGGGCTCAAGGGTGAAGCCCCGGAGCATTTCCCCCAGAATGCTGCGGGCCATCTCGTTGTCGTCGGCCACCAGCACCCTCAGTCCGGTCAGCGAGGTAGTGAAGCGCGGCGGGGCATCCTCCAGGCCGCGCTCCAGGCAGACCGTGAAATGCACGCCGGTACCCTTGCCCGGTTCGCTGTCTATCCACACTTCGCCGCCCATCATCTCAATGAGGCGCTTGGTTATGGTCAGGCCGAGCCCCGTGCCCCCGTACAGCCGGCTGGTGGAACTGTCGGCCTGGGTAAAGGGATTGAAGAGTTTTGCGCGCTGCTCCGCGGTCATGCCGATGCCGGTATCCTTGACGGTGAATTGCAGTTCCACCGGCCGGCCGACCCTGTCCGGGTTGTTTCCGGGCGGCACGGCGCCCGGACGCAACGGTCTGGACATGGAGCAGGAAACGGTGATTTCGCCCTGCGAAGTAAACTTGACGGCATTGCCGATAAGGTTGACCAATATCTGGCCGAGGCGCAGGGAATCGCCGAGAAGGTTCTGGGGCACGGTCGGGGAAACGTAGAAAATGAGTTCCAACCCTTTGTCTTCGGCCTTTTGGGCCACCATGGTCGAGACATTGGCGAAGACTTCGTCCAGCACAAAAGGGGCTCGTTCGATGTTCAGCTTGCCGGATTCGATCTTGGAGAAATCCAGGATGTCGTTGATTATACCCAACAAGGTGTTGGCGGCGACATAAATCTTGTTGACATAGCCTTCCTGGCGCGGATTCAAGTCGGTTTTCATGGCCAGGTAGGCCATGCCGATGATGGCGTTCATGGGGGTACGGATTTCGTGGCTCATATTGGCCAGGAATTCGCCTTTGGCCCGGCTTGCGGCATCCGCGGCGTGTTTTTGCCGTTTGAGTTCGTCGGTATGGCTGCGGATGGTGGCAGCCATGGCATCGAAGCCGTCGGCCAGCCGGCCGATGTCTCCGCCGGTGCCGGCCAGCCCGCTTTCGGCCTCATAATCGCCCGCTTCCATGCGTGCCTGGGCGTCGAGCAGTTTTTCCAGGGGGGCGCGCAGGGCCGTTTTGTAAATCAGCAGGGAGAGCACCAGGACCAGAACCATGACGCAGATGAGTACGGAAATGTTGTTGCTGAATACAAGACACGGCACGGCGGCCATGGCTGCGATGAGGACCATGATGCGGTTGATGTGACCCGTGAGCAGTTTTTTCATGTCTCAATCCACATCCGGCTCCGTCCGCCGGGTGACTCCGGTGTTGTTTCCGGTGCGGTTGTCAGCCCTGGTAGGCGTTGCCGTCTATAATCCAACAGAGCCTGCCGCTGTGCGGCCGTACCATTTGCGCGGGCAGCACGGGCGCCGCCATGAGGTTCAGGGCGGTGGACAGGACGTGATGCTTGACCCGCCCGGACGCCATGAAGACGCAGCAGCGCGCGTTGTTCAGGACCGGCAGCGACAGGGTGATCCTCGGCGTGCCGCCCTTGCGGGGATAGACGTCGAGGACCGAATCCGCCGTATCGGACAGGGCGGGATCGCCGGGGAAGAGCGAGGCCGTGTGCCCGTCCGTGCCGACTCCCAGCAGGATGCAGTCGAAGCGGGGTAGTTCGCCTTCGGCGAGATGAAAATGATCGGCCAGCAGGGCGGCGTACGAGGCGGCCGCCGTTTCCGGGACATCCTCGCCTTTCATGCGGTAATAGCGGGTTGCGTCCACGCCGGAGAGGAGTTCCCTGCGCGCGGTTTGGTAGTTGCTCTCCGCGTTTTCAGGGGGAACGCAACGCTCGTCCGCCCAGTACACCGTTGTTTTGTTCCAGTCCATTTTGCCGGTCCATTCGGGACGGCAGAGCGTACGGAAGAGGGGCACGGGCGTCTTGCCCCCGGACAGGGCCAGGGTAAAACAGCCCCGCGCGGCCGTGGATTCCCTGTACATGGAAACGATGATGTCGGCCGCCTCCCGCGCCATATCCGCTTCGTCGGTTGCTACATAGAGAGAAAGGTGGGTACGGGGCATGGCGTCATCCCTGAAGAAGGTTGAAGAAAGTAAGCGCCGAAAAGTATTCCCGGCCTTGCCGGGAAGTCAAGCAGGAATCCTTTGTAAGCGCCTGCCCGCGTACCGGACGCTTCGCGCGGCGCCCGGATCAGTATTCGCCGTTTGCGGACCAGCCGCGCAGGCGCGCCAGTACCAGCCCGACATAGCGGCGCGCTTCCGACGTGGGCATGCGCGTCGTGAGCTGCTCGTACAGTTGTTCCGGGTCGAGTTCGTTGATGCGCCGCACGGCGTTTTCCTCGTCGACGGGATCAAAAACGCGCAGCACGGCGTTCGGGCCTCCGTTGTAAGCGGCTATGACGCACAACTGGCGCGAGAGGCTGTTGTGCACTCCGCCGAAATAGCGGCTGCCGAGCAGGTACAGATAGGCCGCGCCGTAGCGGATGTTGTGTTCCGGACTCAGCAGAATGCTCTGGTCCGGCACGGACGCGGAGCCGGTGAGATAGCGGTGGACTTCGGAACCCGCCGTATCCGGCACAAGCTGCATAAGACCCATGGCCCGGCTGCGGCTTACGGCCGACGGGTTGAAATTGCTCTCCGTATGCATGACGGCCATGATCAGCGCCGGGTTGAGGCCGTATTGTCCGGCATAGCGCCCGACCGTTCCCCGGTAACGGGAGGCGGCGGACGGATTCTCGAAAGCGGGCAGCCCCCGGCCGCGGAGCAGCAGGCGCATGAGCCCGGCCTTACGGTTGTCCGCGGGGCAGAACCTGCGTTCGGGGTCGTCCGCCGCGCCGGCCGCCCGGCGCAGGCCGGGCGCGTCCCATTGCCCGCCCGAGAGCATGGGGATCAGCGTCGCTTTGCCGTAGCTCCGCGCCGGGGCGAAAAGATTGACCCGGAAGATGTCCGGCGTTTCCTGCGGCCCCTGCAGGGCGGCGGCGGGCGAAAATCCGAGCGGCGTGATTTCGGCTGTGCCGCCGCCCTGCGTTGCGAACAAGACCCGCCCCCGCGTGAAGTTCAGCACCCGATGTCCGGCGGGCGGAGGCAGCAACGCGGCAACATCCCGCATGTTTTCCGGGCCGGCGTCGGACAGCCCCCCCCTGGCCCCGGCTTGCGTGCGGGCGGCATAACGCGGGCTGTTCTGGACGGAATGCGGGAGCAGCGTATCCGCGCCCGCAGGCAGGGTCGCGGCGTCTAAAAGTTCCAGGCTCGCGGGCAACACAACGCGGGAGGAGAAGGCCGGCACCTTGCCGCCTGCCGGGCGCACGCCGGCCTGTCCCATGCCGGCGTGCGCCGCAAGCATGCCTGCGCCAAAGGCGGTCGAGGCCAGGCACAGGTAAATTCCCCACCGGAACCATGTCCGCAGGAATCGGACACACCCGGAGCGCGGGACGCATGCCCCGCCTGCCGCGCCGTTTTCGTCAACGCCGTTTTCGTCAATGCCTTGACGTGTGCCGCCGTATGCGCGAACAGCCGGCGTGTTTACGTTAACTTCTTTATTTTCCGGCATATATTTCCTGCCGCGCTTGCACCGCCGCGTTTACTTCCGGATCGCGCCGGCCGTGTTGCCCGCGCGGGTATCCGACGTCATGCAAGATGTGTTCCGTATCAGTCTTCGTCGTCCTTGACGGCTTCGGCGCCTTTACAGCGCTTGTAGACGACGATGCCGACGACTGCGGCAACGGTGAACAGCAAGGCGGCGAGGGCGGCATTCCACAGAGGATCCACGCGGATGCCGCTGCCGAGCAGGGCGAAGGTGACGGTTTGCGGCAGGTAGCCGAGGGCGGATCCGGCGAAAAAAGGCAGGGGAGGTATGGAGGTCAGGCCGGCCGCCATATTGGTCAGGGCGTTGTTGCCCAGGGGAAAGCAGCGCACGGCCGCGGCCATGGCGAAGGGGTTGCGGGAAAGGAAGGCGTCCAGCCTGTGTATTCTTTTCCCCAGCTTGCGGCGTACCATGGAACGGGCCAGCAGCCGGGCGTAGAAAAAGCCTGCCGCGCAACCGCCGACCAGTCCTGCGCAGGCGAGGATCGTGCCCTGAAAAGCGCCGAAAGCGTACCCTCCGAGGGCGGCCAGGGCTTGCCGGGGGACGCCGAGGGGCGAGAGCAGCATGACCAGGGCTGTATACAGGAAAGCGCCTTGCGTCTCGGAGCGCAGGCGCGCGTCGGCCCATGCGGGGTCAAGGACGCCGTGGAGGTCGAAAATGCGGACAAGGACCATGGCGCCGACCAGGGTAAGAAAAAAAACGGCCGCTTTGAGCAGCGAACGCAGGGCGGGGGTTTTCACGGCGCGTCTCCCGGCGGCGGTCAGCCGCGTTCGCGGATGCGGAAACGCAGGTTGCGTTTTTGCATCCAGCGCACGGCCAACAGGTCGTACAAGCCGGAAAAGGCCCTGTCCCATATTCCGTACTTGGAGTATCCTGAGCGGCGCGGACGGTGCGACACGGGGACTTCAAGCACCGCTGCGCCCTGCATTTTCATCAGGGTGGGCAGGAAGCGGTGCATGCCCGCGAACAGGGGCAGGCGCCGGGCCATGGAGGCGCGCAGCACTTTCAGCGAACATCCGGTATCCCGGATATGCTCGCCGGTCAGGCAGTTGCGCACGGCGTTGGCAATGCGGGAGGAGGTTTTTTTGATGAAGGAATCCTGCCGGCGCACGCGCATCCCGACGACCATGTCGTTATCCTTGCCGAAAAGTTTCAGCAGAACGGGGATGTCGGCAGGGTCGTTCTGCAGGTCGGCATCCAGGGTAACCAGGATGTCGCCCGCTGCTTCACTGATACCGGCGGCCAGGGCGGCGGTCTGTCCGCGGTTTTCGGCAAAGGCGATGTAGCGTACGCGGGGATCGGCGGCCGCTTCCGCCTTGACGGCATCCAGACTGCGGTCCGTGCTTCCGTCGTCGACAAAGCACAGTTCCCAGGTATTTTCAATGCGGGCCATGGCGGCGCGGATTTCCTCCGCCAGCGGCGCGATATTTTCTTCTTCATTGTACACGGGCACAATCAGACTGACTGCGGGCGCGCACGGGCAGCCGCAGGCGGCGCTTTTCCGCCCGCCTTGCGCGGTGCTGTCGTTCATCAACATTTCCCTTATGGTCTGAAACGGCGGCGTTGAAGGTAAAGAGAAAAGGAGCGGCAAAGCCGGGAGGCTGGACTTTTTTTAAAATAGTGTTATTTCATACAGCATGTCAAGTCTGTGTTGAGCGGGTGTCCGTTGTTCATGCCCGGCATTGATTCTCATCAGAAACCCGCCGCCGGACATAATCGGGAGCCTGAACGTCCGCGCGGGCCGGCGCCGGATGATCCCGCTCTCACAAGGCGACAGACGGCGGAAAATTACGCCGATCCATGTACATAAGCGAGGGTATGCAGATGTTGCGTTTCATTGACGGCAAAAAAATGGGGAAGTCGTCTCTAGGGTGGCTCGAAAGCCGTTTTCATTTTTCCTTTGCAGAATACTACAATCCGGACAACATGCAGTTCGGGGTTCTACGCGTCGTCAACGACGATCTGGTTGCGCCCGGTACGGGCTTCGACACGCATCCGCACCGGGACATGGAAATCATCTCCTACGTCGTCGACGGCGAGTTGACGCATGCGGACAGCATGGGCAACAAGAGTACTCTCACGCGCGGCCAGGTACAGTACATGAGCGCCGGGACCGGCGTTCTGCACAGCGAGCACAACTTCGGCAGAGAGAAGCTGCGCTTCCTGCAGATTTGGATCCTGCCGGATAAAAAGGGGCATACGCCCAACTACGGCGACTTCCGTTTCAAGATTGAGGACAGGGAGAACACGTGGCTGCCCATAGCCGCCGGCGTCGACAATACCGATTCCGGGGCGCCGATCCGCATTCACCAGGACATCAACGCCTACGCGGCCATCCTGACGAATCGGGCGGGTATTGATTTTCCGACGGCAAAGGGGCGTCAGGCCTACCTGGTCATGATCGAGGGTTCGGCGGACATCAACGGCATCAAGGTGGGGACGCGGGATGCCCTTGAAATTACCGGGGAAACCGTGACCGTCAAACCCGACGAAGCGGCGCACATCCTGGTCATTGAAATGGCCGAAGCGTAACAGGGCCCGCCCCGACAGGGCCGCGGCCGGGCCGCGTATTTGCCGTTGCCGGCGCAGGCGGCGGGGATGCGGCCGGGCTGCGGGCTTGTTGAAAACCCCGTTTTTCAGCCGACGATTCTGCAAAAACAACCCAAAAATATTGCGCGTTATTTTTGCAGTCAGCCCCATGGACGGGGGCGGCGCAGACAAAATGTCGACTAAATGGAACCCCCGGCACGGCTGCCGCAAATTCAGCCCCGGCTGTTTGAATTGTTATGTCTGTCGTATGGACGCCAAGTTCGGGCGCGACCCTTCCGTTTTTTCCCTGACCGCTTCGTATCTGCTGCCGCCGGCCGCATGCTGCGGCGGCAGGAACAAGGGAGAATATAAAGGAATTTTTGATGAAGTTCCTCAAATTTAATATTGTCGGCCCGCGTTACAGGTCAATCACGTAGCGGATTTTCTTATCCAGGTTCGGCCCGGCGTGGCCGTTTGTAAACAAGGAAACGAAAATCGTGACGGAGATGGAGGCCGAAGCAGCGACAGTGTACCATGGAATACCGCCGGGCCAGACAAATTTCATCTGATTGAGGACCAGACAGATGCAGGTCATGGTAAAGGCTGTAATCGCGCCGCAGAGGGCCGCCTGACTTGAACAGCGGTCCCACAGCAGACCGATGACGAAGACCGGGAAAGTCGCCGCCATAAACGTACCGTAGCCGAAGGTGCCGAGTATGGCTACAAGTTGAGACGAGTTAATCCCCATGTAAATGGATAAGAGGCCGATGAGGCACATAGTGACACGGGAAACTCTTATTTGAACGGCTGCAGGCAGTTGATACCCCAAGGAACTCGGGATGTCGCGCGCAACGAGGCTTGATGCGAGAGACAAGAACATGCTGGCCGAGGACATTGCCGCCGCCAGCGTTGCCGCGTACACAAAAAATTGGGCATGCGGGCCGATGAAGTCGGCAAAGGCAAACACTGCCCGATCCGGCCCGCTTAATGGGTTGATCAACCCTTTTGCCACAATGTACAGCGCTCCGTAACCCGTGAATATGCAAAAAGCAGCCACGCACAGGTGGGATCCCGCGCTCCACAGGGCAAGCTTATGTATCTCAAGGGGGTTTTTTTCAGTGAATACATCCGGGTCAGCACCGAGGGTTGTCCGAGTACGCCCAGAAAAGGGATGAAAACAAAACTCAAAACCACGGCGCCCGGCAATGTCCCCCAGGCATTGAGCAGGTCCGGGGACATCTCCTTGGTATACCCGCCTCCGGAAACCGCGCCCGCGTGGGCGACGGCTTCGGTCACCTCGGACATTCCTCCTGTGATCCAGAAGAGGGAGAAAAACAGGATAACGGCTGCCACAACCATTACCATACCCTGAAACGCCTGCGTCAGCAGCCCGCCCACTTCGCCGCTGATGACCATGTACGCAATCAGCGAGCCGAAGACAATAATGCCTATGGTCATAGGACTCCAGCCCATAAGATGAGCGAACATTTCTGAAACGCCCTTTATCTGTGAGGCCAGGTAGGCGATGCAGCCGATAAACAGTGTCAGTGATGTGACCAGTTTCAGGTAGCGATTTTTTCCGAAGCGCAAGTCTATCACATCCCCAAGTGTGGCAACTGGACCGACTTCCGCCATTGCCCGCATTTTTTTGCCCAAGATGATGTATGACATGCAAAAAGCGCCTGCCCCCATCATCCAGAGCCCCATAGTATTGCCCGACGCATAAATCAGCCCCGGTACGCCCACAACGGCGAAGGCGCTGGCTACGGCGGCCATGGAAGACAGGCCGATCACCACCGGGCCGAACAGGGCGGTGCCTCCGAAAAATGCCTGTACCCCCTGTGCCCGTCGTTGCGCAAACCAGCCGATCAGCATTGATGCGACGATCATAAAGACAGCAAAAAGAATGATAAGTATTTTCACAGGGATTCCTCTTTATGTTGCACAGCCCCGCCGTTCATCTCGCCCATAATTTTTTGGAGGGTGTTAACTTACGAATGATTTTACCCCCTGAATCGGTTGTGGAGCAAGGGTTTTAATAAACTGAAACATTCTTTGGGCAATACCCTCAGGATTTTATGTCTTTTTCGTGACAGAGGCTGACCGGAGCTTCTTTCTCTTGACAGTTGCCGTATCTGTCAGTAAAGGCGCGTCAGGTAAAGCGACGGCGGATTGCGCCTTGCCGCGGAGCAGGTCCGGTTGCGCATCCAGGCAGTCGGACGTCGGCGCATCAGGGCAGGAGATATGGACGAACCGCTTACGTATAAGGAAATTTGAATGAAAGCATCCATCCGAAAGATCAACGGGAAAAATTTTTTCTTTCTTGAATGGGGTAAGCCGAAGTCCAATGCTTTTCTGGGCATCCACGGATTGACGGCCAACTGCTGCCACATGGCTGTAGTTTCCGAGCACCTTGCCGAGCAAGGGCGTTATGTACTGGCATACGATGTGCGCGGGCGCGGCGACAGTTCGCAGGCAGAAGCCCCATCTTCCATACTGCGGCACGCGGAGGACGCTGTCGAAATTATTGAGACGCTGCCGGTGGAAAAACTCGTGCTTGCAGGCTATTCAATGGGTGGGTATATCGCAGGCCTCGCGGCCGGCCGCTGTGACAAAGTGGCAGGCGTGATACTTTTTGACGGAGGAGGACTCTGCACCAAAGAAGATGCTGAAAAACTCATCCCCGCCTTGGCCCGCATGGACATGGTCTTTCCGACTGCCGAAGAATATATTGCAACCGTAAAGGCCAACTATGCTTTATTGGGCCTTTCATGGAATAAATTTATAGAAGCCGCTGTGCGTCATGAAATAGAATCGCCTGCAAAAGACGAATTTAAATACAAAGGGGAAAAGGCTAGTATTAAAGAAGACCTTCTTGATATTGCAGAATATAAACATGAAGAGTTGGCAAAAATTCGTTGCCCTGTTCTTCTTGTACATGCAGAAGGGCCTCTCGGTCAAGGTCCGCCGCTATACACGGACGAATCGTATGCTATTACAAGAAAATATATTCCGAACCTTACTATTTATAAAACAAAAGCGAATCATTATACCATGATGCTTGAGCCACAGCCGGAGCTTAATGCGAAAGTTGATGCTTTTATCAAACTATGTGGAATATAAGGAGCGGATATGTATATCAAAGATACAACACCAATCCATGTAATTATCGGGATATGCTTTATCCTCATTCCTGTTTTGTGCATGACCGGCAACTGGTTTCCTTGCTTTTACCTTGCGACGCTTGTGATAACCTTATACATGCTGCTCGGTTCGCTCCGCAAAGGGAGAATTGATTCGGTCTTTTTGCTTTTTCCGCTTTGCTCTTTTGCCGTGTCATGGATGGCCGGATTCACCTTGGCGCAGCGTGACGCTCTGCTGTTCGCGGGCCGCGCGCCGGACCACACCCTGCTCGGTTTTCATCCGTCCTTTTTTTGGGTCGCGTTGCTCTACTGGCTCGGAGGATTTATCATTTTGGCCGTCGGCATTGTTAAACTTCGCGATCGCTGGCTGCCTCCCGACGAATGGGAAGCATTTCAAAAAATGAGGGTATTGCCCAAAGAATGTTTCAGTTTATTAAAACCCTTGCTCCACAACCGATTCAGGGGGTAAAATCATTCGTAAGTTAACACCCTCAATACTTTTTGCCGCGCTTACAGTGGCCCGGCTCATCTCCGCCCTTGCTTTTTTCAAAAGGAAAGGCTCCCGGTTCCGAGAGCCTTCTGACACCGCAAGGAGGGGGGTTATTTTATGCTGCCGTTCTTTATTCCGTGCCAGACATAAACGGTAAACACCGCCCCGACAATGCCGACAAGGATAACACCGAAATTCATTCATCACCTCTCTTTTGGTGAATTTTCCACCCGACCCACGAAAGACCCGCGCCGAGTATGGCGGCCCCCCAACTGGCCGGGGAAATGATTGCGCCGATCAAGCATCCGACGCCGAAGGTTAAAAACCACGTTTCCCAGTATTTCATTACCGCCTCCGTCCACAGTCCACAGATACCCTCTTTTTCGCCCTCTGTCTATTGGTCACCCAAACACTCGCCAAGCCCTTTGTGTCAATCGGCACTGAAATTTGACCCTCCCGTCCGACCGACACCTTGATGTTTTCTAAGGGGTTGACTCCGATGGCCGCGAGTTCTGCCGGTAAGGCGGCGCGGGCGCCTTTGCTGTACCGGTCGATGATGTAAAATTGTAGCTGTTAAACTTAAAAGTGACCTGCCTTTTACAGATTTCCGCATGGAAATCTGAACAGCAGCCGTTAGGCTGATATCGCCGCGAAGCGGCGTGAGTCAGCCGAAAACCACGCTTTTCGGCTGACGATCCTCCGCAGAGAAAAGTTTA
>JAISWB010000091.1 GCA_031271265.1 Desulfovibrio sp. | reverse complement strand
CAGCAGCCGTTAGGCTGATATCGCCGCGAAGCGGCGTGAGTCAGCCGAAAACCACGCTTTTCGGCTGACGATCCTCCGCAGGGAAAAGTTTACTTTTCAATGCGGATATCAGTAGAATTGCTGATCGGTTTCAGAAAAATCTTCGGCGCGCCGTGCTGTTCCGCAGTAAAGCCCGGCTCCGTGCGGGAGCGGCGGGGAGTGATCCGGGCCCTCCCGGTCCCGGCGCGGCAACGGCGCACAGCATTTCCCTAACACGCTATCACGGAATAAGGCCGTCACTTATTCCGGAATTTGCCCCTTCCTCGCACGCAGGCGCACCAGGCGCGCGGAGTCAAGCATTTTTCAGTGACGCGCACAAGCTCACTCCACCTGAACAGAATACGCCTCAGCCGCCGCTCCGAGAAAGCCGGAACGGGTCATTCCGAGCATCTTGGCCTTGCGGTCAATCATATCCAGGCGGTAGCTGCTGAAAGACACCGCCACTTTCTTCACACGCGTATTAAAGTCCGACACAGGCACCGGATGCAGCTCCGTGCCGTCTGGAAGCGGACCAAGTTCCAAGGCGGCAAACTGCGCCCGCAGGGACTCCCGGGCATCTTGCCGATTACCGGGTACCGGCATGGCATCACCATCATCCAGCATGGCTGCGATATGACCCTCCAAGGCCTCCGCCGCCATTGACACGGCCTCTTCCAGGGTTTCTCCCTGAGAGTTGCAACCTGGAAAATTCGGAAACAGAACGGCGTACCCATCGCCGGAAGGAATAAAACCCGCGTAATAGACCGCCATACAAACCTCCGCGGCCGAGCTGGGCCATGCTCACGCCTGATTGAAGTTCAATGTTTTTCAAGGTGAAAGGGTTGATATCCCGGCCTTTGTGGAAGGGCACGGTAACCTTGCCCGGCTTCGACGCGTGCTTGAACTGCTTATGGCTGGTCTTCTTGCCGTGCAGATCGTACCACCCGTCCGCCTTCAGTCTCCGAACCACTTCTGTTGCTTTCATCGCCGCCCTCGGGAAGGCAGTATTATATAATTTTTCCATACTGTAAAGAAAAATTTTCCTTTTTCCCGATAAAAAACCGGAGAATCTTTGGTCATCCGAACCTAAGGAATTGCTGATCGGTTTCAGAAAAAATCTTCGGCGTGCCTGCTGTCCCGCAGTAAAGCACGGCGCCGTGCGGGAGCGGCCGGGAGTGATCCGGGCCTTCCCGGTCCCGGCGCGGCAACGGCGCACTATTGTCTTGCCATTTTTCCAAAAAAAGGTTTCTCTCCGCTCTGCGAAGAAAATTTTTCACCTGCAGGCCGCTCCGGCGGCTTTCCGGCGACCGGGTTCAACAAGATGCGTTTTACGCCGGCTCACGCCGCGCGCGGCGGCACAAAATCCTTCGGGTTTTGCCGCGTCCGCCTGCGCAGGCAGACCGCAGGCGCACCCCGCCGGAATTCCTCCTCCCTTCGTTTGCGCACTTGCGCCGGGGCGGACAAGCTGCATCGTACTTTTTTGAGGAATCTATGGCCTATGTAACGGATGACGATACCGTCGAAGAAACATCACTTACTCCTGCTCGAACGAAGCGCATGAAAAGCGCGGGAACGCGCGGCGCTTCCGCAAAAAAAACCGGCGGAACCAAAAAAAACGCCGCGCAGGCCGCCCTGTCGGAACCGTTGGAACCGGCGGAGTCGACTGAATCGAAAAGCGGAGAGGATCACGAAAACGCAACGGATGCGCTGTCCCACGCCGATGCCGCCTCCGTTTCCTCTGCCGGGGAAGCTTCCTTGGGTGAAGGTGAACCTCCGGCCCAAGGCGTACTCCCCGGTCGACGACGCTCCGCGGCAGGCAAGGGCGCCTCGGCAGACAAGGGCGCGGGACGCGGGACGAGCGCAAAAACGACCTCACGCTCGAAAAAAAGTGCCGCTCCCGACACGGACAAGGCCCCCCCGGACGCCGTCGCCGAGCGGGCTCCGGCGATTGATGCTCCCTCTCCGCTTCCGGCTGCCGATAAGCAGCCTCCTCCTCCGGCCGTTGCCGTCGCCCTCGCACACTTGCCGTCGTCAGCTCCCGCGCCGGAGCGGCCCGAAGCGAGCCTTGCCGATGCGCCGGAGCAGCCCGAAGCGGGTCTTGACGCCGCAAGCATGCCGCACAGGAAAACACGCAGCGCGGGACGCGCCAAGCGCGCAACCGCAAAGGCTCCGGTCCCGCCCGCCGACTCCGGAGCGCCAACTGCGCCGTCGACTGCCGCGGAAGAACCGCTTCCCGCGCCGGTCACTGCCGAAACAACTCCGGGCGAAGCGGTTCCTCCATCGGCCGCCGCTGAAACAGCAATATCCGACCCTCCGCAGGCCGTTGCGGAAACAGCAATATCCGATCCTCCGCAGGCCGTTGCGGAAACGGTTACCGCGAACCTGCCGCCCGCTGAAGTGCCCTCCGGGGCAGGCGCCGTTGCCGGGTTTTATCCCGATGCCTTCCGCCTTGACGCGGCCTCGTTTGTTGACGAATCCATTGACGCGGCCTCTTTCATCGGCGTTCCCCTTGATTCCGGCCTCCCGGATGACAAGTCCGCTGATGCCGACACGTCCTTTGACGATCTCTTTGACGCATTTGCCGTTGAGTCCGACATATATCCCACTGAGCCGTCCGACGAAGAAAACAAGGACGTTGTCGAAACCTCCGCTGAAACAGCCGGGGAAGGCGGCCGCAAACGCAGACGTTCCCGCCGCGGCGGCAGAGGCCGCAGAAAGGGCAACCGAGCGGCAGGCGCCGTCAACGGCGCGGAAGCCGCCTCCGCGGAAGCGCGGGCAATGCCGGCCGGGGCAGACGCCGGCCCGGCAGGCGCCCCCGCTCACGAAGCGCCGACCGATGCGAACTCCGGGGCGAAAACGGAGGCGGAATATGCGCACGACGCTGCGGACTCGCCGCAGACCGCGGGCGCCAAGGGCAAGGCGCGCCGTAAAATGTTCGTCAGCGTTCTGCCCGGCGAACAGGTCGAAGTAGTCATCACCGAAGAAGGGCAGGTGCAGGAATATTATGTGGAGATGCTGCATCAGGCCAAAAGCAAGGGCAACATCTACAAGGGCGTTGTACACAACATCGACCCCAACCTGCAGGCCGCCTTTGTCGGCTACGGGGCGGCGCGCAACGGTTTCCTGCAGATCGACGAAATACATCCCGAATACTATGTTTCACCCCACGATGGGAGCCGCGGACGCAAATATCCGCTTATACAGAAGATTTTGAAACCCGGCCAGGAGGTGCTGGTGCAGGTGGTCAAAGAACCCGCCGGCTCCAAAGGCGCCTTCCTGACTACATATCTGTCCATACCCGGCCGTTTTCTCGTCCTGACTCCGGGGCGCGAGCAGGTCGGCGTTTCGCGCAAGGTGGAGGACGACGGCGAGCGCGCACGCCTGCGTGAGCTTCTGGAAGGTCTGAATCCGGGACCGGGTCTCGGGGTCATCGTGCGCACCGTGAGCATGGGCGCCGGCAAAACCAACCTGCAACGCGACATGCAATTCCTGAAACGCACCTGGAAGGAAGTCCGCGCGCGCGGCACTTCCGAAGCCGCGCCCTGCATGGTTTACCAGGAGATGGATTTGACGGCCCGCGCCGTGCGTGACTATCTCAACGAGAGCATAGAAGAAGTACGCATCGACGACGAGGAAACGGCCGCCGCCGTCACTGAAGTGGCCGAAGCCCTGTTCCCGCGCAGGAAAAACCTGGTGCGCGTGTACAAGGACCCCGGCATGAGCCTGT
Source organism: Desulfovibrio sp. (assembly GCA_031271265.1). Lineage (GTDB taxonomy): Bacteria > Desulfobacterota > Desulfovibrionia > Desulfovibrionales > Desulfovibrionaceae > Frigididesulfovibrio. The sequence continues at coordinate 664 of JAISWB010000091.1, read as the reverse complement.
TCGAGCGCTTCAACATACAACGTCAACTGGACCAGATCCATTCGCGCGAAGTCACCTTGCCCTCGGGCGGACGGCTGGTCATAGACGCTACCGAGGCGCTGACGGCCATAGACATCAATTCCGGGCGCAGCGGCGGCAAAAACAATTTTGAAGACCTTGCCTACCGCACCAACATGGAAGCCGCGGCCATGATCCCCCTGCAACTGCGCCTGCGGGACATAGGCGGACAGGTCGTGGCCGACTTTATCGAGATGCGCGACAGGAGCCACTGGCGCGAAGTGGAAAAAACCCTGCGCAGCGGCATGAAGGCGGACCGCGCCCGCTACGACGTCGGCAAGGTCAGCGCCTTCGGACTGCTGGAAATGGTGCGCCAGCGCCTCGGTTCATCGGCCATTTCCGTCAGCACCGAACCCTGTCCCTTCTGCAACGGCGCGGGCGTGCGGCGCAACATGGAATGGCGTTGCCAGCGCGCGCTGCGCGACATCCGCAACCTGATGCGCGGCGCGCAGGGCAAAAACGCGGGCACCACGGAATACCACGCCGAACCCGAACTCGCCCTGCATCTCCTGAACCACAAACGCAAACTGCTCACGGACCTGGAACAGCTTTACGGGGTCGGTTTGGCAATCACCATGCGACCGACCGAGGCCGGGGGCTGACGCCG
>JAISWB010000056.1 GCA_031271265.1 Desulfovibrio sp. | reverse complement strand
GGCCGGGCCGACCTGGGCCTGATTATCCACGAAGGCCGGTTCACCTATGCGCAAAAAGGCCTGCGCCTTGCGCTGGACCTCGGAGAATGGTGGGAAAAGGAGAAAGGCCTCCCGTTGCCGCTCGGCGTCATCGCCGTGCGCCGATCTTTGGGTATGGAAGCCGCCTCGGCGGTGCAGGCTGCCGTGCGCGCCAGCTTGGCTCATGTCGAGGCGCATCCCGAAGACGGCCGTGAATTCATCCGTTCCCTGGCGCAGGAAATGGACCCCGAGGTCATGGCCGGGCACATCGCGCTGTTCGTCAATGCTTACAGCAAGGACCTCGGCGTCGACGGGCAAGAGGCCGTCACGGCCATGTTGCGGGCGGGGGCCGACGAATACGGCATCACCCTGCCGGATCTGCCGGTTTTCGCCGACAGGGCATAGACCGTGCGTATCGAGGCGTCTTTTGCTCCCTGCCGTTGTTGCGCCGGAACCGCCCGAAGGTCATGTACGTCTGTGTGCACTCCCTCCGGACGAACCCGGCACGCCTCGGCAGATAACAAAATCCTTTCTCGTGACGTCACTGTCCGGGTAAACGTCGATGAAAAGGTTTCAAATTATGAAAGACGTGCAAAGTTCCCCGGCCGACGTGCCCATGCCCATAGACAGCGTCGGCGTGCGCAACCTGCGCCTGCCCCTGACCGTTTCCAGGCGCGAAGGCGGCCCGGTACACACGACGGCCCTGCTGGAACTGGGCGTGGATCTGCCCGCGCACTTCAAAGGCACGCACATGAGCCGCTTCATCGAAGTGCTGGAAAACCGGCAGGAAGACTTGAGCTACAAGAGCATCAAGCGGTTGCTGGAGGATATCCTGGAGCGCTTTGAGGCAAGCCGGGCGCGCGTGAGTTTCGAGTTTCCCTTTTTCCTGCCCCGGCCCTCGCCGGTGAGCAACGCGTCGGGCATCCAGAGTTACCGTTGCAGGATCAGCGGCGACCTTTCCCGCGCGGGCAGCGGCAAGCCGGAATTTCTGCTGGAAGTCACGGTGCCGGTGATGACCGTTTGCCCCTGCTCCAAGGCCGTCAGCGACGAAGGCGCGCACAGTCAGAGGACGGAGGTGCGCATTATCCTTTTGATGCGGGGGTTCTGTCCGCTGGAAGAGTTCATTGAAATCGCGGAAAGCGCGGGTTCCTCGCCCACATACCCGCTGCTCAAGCGCGAGGATGAGAAATTCGTCACGGAAAGCGCGTTCGCCAATCCCTGTTTTGTTGAGGACGTGGTGCGCAACGCGGCCGAACGCCTGGACGGGCACCCGCATGTGGCCTGCTTCCGCGTGGAGGCGGAGAGTTTTGAATCCATCCATGTCCACAACGCCTACGCCCGCATCGAACGCGGCCGCGTGCCCGACGCGCGCCGGCCGGGCTGACTGTGTATGCCTCCGGCGGCCGGGGCGGCGCCCCGGTTCAGCGCGCGTCGGGCGCGCCTGCGGTTATGCGCGACACTTCGACCACGGCGTCCAGTTTGTGCAGGCGGTCCATGGTGAGGAGGAGTTGAGCCACATCGGCGACTTCGATCAGCATTTCCAGTTCGGTTCGCCCGTCGACGTTGGAGCGGAAGGATCCGGAGTCGATGTTCACGCCGGACTGTTCCATGACCCCGGCGATTTTGGCCAGAACGCCGCGCTCGTTTTTGCACAGCACGCGGATCCGCGCGGGGAAGGGCAGCGCCTCGCCGCTGCCCGCCCAATGGACGGAAATCAGGCGTTCGGGTTCCATGCGGCTGACCATGGGGCAGTCGGCGGTATGCACGGCCACGCCGCGTCCGCGGCTGATGAAGCCGATGACGGCGTCGCCCGGTACGGGATTGCAGCACCGGGCAAAACGCACCAGTATGTCGTCCACGCCCTTGATGACGACGGCATCGGATTTTTCGTCTGTCTTGGGCCGTTGCCTGGCGTCTTCGTGCGCGGCCGGCGTTTTGTCCTCTTCGCGTTTTTCTTCGGGTTTGGGCAGCAGGGTGTTCAGGACTTTACGCGGAGTTAGGCGGGCATAGCCGACGGCCGAAATCAGTCCGTCCACATCCCTGAAATTCAGTTCCTGCGCCGCCTTCAGCAGCGAGCCGTCCTTGACGGCCTTCTGCACGCTGAAGCCCAGCTTGCGGCCCTGCTTTTCCAGCAGTTCGCGGCCGAGGGAAATACTGCGCGCCTTTTCTTCGGTGCGGATGAAGTGCTGGATGCGGGTGCGGGCCTTGGCTGTTTTGACGAATTTCAGCCAGTCCCGGCTGGGCCGGCGGTTGGCGGCGGTGATGATTTCCACCGTGTCCCCGCTTTTGAGGGGCGTGGACAAGGGTACAAGCCTGCCGTTCACCTTGCCGCCGGCGCAACGGTTTCCGACCTCGGTGTGGACCTGGTAGGCGAAGTCCACGGCCGTCGCGTTCTCCGGAAGCTCCAGCACCTTGCCTTTCGGCGTGAAAACGTAGATTTCGTCCTTGAACAGGCCGAAGCGCAGGGAACGCATGAACTCCCTGGAATCGCTTTGTAGATCGGTCCAATCCAGGATTTCCCGAAGCCAGTTGAACTCGCGGATGTCCTCGGCCTTGATGCGCCCGCCTTCCTTGTACAGCCAGTGCGAGGCCACGCCGTTTTCCGCGAGGTTGTCCATGGCCTCGCTGCGGATCTGTATTTCCATGCGCTCGCCCTTGGGGCCGACCACGGTGGTGTGCAGGCTCTGGTACATGTTGGCCTTGGGCATGGAGATGTAGTCCTTGAACCGGCCCGGCACCGGCTTCCAGGCGGCGTGGACCAGGCCGAGCACGGCGTAGCAGTCTTTCATGTCCTTCACGATGGCCCGGAAAGCGACGATGTCGTGCATTTCATCCAGGCTGAGGCTCTGGGCATGCATTTTGCGGTAGATGCTGTATATCTGTTTTATGCGCCCTTTGAGACGGGCCGCGATGTTGTTTTCTTGCAGGACGGCGCTCATGATGCGGATGACTTCCTCAATGTATTCTGTGTCGGCGGCCCTGTGTTTTGTTATCCATTCCGTGATGTGATTGTAGGCATCGGGGTGCAGGTAGCGGAAACTCAAGTCTTCAAGTTCCAGTTTGACGCGGTGCAAGCCCAGGCGGTTGGCGAGGGGGGCGTAGATATCCATGGTTTCCTGGGCGATGCTGCGTTGTTGTTCCGCGCTCAGGTATTCGAGGGTGCGCATGTTGTGCAGGCGGTCGGCAAGTTTCACGAAAAGCACCCGTAAGTCTTCGTTCATGGCCAGGATCATCTTGCGGATGTTTTCCGCTTGGCGTTCCTCCTTGCTGTCGAAGTTGAGCATGCTGATCTTGGTCACGCCGTCCACCAGGCCGGCGACGTCTTTCCCGAAGTTTTCAACAATGTCTTGGAGGGTGACCTTGGTGTCTTCCACGGTATCGTGCAGGAGACCCGCGGCCACCGTGGCGCCGTCCATGCGCATGGACGCCAGGGAATAGGCGACGGCCATGGGGTGGGAGAGATAGGGCCGGCCGGAGCGGCGCGTCTGGCCCGCGTGGGCGGCGGCGGAGAAAGCGTGCGCCTTGCGCACCAGCTCAAGCTGCTCGGGACCGTGGAACTCGCCCATCTTGTCCAGGATTTCCTGTATGCCGATCATTGCGCGCTTACTTTGTAACGTTGTTCGTCCAAGGGAACCCACCACTGTTCGGCGTTGTGAAACACGCCCGCGGGAGCAGGGTCTATACCGCGAAAGCGCCGCTGCACGGCGGTGAGTTCATAGGGGACGTAGAGAAAGCAGTAGGGCTGGTCGCGGTGCAGGATTTCCTGAAAACGGTCATAGTATTTTTTGCGCTCGGCCCGGTCCAGCGTGGAACGCGCGGCCTCCAGGCAGGCGTCGGCCTCGGCGTCCGCGTACCCCACAAAGTTCAGCCCTCCTTCGCGGCGCGAAGAATGCCAGACATCGTAGCCGTCCGGGTCCTGGGGCAGGGTCCATCCCAAGATCACGGCGTCGAAATGTCCCGGCATGACGAACTGCTTGAGAAAAGCCGCCCATTCCACGCTGCGGATCTTCACCTCGATGCCCAGTTTTTCCAGCATGCTCCGGATGATCACCGCCGTCTTGACGCGTTGCTCGTTGCCCTGGTTGGTCAGGAGCGTAAAGGAGAAGGGCAGGCCGTCCTTGCGCAGCGTCCCGTCCGGCCCCTTGCGCCACCCGACCTCGGCCAGCAGGGCAAGGGCCTTTTCCGGATCGTAAGGATAGTCCTCAACGGCGTGGTTGTAGGCCCAGGCATCCGGCTTATAGGGACCGACGGTCGGTTCGCCCTGGCCCATGAGCGCCGTTTTGATGATATCCCGCTTGTTGACGGCGTGCGCCAGGGCTCTGCGCACGCGCACATCGGAAAAGAGAGGGCTTTTCAGGTTGTAGCCCATATAGGTGTAGGCCGAAGCCAGGGTACGGTATACGCCGAATTCCCTCCGGAAAGCCTCGTCTCCGGTCCGGCGGGTGTACTGAAGCCCGGTGAGCGAGCCCATGACGTCCAGTTTGCCGGCCTTCAGCTCCAGAAACATGGTGGTGATATCCGGGATGATGCGGTACAGGATGCGGTCGATGTACGGGCGGCCGGGGAAATACGTCGGGTTGGCTGCCAGGACCAGCTTGGCGCCGGGATCCCATTCCCGCAGTGTATAAGGTCCGCAGCTCGCGGGGTTGCGGATCAGCGGCGTGGAGCGCAGATCCTGCCCGGCCAGAGCGTGCGCGGGCAGGAGCGCGCCCATCCAGGTGTTCAGGGAGCGGGGAAAGGGCTTTTCGTAGGACACTTCAAAACTGTAGCGGTCGAGCTGTTTGAATTCCTTGATTATTTTGAAGTCGCCGGCGTAGGCCGTGGGGGTTTTCGGGTCAATCATCAGGGCATGGGTGAATGCGGCATCCGCGGCGGTGAGTTCCGTGCCGTCCTGCCAGAGTATGCCTTTTTTCAGGGTAAAGCGCAGGCGTCTGCCTTCGTCCAGGATCTCGAACAGCTCGGCGGCCCAGGGAACGACCTGCAGATCCCTGTCGTATTTCAGAGGGGCGACGTAAAAATGTCCGTACACCTCGCTTGAAGCACTGTCCGAGGAAAGGTAGGGGATCATGTTGCTCGGCTCGCCGAGCATACCGCGGATCATGGCGCCGCCGTAGGCGGGAACGTCCGGCGCGGGGGAGGCGGGCGCTTTTACGGCCGCTTCGGCGCTTTCCGTAATCGAAGCTTCCGGCGTGGGGGAGGCGGAAGCGGCGCCGGAGAGCGCGGCCGACAGCAGCATGAGAAAAAAAAGACCCGGCAAAAAAAAATGTTCTGCCCGCATGGGGTGCTTCCATCGCACAGATTGTTGCTTCAAGGAGGATCGGACCTGTTCCGCACGCATGGGGTGCTTTGCGTGATTGGGCGTTACCCGCAAAATTGTTTCCCGCCTGGTCAGCCTGCAAGGCCCGCAAAGGCCGCGCCGACCAGTTCCCGCGCTTCTTCCCTGATGCGTTGCAGATGTTCCGGGCCGACAAAACTTTCGGCGTATATTTTGTACAAATTCTCGGTACCGGACGGCCGCGCCGCGAACCAGCCCCGCGCCGTTTCCACCTTGACGCCGCCGATCGGCCGGCCGTTGCCGGGAGCGCGCGTCAGTACGCCGGTGACGGGTTCGCCGGCCAGTTCCCCGCAACGCACGCAGTCCGGGGTCAGCCGTTTCAGGGCGTCTTTTTCGGCGGCCGTGGCGGGCGCATCGACGCGGGAGTAAAAGGTTTCCCCGAGTTCGCGGGTCAGGGCTTCATAAGCGGACTGCGGGTTCTCACCGGTGACGGCGGTCATTTCAGCGGCCAGCAGGTTCATTATGATCCCGTCCTTGTCCGTGGCCCAGGCTTTGCCGTCGCGGCGCAGGAAGGACGCGCCTGCGCTTTCTTCTCCGCCGAAGCGCAACGTGGAGTTCGCGAGTCCTTCGGCAAACCATTTGAAGCCCACCGGGGTTTCATAAAGCGTTGCGCCGCGCCGGGCGCAGATGCGGTTTATCAGCCCGGTGCCGACACAGGTCTTGCCCACCGCCGCGCCCGCGGGGTGCCCCGGACGATTCCGCAGCAGGTAATCAACGGCCGCGGCAAGGTAATGGTTGGGGTTCATCAGTCCTTTGGAGGTGACGATGCCGTGGCGGTCGGCGTCCGGGTCGTTGCCGAAGGCCAGGTCAAAACCCGCGGCCGACCGGATGAGGCCGGCCATGGCCAGGGGGGAGGAGCAGTCCATGCGGATTTTGCCGTCATGATCCGGGGGCATGAAGCGGAAAAGCGGGTCGAGTTCGGTGTTGACCACGGTGAGCGCAAGGCCGTATTCGGCGGCCACCCGCTCCCAGACGGGCAGGGACGAGCCGCCCAGGGGGTCGGCGCCCATACGCAGGCCGGAAGCGGCGACGGCCCGCATGTCCACGACGTCGCCCAACGCGCGGACATAGGGCCCGATAAGGTCGACTTCCTCGACAAAGGCGCGCCTGCGTTCTGCGGACGCCCGTTCGACGCCCTTGTTGCCGGCGGCGAGATAGGCGCCGGCACGCTTTTCAATCCAGGCCGTGACCTCTTCCCCGGCCGGTCCGCCGTGGGGTTCGTTGTATTTGAAGCCGCCGTCCTCGGGCGGGTTGTGCGAGGGAGTGATCACGATGCCGTCGGCCGTGGACCCCGCGCCCGAGGCATTGTGCGTGATGACGGACCATGAGACGACGGGGGTCGGCGTAGGCAGGCCGCCCGCCTGGATCAACGTCTTCACCCCGCAGGCCGCAAGCGCCTCCAGGGCCGTGTCCTGAGCCGGCCCGGACAGGGCGTGGGTATCCCGGCCCATGAACAGGGGGCCGTTGATGCCCTTGAGTTGACGATAATCGCATACGGCGCGGGTAACGGCCAGGATGTGCCGTTCCGTGAAACTGCCGTCCAGGGACGAGCCGCGGTGCCCGGATGTGCCGAAACTCACCCGTTGCGCGGGGTTGCCGGGGTCGGGGACGGTGTCGAAGTACGCCGCAAGCAGTTCATCCACCGTAAACGCGAAGTCCATGCGTGCCTCCTAATCCCCGGCTTGGGCCATGGCCCGGACGAAGTCCGCGGCCTCCGCGCGGTTGGTGACTTCACCGGCAACCTGGGCGGTCAGCAGGGAGTTGCGGATATGCCCGACCATGGGTCCGGGCTTGAGGCCGGTGAACTCCATTATCTCATTGCCGTTGAGCAGCGGTTCCAGCATTTGTTCCGGCAGTTCCGCGCGTTCCAGGTATTTGTTGTTGTGGTTGAAGGCCGTGTAATTGTCGTCCCTGGCCTTGATGTCGGCGCGGCTCATCTCTATGAGGCGCGGGTACTCCTCCAGTGCTCTGAAGCGGCGTATGCCCTTGTCCGTCATCATGAATTTGAAGCGCATGTGGTGGCGCACAAGGTGGCAGATCAGCTCGATATCTTCGGGCAGCATGTTAAGGCGGCGCAGAATTTTGCGCGTGACTTCCGCGCCTATGCGGTGATGTTCGTAAAATGTCCAACGACCTTGATAAAATTCGGCCGTATAGAGTTTGCCGACGTCGTGCATGAGCATGGCAAAGGTGCCGTACCAGTCGTAATAGAATTTTTCCTCGGGATAGCGGCGGACGCATTCTATGGAGTGGTCAAGGACGTTTTCCTCCACGCCGCTGTCGTTTCTGGTCTGGCGCACGCGGAAGAGGGCGGCCAACTCCGGCAGCAGGCCGTGCAGAATCTGGCTGTCGAAGAGCATACGCACGAATTTCCACATGTCCGGCGCCTCGACCTTGCGCCATTCTTCCATGATGCTGCGGCAGGGCACATAGTCCAGGATGCGCCGGGCGGAGCGCACGATGCTTATCCAGGTGTTGGGGTCTATGGGCAGATCCAGGGTCGCGGCATGGCGGAAGGCACGGAAGGCGAGCAGGTAATTCGTGTTCAGCGTTTCATCGGGCAGCCCGGTGAGTCGCACCTGCCCGCATGAAAAATCCTCGAAGCCTGTGTCGCCCCTGTTCACCGGGGACAGGGTGGACATGCCGCTGACCAGACTGTTCGGCAGACGTCCGAGCCGGCGCATGTTCCCGAGCATGGTCGGGGTGAGTTTGGTCAAGGAATTTTCCGGGCGCGTGGCCTCGGCGATATTCATGAGATAAAAACGGTACAGGCAGTCGTTTTCTTCCAGAAAACCGAGCAGGGCGGCGGGTTGTCCTTCGGTATCGGCGCCGAAGCCGGGAAAGATTTTTTTCAACTCGTCCACAGGCGCATCTGTGGCGATGTCCACAGCGCAGTAGTCCAGCTTTTCCATAAGTTCATGCTGCAAGGGGGTATTGACCACGTGGGCGTCCCAGCCGTTGCGCATGATGGATTTGCACAAGGTAAGGGAGTCCTTGAACGAGGGTTGCGGCATTGCATCCTCCTGCGCGTTGTATACCGACGACGAAAGCGCACCGCGGCCGTGCCGTATCGCCGCGGAAGACAGGTGCCTTGCAGGGCGGCGATGACGGGCCGGTACCGTGTATCGCTGTATTTTTATGCCTCCGGCGGCCGGGGCTCCACCCCGGACCCTCGGCCTGAGCAAGCGCAAGGCCGAACATTCGGGCATTTTCCAGGGGGAATGATTCCCCCTGCACCCCTCATGGGGGTTAATGCGAAAATTCACGTATTACATGGTACCGGGACATCCGGCGCGTCCGCGCACAGCGTATCACACGATGCGGCATCCTCCAAGCCAGTGGGCGGTCACTCTGCCGCGCAGGCGCCGGCCGAGAAAGGGCGTGTTCAGGCTTTTGGAGTGTAAGGCGGCGCGGCAGACCGTCCATTCTTCGTCCGGGTCGAAGAGGAAGAAATCCGCGGGGTCGCCGGGGGCGAAGTTGTTGACGGGGATGCCGAACACGGCGGCGGGGGCGCTGTGCCACATGCGCGTGAAGGCGGCTTCGTTCAGCAGCCCGTCGCGCACCAGGGCATAGGTCAGGGGCAGGGCCGTTTCCAGGCCTATGAACCCGCAGGGGGCCTGATCCAGGGGCTGGTCTTTTTCGTGCCCGGCATGCGGGGCATGGTCCGTGGCAAAGACGCCGATCAGGCCGTCGCGCACGGCCTCGCGCACGGCGCGCACGTCTTCGCGGCTGCGCAGAGGAGGATTGACTTTGGCCGCGGCGCTGAAGCCTTCGAGCAGGCTGTCGTCCAGCAGCAGGTAGTGCGGGCAGGTTTCGGCGCTGACCTTGAGGCCGCGCTCCGCCGCGAAACGCAGCAGTTCCACGGACTGCCGGCAGCTTATATGCGCGAGATGCACGGGCAGATCCAGGTATTCGGAAAGGAGGATGTCTCTTGCGACATGCAGGGCTTCGGCGACGGTCGGCACGCCCGGAATGCCGGCGCGCCCGGAGACGGCGCCTTCGTTCATGAGCGCGCCGCGCGCAGGCGAGGGATCCTCGCAATGGTCTATGACGATGCGTCCCCATTGGGCGGCATATTCCATGCCCCGGCGGAAGATTTCGGTATCGGCGACACCCTTGCCGTCATTGGAAAAGGCAACGCAGCCGGCGGCGGCCAGTTCTCCCATGGGGGCCAGTTCTTTCCCGGCCAGACCCACGGTCAGCGCGCCCACTGGATACAGGCGCGGGCCGCGCGGATGCAGGCGGGCGGCCTTTTCCGTCATATAGGCGGTAACGGCGGCCCTGTCGTTGACGGGGTCGGTGTTGGCCATGGCCATAACGGACCCGAAGCCGCCGTGCGCGGCGGCCTCCAGGCCGGAACCGATGTCTTCCTTGTATTCATGGCCGGGGTCGCGCAGGTGCGTGTGGACGTCCAGAAAACTGGGGAAAAGGCGTTTTCCGGCGCACGGTACGCGTTCCGCGTCCGGGGGCGGCTCCAGTTCTCCGGCCGGAGCGCAGGCGACGATTTTCCCGTCCAGCGCCGATACGTCATGTTCACCGCCGCCCACGCCCGGTATTCCCGGACAGAGACGCGCGCGTTCCAAAAACAGGGCCTTCCGCTCCCCACAGGCCCCGGCGGGCCGTTCCGGGCAAGGCCCGGACGGGTATTCAACATGCGTTCCGCTGTGCATCATGCGCCTGCCGTTGTTGCCTGTCCGGGTTCAGAGACCGCTCCGGCTCCGTCCGCCTGCCGCTTCCGCTCAATGCCGTCTTTATGGTCCGCAAGGTATTCATGCACGGACTCGTCGCGCATGCCCAGGGTAAACAGCACGGCCATGCGCACGGCGACCCCCGCGGCCACCTGGTCCAGAATGCGGCTCCGGCCGGAATCCGCGAGGTCGGAGGCGATTTCCAGCCCGCGGTTGATGGGGCCGGGATGCAGCACAACCGCGTCCGGCGCGGCTTTTTCCAGGTGGTGCATGCCGATGCAGAAGCGCCGGGCGTATTCCGCGAGGTCGGGCAACAAGCCGGCCTGTTGTCGTTCAAGCTGCAAACGCAGGGCCATCACCGCGTCGACCCCGTCCAGGGCCTCGTCCAGGTCCTCGTGCACTTCGACCGGCCAGTCGCGGATGCCGGGCGGGAGCAAGGTGCGGGGGCCGAAGACGCGTACGCTTACGCCGAACTTCTGCCAGAGAAACACGTTGGAACGCGCCACGCGGCTGTGCGCTATGTCGCCGACGATGAGCAGGCGTTTGCCGCGCATGTCGCCTTTCCAGTGCCTGCGCAGGGTAAAGGCGTCCAGCAGGGCCTGGGTGGGATGGGCGTGGCGTCCGTCCCCGGCATTGACCACGGAGCAGGACAGGCGTTCGGCAAGAAAGGCGGCCGCGCCGCTCACGGAATGCCGGATGACGATGATGTTCGGGGCCATGGCCTGCAGGGTCAGGGCCGTGTCCCGGAGCGATTCGCCCTTGGTGATGCTGCTGCCCGACGTCGCAAGGGCGTATGTGTCGGCGGAAAGCCGTTTGCCCGCGACATCGAAGGATGTGCGCGTGCGCGTGCTCGGTTCGGCGAAAAACAGGACAATGCCCTTGCCGCGCAAGGTGGGCACCTTTTTGACCGGCCGCGCGTTGATTTCGTCGAAACGTTCCGCCATGTCCAAAAGATGGGTAATTTCGGAAGCGGAAAGCTCTGCCGTATCCAGCAGGTCCTTGTGCCGCCATCGGATATCGCTCATGGCTCTGCTCCCGGAACGCGACCGGCGGGCCGTCCCGCCCCGCCGCGCAGTTCTCAAGGCGCTCCGGGCAACGCCCGGATGCGTCCTTCGGGACACGGCGGAGGACCGGGCGCGGCAGGCGCGCTTTAGCGGCCCTGTGCCCAAACGACATATTTTGGCACAGTCTTCGAGGGGAGTAAAGAACAAAAAATTTCCCTGACGACAAGGCAAGAGCACGACATGATGACTTTCCGCCATGTATTTGGTCCTGCACGGAAAAAACGGGCGAGGCGGCAGCCGGGACAGCGGACCATCCTGAGGCGGGGTTCAGGCAGGCGAGCGGACCATCTTGAGGCGGAATTCCGGCAGGCGAAGGTATGCCGGGTTTTGCCCGGCGTCAGGCGGGAATCTCCCGGAAGGGAGAGTCTTCGAATCATAAAGGAAGTTTTGGTGAAAGCAGAAAAGACTCCAGGCAGGCGACGGAATCCTCCCGTTCGAACAGGCGGGCATTGACCGCCGCCAGAGAGTCGGCGAGTTTCCGCCGTTTGTCCGGGGAATGGGCCAGTTCCAGAGCTTTCGCGCAGTATTCGGCCGGCGAGCGGGCAATCAGTCCGTCAAAACAGCCGGGGCCGGGCGACGATGCCGATGCGGCCAAAAAACGGTATAAGCCCGCCGTCTGCCGTCCGCGCATGAAGGCGCCTTCCAAGGTCAGCACCGGCACTCCCGCTCCCAGCGCCTTGTACGATGTACTGCCGCCGCTGAAATGCGGGGTGTCCAGCACAAGGTCCGCATCGAGCAGGGCAGCGATGAACGCCGCCTCGGAACATTGGGGAAGCAACCGTACGCGCGCGGCCGCGGGGCCCAAACTCCGTTGCAGGCGTTCCTGAAAGGCGCGGGTTTCATGTTCACGGGCGGAAACGAAAAAACGCAGTTCCGCCTCGGCATCTTCGTGCAGTATGGCGCCCGCCGTTGCGTCCATATCCGGATGAACCTTGAACAGGCTTTGCGCGCACAGGTACACCCGGCCCCTGCGCCTTTCGGGCGGCTTTGCCGCGGACGCGGCCGGCAACGTAAACCCGCTCAAAAGGCAGGGCAGCGTCCGCAGTTCCTCGCTGTAAAAGGCCGCCGCCCCCTCCGGCTCCATACAGGCAGGGGTCAAAAAAATATCCAGAGCGGGTATGCCCGTGGTCATGGGATGCCCGTACAGTGCGCATTGCAGGCGGGCCGAACGGAAAAAGGCCGAAGACCAGGTCAAGGGATCCATGCCCAAGTCAAGATACACCAGGATATCCAGATCCAGGGCGGCCACGGCCGCCCTCGCCCCCTCAAGGTTGGCGGGCAGGGTAAGCAGCGTTGCCCGTTCCGCCAGAGCGCGCCGGTAGGGATTGTCTTTCTGCGGGAATTCGAGAATACGGCAATGGGGCAGGCGCGGGCACAGTTCTTCCAGCAACCGGAAAAAATACGACATGACGGTGTGCGGGCCGAAGTGGGCGGAAATAAAGCCGATGCGGCGTTTCGACGGAGGACGTAGCGCCGCGGCGCGCCGCCGTACATCGTCCGCCCTGCGGGCCGGGTCGGCGGCAGGCGGTTCGGCCCGGCCCGCAAGGGTGGTATGGCGCAGCATGAAGTCCGCCAGCGCCCGCAAAAGCTCCTTGTCGTCTTTCCCGTGAAACGCCAGGGAAAAGGGCGGGGTTCCCATGACTGCCGAGGGGTGGCCCAAGATGGGCAAGGCTTCGGCATTCCGCAAAAATTCCGTCATCCTGCGGCGGATTTCCTCTATTTCGGCGGCGGATGCGGGCACGGGCGGAATTTCCAGAGCCTTTCGGGCCTCGATCAACGGCGCGGGCCCGTTGCTTCGGATGAAATTTTCCCAGAGTTCCAAGCTTTCCCGCCTGCCGCCCTCGCGCAGCAGCAGGGACCCCAGGGCATTGGCGGCATCAATGGAATCCGGGGCAGCGCGCAACGCCGCCGCGTACGCCGCCCGCGCCTCGGCAAAGCGCTCCGAAACGTAGAGAAGGCGTCCGCGCAGAGTGTGGACGCGCGCCGGGTCGGCGAAACCGCCGTTCCCGGCAAAGGCAATGAGCTCCGGATTCTCCAGAAGAGCCAAGGCTTCCCTGTGCCCGCCCCTTGCCTCCAGAAGGTGCGCGCGGGCCAAAACGCGCTCCGGGCACGGCGTGCCGGGAGGGACTTCAGGCCATGCGGACAGCAGCTTTTCGGCTTCGTCTGTTTTGCCGTCCGTGAGCAGGCAGAGCAGGAGGTTGAAGCGGATCAGCATGTCGTCGGGAGCGGCGGACAGGGCCTTGCGGTACCAGGCGGCGGCTTCGCCGGCACGGTGCAGGGATTGCAGGGCCGCGGCCAGATGCCGAGGGATGTCGGGATTGTCCGGATCCAGACGCGCCGCTTCGGCCAGAGCGCGCGCGGCCTGGGACGGTGCGCTGTCCGCCAGGGCGGCAAGGCCCAGGGTATACCACAGGTCGGCCGGAACGCCGGACGCATTGAGAGTCTGCCCGGAACGCTCGGCGGAGTTTTGCAGGGCGGCGGCCGCCTGCGCCGTATTCAACGCCGTCTCATGGCGTCCTGCCGCCGAGTGGGCGCGGGCGGCGAGCATGAGCCAGGCGGGTTCCGCCGGGAAAGAAGCCGCGGCGCTTTCGGCCAGGGCGGTGGCTTCATCGTTGCGTCCGGCGCGCAGCAGTTCGTTGCAGGCGGCCGATATCTGCCGGATCATCATGCGTTCCGAGGGAAATATTGATGCATTGTTTTGCAGGGCCGGGGAAACTCATCACCCCCGCATCGGCACAGGCCGAATTGCCTGTTGCCGGCCGTGCGCGGAGGCGGGTTTATCATTATAGTGCATTCTATAGTCCCGACAAGTCTTATTTTGTCTAAAATACATTGAATTTAGAGGGTATTACCCAAAGAATGTTTCAGCTTCTTACTGATATCCGCATTGAAAAGTAAACTTTTCCCTGCGGAGGATCGTCAGCCGAAAAGCGTGGTTTCCGGCTGACTCACGCCGCGGCGCGGCGACATCAGCCTAACGGCTGCTGTTCAG
>JAISWB010000050.1 GCA_031271265.1 Desulfovibrio sp. | reverse complement strand
CTGCAAAAAAACGGGGCCAAAAGAGGAAAGTCGCGGAAATGCCAAAAGCCGCGCCGGACTTCTGGGCTGGCGCGGCTAGAGAGCTGTGTGTGTGTGTGTGTGTGTGTGTGTGTGTGTGTGTGTGTGTGTAGCAAAAATCAGGCCAAACCGATCAGGTTCAGTCCGCGTGCTGATATTTTTTTGAAGAGGGAAAGCCCGCTTCGCAGGAAGCTTCATACGACCCGCCTGCAACAGGTTGCACCGTCCGGGGCAACACCGGAAAATAAAAAGTATCGAAAATCGCTGTAGCTCGTGGTGACCCATACTCCCCTGCGCAACAAAAAGCAAGCGGATTTTGTTGTTTTGCTCCGCAGCCGGCTCCGTACGCTGAAGTTTATCGCCCCGGCGGCTGTGCGCGGGCCGTCTGTCCATGCTGAAGGGAAAGGTCCGGGCCGTAAGGAGTTACCAGAACTCCCGGCGTTCCTTGTATTTTTTTTCAAAAATTTCCAGGGACTGCTTGTCCCTCGGGGCGGAAGCCAAAGCTTTGGCCTTGTCGTAAAAGCGTTTCACACGGCCTTTGTCGTTGGCGTACAGGGCGCTGTAGGCCATAGACAGATTGGCGTCGAACATTTTTCGTTCCGCGCCGTAGAGGCGCGCCAGCAGTTCATGCACTTCGGGGTCTTCGGGTTCCTTGCGCAGCACGCGCCGCGCGTAGTCCAGGGCCGTGCCCGTGCTGCCCGCGTCCTCCAGGTCCCTGGCGCGGTAATAGAGGGCATGGGTATCGTCGGGATTCATGTCGACGGCCCGCCGGAGCAGCGCCGATCCCCGGCCCTTGTCACCCTTGAGATAGTGAAAGCCGCCGGCCTCGCGCACAATCAGTTCGTCGCCCGGTGCGCAGGTCAGGGCGGAGTCGAAATAGTCGGCGGCGTCCTTGACCCGGTTGCGCCGGGAACTGAGAATCCCCATGCCCATAAGGGCCATGCAGCGCCCCGCGCCCTGCATTTGCCCGGAAAAGGCCGAGGCGGCGCGGTCCGGGTCGCCGTACCTGGCCCGCACCAGAGCCTGCACGCGCAGAAAGCGCGTGTCGTCCGCGGCCCGCGAGGCGGGAAGACGCGTCATGCGCACGCTCATGTCCTTGACCCGTTCCGTCAGGGCCGGGTGGGTGGACAGGTAGGTCGGAACCTCGCTGCCCAGCAGCCACTGCCTGCGGCTCAGGATGCGGAAGGCCCCGACCATGCCGCCGGGATTATAGCCCGCGCCCGCGAGATAGTTCATGCCCACCTGGTCGGCCTCGCGTTCGTCGGCACGGCTGTAGCTGAGCATAGCGGCCTGCCCGGCCGCCATGGACCCCGCCACGGCCGCGGACGCGGCCGACCCGCCCATAAGCGCCCCGGCCAGCATCCCGAGCACGGAAAGCACCGAAACAATCTGGCTGTTCTCTATGCGCGACGCTATATGCCGCTGGGTTACGTGCGCCATTTCATGGGCCAGCACCCCCGCGACTTCGGCCTCGTGTTCCATGGCCAGAATCAGACCGGTATGCACGAAAATATACCCGCCCGGACAGGCAAAGGCGTTTACGGCGTTGTGCCGGATCACGCTAACCGTGAACGGAAAAGGCTGCTTGGGCATGGCCCGCGACAGGCGCTCGACCAGACTCCGCACATAGCCGACGATCTCCGCGTCCTGGACCAGAGGCATGCGGGAACGGATGAGGATGTTGAATTTTTCGCCCAGTTCCTTTTCATCTTTCAGGGTAAACTCGCCCCAGGCTTGCGCACGGGAAGGAAAGACCGTCACGCTCAGGAGCAGGAAGGGCA
Organism: Desulfovibrio sp.; assembly: GCA_031271265.1. GTDB lineage: Bacteria > Desulfobacterota > Desulfovibrionia > Desulfovibrionales > Desulfovibrionaceae > Frigididesulfovibrio. The sequence goes on along the minus strand of JAISWB010000050.1, from coordinate 10,368 downwards.
GCAGGAGGGCGCAGCAGATACGCCGTTTGACGTCCCGCCGTGCACGGGGCCGGTGCGCCGTTTCCACCCGCGGACGGCGAAATACGGGAGTGATCACGGCACGTCCCATTCCGAGCCCTGCGCCGAGTCGCGCACTTCGACGCCCAGGTCGGCGAGCGCTGCGCGCAGCCTGTCGGCGGCCGCGAAATCTTTGCGCCCCCTGGCTTCCGTCCGTTCACGCAACATGGCTTCCACCTGCGCGGCGTCTATGCGCCTGCGCGCGGCGCGCAAGCGCTTCAGGTCTTCCAGAAATTGCCTGGGAGGCAGAAGGAAGATGCCGAAAACCGCCTGCCAGGCCGGGAGCAGGGCGGCGGCGCGGGCCGGCAGGTGCCGCGCCCCGGCGCCGGCGCGCAGGACCTTGTCGTCCAGCACACGCTGCACGAGATGCAGCAGGTTGTTGACGTGCCCGAGGGACGCGGCGGTGTTCAGGTCGTCGTCCAGGGCCGCTTCCCAGGCCGCTGCAAGCCGCTCGAATTCCTGCGTTGCCCCCTCGGACCCGTCAGGCCCTACGCCTCCGCCGGATGAATCGACAGGCGTGCCGGCCGGGCCAAGGGTCCGTTCCAGCAGGTCCAGCGTTTCATAAATGCGCCGCAGATTTTTTTCGGCATCCTCCAGGGCTTCCGCCGAAAAGTCCATGGGGCTGCGGTAGTGGCGGGTGAGCAGGAAATAGCGCAGGACCTCGGGCGGGCAATCGACGAGAATATCCCGAACAGTCTTGAAATTATTCAAGGATTTAGACATCTTTTCCGAGTTCACGCGCACCAGGCCGTTATGTACCCAGAAACGGGCGAACTCGCGGCCCCAGGCCGCCTCGCTTTGGGCGATTTCGTTCTCATGGTGGGGGAAGATCAGGTCCTGGCCTCCGCCGTGTATATCCAGGGGCAGGGGGAGTTCCTGCGCGCTCATGGCCGAGCATTCGATGTGCCAGCCGGGGCGTCCCGGACCCCAGGGGCTGTCCCAAGCGGGTTCGCCGGGTTTGGCGCTCTTCCAGAGGGTAAAATCCAGGGGGTCTTCCTTTTCCTCGCCCGGCGCGACCCTGGCCCCGGCGCGCAGCTCGTCCGGGTCGCGGCCGGAGAGCTTGCCGTAGCCCGCAAAGGAGCGCACGCGAAAATACACGTCGCCGCCGGGCACGGCATACGCATGCCCCTTGTCCACCAAGGTCCGGCAGAGTTGCGTCATGGCCTTGATATAGCGGGTGGCCCTGGGTTCGGCGTCGGGCCGGCGCACGTTCAGGCGGTCCATATCTTCGTGAAAAGCCCGGATAAAGCGCTCGGCCACCGCATCGCTCGTCGTGCCTTCCCCGGCGGCCCGCTTGATGATCTTGTCGTCGACATCCGTGAAATTACGCACAAAGGTCACGTCCAGCCCGGTCTGCTCCAGCCTGCGGACCAGGACATCAAAGACCACGGCCGAGCGCGCGTGTCCTATATGACAGTAATCATACGCTGTTATCCCGCAGGCGTAGACGGAAGCCTTGCCCGGCCGCACCGGGATGAAGTCTTCTTTTTTGCGGGACAGCGCGTTGTACAACTGCATAGCTTTCAGACCTCTATGGAAGCACTTGTAATAATGGGGCTCCGCCCCAATAAATCTGCGGTTACGAACTTTCAATAAGCGCGACGCGGCGGGCGTGCCTGCCGCCTTCGAACGCGGTGCTCAGGAAAATTACCGCCAGTTCCGCGGCCAAGGCCGGGGCGACGACGCGCGCGCCCAGACAGAGCACGTCGGCGTTGTTGTGGGCGCGGCAGGCGCGCGCCGTATACTCGTCGGTGCAGAGGGCGGCACGGATGCCCCTGTGCCGGTTGGCGGCCATGCACATGCCTATGCCCGTGCCGCAGATCAGAATGCCCCGGCCGGCGTTTTCGAGTACGCGGGCGCAGAGCGCATGCGCAAATACCGGGTAATCGCAGCTCTCCGCCGTTTGCGGGCCGAGATCTTCCATCCGGAAACCCCGCGCCGCCAGATCGGCGCACAGCGCCTGTTTCATGGCGAAACCGGCATGGTCGGAGGCTATGAAAACGGTGTCGCCGGTCATCAAAAATTCCTTTATGGTCTGAAACCGCTCCCTTCAGGGAGATTCCTGTTGACGCCCGACAGGGCCGGGCATGCCTTTCCGGTATACCCCTCTTCAGGGAAGGGGCAAGCCTTTCCGGTATCCCCCTTCAGGGAAGGGGCAAGCCGGCGGCTCCCCGCTGCCGGGCAGAGTCGTCCGGCGGACGGAGCCGGATGTGGATTGCCGCCGCGCGTATCATCGCGTTGCCGTCTGGTGCGGAGTCCGCAGGGTCGTTCCGGGAGGGAGTGTCAGGGACAGTTGCTCCCCGCTGTAGGGAGGGGAAACGCGTTCCGTTTCCCGGACCTCGATCAGTGCCGAGCGGCCCCCGGCGTGCGCGATACGCAGGATTTCCGGGCGCAGGGGGTCTTCGGCGGCGACTTCGACGATTTCGATTGTCCAGCCGTTGTCTCCGCGCCAGCGCAGGGGCGCGCCTTCCGGGGACAGTTCCAGTTCTCCCGGCAGGGCGGCGTTGCGCAACGTGTAACGGCGGCTGCCGGGGACGGGACGGTTGTCGGGAACCGCATCGCTGCCGTCCTGCGGCAGGAAAAGCGTCCCGCCGCGGCCGGTGAGCAGCAGGGCGAGTTCGGCCGGAGAAAGGGGAAGAGGCACGCCGTAGGACGCTTCGGGGTTTTGCCCGGAAGACCCGGAGGAAAGCAGCGGGGAACGCGGCTCCCCGCCCGCCCGCGCATACGCCTGCGCGCGCTGCGGGCCGGGGTACAGCCATGCGGCGTTCTCGCGCGGAACATACACCAGGGTGGACTGTGCGTCTTCGCGGATTTTGGCGGCGGTGATACCCATGCCCGCCTGCAGGTCGAGGCGCAACGGCAGGGGATCGCCGCTTTTGCCGTTGCCCCAGAGCAGGGCCGAGGCGCGTTGTGTGCCGCCGCCGGCATCCGTATAGCGCAGGCCGGCGCGCAGGCGGAACGGACCGCCCAGGGATTCGGCCTTTTCCGCGCGCTCGCGGAAGCGTTGCCAAATTGCCGCCCCCCTGTCGTCGGGGGCGCCTTGCTCTTGCGCAGGGACGGCGGGAGAAGGCGTCTGCACGCCGGCGCAGGCCTGGAGCAGTATGAGCAAGGCAAGAAGGATGAAACAAGACCTTGCCCTGTGCGGCCGGCGCGAGTTTGCAGGGGATACGGCCCTCTGTCTGCGGTTGCGGGTGCAGCCGTTGTTATTCATGTGCGTAATGTGCGTCATGGGGGGTCAGTGGATGGAGAGGAGCAGGGATTCCACCAGGCCGGCCATATCCTTGTGCCGGCCGCTGACGGTAATAAGGTAAAAATTTCCGCCCGAAACGACGACGGAGGCTTCGGAGGCCACGCCTTCGGGCGATGTGAAGGTGAAGGCATAATAGTCGGGGTCGTTGTCCACCATGGTCGGGCGGCTGCCGCGCAGTTCGGCGGCATAGGCGGCGGCCAGGCTCTCGGCGCTCATGCCGTCCACACGCGTCAGAAGTTCGACGGCGACCTGCAGGGAAGCCGAACCGTCCGGCGCGGTGAACGCCGTGGTGACGCCTTCGCGCTGCACCGTCCAGCCGGGCGGCAGGTCCACGGAAAAATCCGTAAAATCCTTGGTTTCCGCCGTTGCGGAGGTGATCGTAAAAAGCGTCAGGCAGAGCGCGACCATGAACGTTTTCATCGGAAATTCCTTTGCGGTCCGCAACCTCTCCCTTCAGGCGTGCGGTTGCGCCGGCCGCCGGCCTCACGAATTCCGCGGCATCGACATTGCGTTACTGGTTGGTAGCAGAAAAAGCTCCGGCGGACAATATGCGCGGAACGCCGCCGGGACACTGTTCCGGACCGTGCCGGGCTTTGGGGCGGATTCCGGGTTGCCCGGCGTTTCCCTACTTGCCGTGTTCCGCGGGCGACAGGGGAGGCGCGGTCTTGAAGCGGCCAGGGTGCCGGCTCTGTTCGTCGCCTTCGTCCGGCAGCCGCGGCTCATGCGTTTCCGGCAGCGTTACGTTGCCCGGTCGGGGGCGCGCCGCGGGCGCGGGAGGCGCGGCGAATTCCGGTTGCGGACCGTGTTTGAACATGTAATCCCGCGCTTTGAAATCGTTGTCCCTGTGCCAGGAATCACCGGGTTCCGGGCTGTTGCCGACATATCCCCTTTCAAAATCGCGGCGGCTGCCGTAAGCGCCGGGCGGGGCCGACGGCGCGGGCGGGGCCGGAGGCAGGGTAGTCACCCCGCGTATGGGGCCGGCCGCTGTATACACGGCGGCGGCGTCCGCTCCGGCGCCGAACGGGCCGCCGCACAGGCCGGCAAACGCGGCAAAGGCCGTAAGGATCAGGTGAAAATTTGCGCGCACGGCTCGGCTCCTGCGGTATGTGTGTTCCCTGTGAAGGAGGCGGAAGTCATGGGGCCTCGGCGCCGTCCGTCCGGATAATATACTCGGCTGCCGCGGACAGGTCGTCCACGACCGGCAGAGCGTCGGGCGCCTCCGCTTCGGCCTGACGGCCGTAGCCGGTACGGACCAGGACGGAGCGGCAACCTGCCGCCGCGCCCGCCTGGATATCGGAAATCTTGTCGCCTATCATCCAGGATTCCCGGCAGTCCAGGCCGAGTTCGTCCGCCGCCCGCAGCAGCAGTCCGGGTTTGGGTTTACGGCAGGAACATTCGCCGCTGAATTCCGGGTGATGCGGGCAGCAGTAAAAGGCTTCTATGACCGCGCCGAATCCCGTCAGGTCTTCGTTCACCCAGCGGTGCAGGGCGTCCACGGCTTCCTTCCCGTACAGCCCCCGCGCAAGGCCCGATTGGTTGCTGACCACGACCAGCCTGTATCCCCGGTCATACAGGCGGGCCAGCGCCTGCGGCGCGCCCGGAAGCCAGCGCCAGTCCGCCCGCTCGTGCAGGTAGCCCGTTTCCATGTTCAAGGTGCCGTCGCGGTCGAGAAAGACGGCAGGCGCCTGCGGCGCGCCCGGAAGCCGGCGCCGGTCCGCCCGCTCGTGCAGGTAGCCCGTTTCCATGTTCAAGGTGCCGTCGCGGTCGAGAAAGACGGCAGGCATGGTCAACTCCGCAGTTCTTCCTGTTGCAGAAACCAGGCATAGGTGTCGGCCAATCCCTGCTCAAGGCCGATGGACGGCTTCCAACCGAGCGCCGTGAGGCGGCGGATGTCGAGCAGTTTTTGCGGCGTGCCGTCCGGCTTCGAGGGGTCGCAGCGTATGTCGCCGGTGTAGCCGACCGTCCGGGCCACGGCGCGGGCCAGTTCCATGACGGTCTGATCGCTGCCGAAGCCGATGTTGATGTGCTCCGCCGACTCGTAATTACGCATGATGAACAGCGCGGCGGAGGCCAGGTCGTCCACGTGCAGGAACTCGCGCCGGGCCGTGCCCGTGCCCCAGATGACCACAAAGGGAGCGGCCTGTTGCGCGGCTTCATGGAAACGACGGATCAGGGCGGGCAGCACGTGGCTGTTTTCCGGATGAAAGTTGTCGCCCGGCCCGTAAAGGTTGGAGGGCATGACGCTGACGGCGTTGAAGCCGTATTGGGCGCGGTAGGCTGCGCACATCTTCAGGCCGGCGATTTTTGCCAGAGCGTAGCATTCGTTGGTCGGCTCAAGAGGCCCGGAGAGCAGGTATTCTTCGCGTATGGGCTGCGGACAGAGCTTGGGATAAATGCAGGACGAGCCGGGGAACAGCAGTTTCACGCAGCCGTACCGTCGCGCCGCGTCGATGACGTTGCACTGGACCAGCAGGTTTTCACGAATGAAGTCGGCCGGGTAGGCGCTGTTGGCGTGAATGCCGCCGACCTTGGCCGCCGCTAGAAAAACGTATTCCGGGCGTTTGCCGGCAAAGAATGCTTCCACCGCTCCCTGATCGCACAGGTCGAGTTCCGCGCGGGTGCGCAGCAACAGATTGTCGTACCCTTGCGCGACAAGGGCACGGACAAGGGCCGAGCCTACCAGCCCGCGATGGCCGGCGACGTAAATCCGGGCGTTTTTTTCCATGCGCGCTCTCCCGCCTGCCGGCGCGGCAACGGCAATGCGCTGCGGCAATCGTCATAACCCTTACGGTCGGGCCGGCTCGGTCATTCTGCTCTCATTAGCCTCATAACGCAACCGTATCCATGCTTACGGGAGCTTTGTGCCTCCGGGCAGGGTCACGCCTATTTCGCCTATGCCGGTTGACCCGGTAAGGTCCGGCGCGTCTATGGACCGGCCGTCGGTGGTCGCCGCGGCTTTGCCGGAGAACTCGCAAAGGCAATGCGCGTGAAGATGCTTTGAAGGCCGAATTACCCGTCCGGCGCCGGCCGGAGCTTGGCCTTCCCGCTCAACAGTTCCGGAACAATGCGGTACACCGCCGTGTTCTTCAAACTCCGCTCCGCATACGCCCCGGCCTTGTCCGCATGCTCCGGAGAATATTTTTCCGCCAGCAGCACAAGGGCGCGCTTTTTCTCCTCCTCGTCCACGACGGGGAACACCCGCCCGACGACCGCGGCGCTCGCGTAGTACGTCGAGAAAGACTTGTCGTAGACCGGCTCGGTATCCGTAACCACGGTAAAGCATACCCGGTTGTTGCGGGCCAGGATCCCGACCTTGCGTCCCGACGGCGCGCAATGGAAATAGATGACCCCGTCCGACAATACATAGGACAAAGGCACGGCATAGGGCCAGGAACTCCCGTCGTCCATGCCCAGCACCCCGTATTCGCCCCGCTTGAGCAAATCCGTGGCGGATTGACGCTCCATTTCCCGGTCGCGCCGGCGCATGCGCACCGCAACGGGCGCGGCCGCCCGCGCCTCGCGCACCGCCCGCATGATCGCCGCAAAAACCGCGTCCGCATCCATGTCCGTCGTATCTATAATAACGGCATCGTCCGCGGGACGCAAAGGCGCCGACGCCCTACTCTCGTCCCGCACGTCCCGTTCCCGGATCAATTCCTCAATCTCCCGAATATCGGCATCCCGGCCGGCCGCGCGCAACTGCAGCAGACGCCGCTCGGCCCGTACCCGAGCCGAGGCCGACAGGTAAACCTTGCAGAAAGCATCGGGAAAAATCACCGTGCCCATGTCTCGCCCTTCCGCGACCAGTGGGTACTTGTCGCCCAGCGCCCTCTGGGCTTTTTTCGTAAATTCGCGCACCTCGGGCAGAACGGCGACAGCGGCCGCCGCCATGCCCGCCTGTTCCGTGCGTATCTCGTCGCCGACCGGCCGTCCCCGGCATAAAAGGCAGGAGGAAGCCCCGACGCCTTCCAGGCTGAATACGCAGGCGGCAAAAGCCCGCTCCAGTTCCTGCGCGCCCGGCCCGGAGCCCGTCGGGTCGAAACCCGCGCGCTGCAATTCCAGGGCCAGAGTCCTGAACATGGCTCCGGTATCCAGGCAGGGTATGCCGAGTTCCTCGGCCACGCGCACGGCCAGGGTACTCTTGCCCGCCCCGGCCGGACCGTCGACGGTCACAATCATGCTGCGGGCGCGCTCCGTCATACGCACGCCCTCCCGATGCGGCGGAATCCTTCCTCTTCGTTGTCGTGGCGGCCGGCGCCGCGGCATACGCATACCCTCCCGACGCGGCGGAGATCTTTCTTCATGCGCACAACTCCCGGATATGATTTATAAATTCCTTGTTTTCCCGCGCCGTGCCCACGCTGACCCGCAGGTGTTCCTCAAGCCCGTAACTTGCGAGCCGGCGGATAATCACGCCGCGGGCAAGCAAGCCCTCGAAAAGTTCCGCGGCGTTCATGGTATGCCCCGTTCCCGGCCGGAACATAAGAAAGTTGGCCTGCGAGGGGTACACGACAAAACCCAGGGCCGACAGTTCCTCGTGCAGCAGAGCGCGGCCCTCGGCGACAACGCGCCGTGTTTCTTCGTAAAACGTCTTGTCCCCCAGAGCGGCGATGCCTGCCGCCTCGGCGGCGGTGTTCACGGAAAAGGGCATGTGTACCGCGCGCAGCACCGCGGCGAGCGCCGGGGGCAGAATCCCGCAGCCCAGACGCAGTCCGGCCAGTCCGTAGGTCTTGGAGAAAGTGCGCAGGACGGCGACGTTGCCGAAATCGTTCAATAAGGGCAGAAAGGACTGCGCTCCGGGGTCAGGGCAAAAGTCGATGTACGCCTCGTCCAGCACCAGCAGACAGTCGGGCGGAAGCCGGCGGGCCAGGGTTTCCACGTCCGCGCGCGGGGGACAGGCCCCCGACGGGTTGTCCGGCACGGTGAGGAAGAGCAGCGCGGTGTTGTCGTCCGCAGCGGCCGCCAGGCCGGGCAGGTCGAAAGAAAAATCGTCCCTGCGCGGCACGCTCCGGAACTCCACCCCGCACAGCCTGCTCAACACCCTGTACATGCTGAAGGACGACCGGGAGGCGACCACGTTGTGCCGTCCGGGCACAGGGCAGACCCGGAGCAGCAGGTCGATGATCTCGTCCGAGCCGTTGCCGGGGACGAAGCGCTCTTCGGGCAAGCCGTGGTGCGCGGCCAGAGCCGCGACAAGGTCCGGGTTGCCTTCGCGCGGGTAACGGAAGCCGAGCCCGGCGTTGCGCCGCACCGCCTCAAGCGCCGCCGGGGAAATGCCCAGAGGATTTTCGTTGCTCGCCATCTTGATTACCGTGGAGAGGCCGTAACGCTCACGGACCTCGGCAACGGAAAGCCCCGGCACATACGGGTCAAACCCCGCCGCTTCCGGGCGGATATGAAAGGCCGTTCCGCTCATCAACTCTTCCTTTACCCGACGTTTCCCGCAGGCAACGCGGATTACTGTAAACCCGCCAAGGCCGGCCTGGGGCCTGCACAGGCGAAAAGCCGATGCTATGCTTATTTTCCGCGTCCCGCAAGCGCCCGAAGGCGCGTGCGTCGTGCCTCCTTCCCTAACTGACTGTCCGCCGGTAGGGGATTGTCGACGCCGAACTCCGGCATGGATGCGGCAATCCGGGCGGAAGAGAATTCTTTTACGGCACGGCTTTGCAGATGATCAGGCGAAACGCTCATTGTCAATCGGCATCGAAAACTGAGCCGGCATCGACATCGAAAATTGACGGTTGAGCAGGCTCCTAAAAATCCGCGCGAACATATTGCCTGCCCGGCAGTTACAGGATATATCTCAATTTACGGTACAGGGTAAGCTGCGGAACCTAACTAAAAGGGGCGTGCAGAGTGGAACAGGAAATTCTGGCGGCGAAGTACGACACAATTTTTAAACGTATCTTTGCCGATAAAAATTACGTCAATACGCTGATTAACTTTCTTAAGGCTGTACTTGATCTGCCCGACGATGAATATTATAATTTAACTATAGCAGATCCTCACCTCACTCCGCTGCATAAAGATGGAAAACTATTTGTGCTTGATCTTAAATTGCAGACAGTAGGTGGAAAAATTATACATATAGAAATACAAATCACAACAATGAAAGGACTTCGGGAACGTATAATGGCCTATGGCTCGCGTCTTCTTAGTGAACAGCTCGCCAAAGGTGAACATTACGATTCTCTGCACAAAGTAATAACTATACTAATTACCGATTTCTCACTTATTGATGAATCGAGCGAGTATCATAATAAATTTTTAATGCGGAATGATACCGGGAACATTACGTTGACCGAAATTTTTGAAATCCATGTCTTGGAATTAACAAAAATACCACCTGCTGAAGACGGCAACATAATCTGGCGTTGGCTGAAGCTTTTGACAACTGATAACCAAGAGGAACTGGATATGCTCGAACAACATTATCCTGAACTGAAAGAACCTATACTCAGAATAAAGCAACTGAGCGCGGATGAACGAGTAAGAGAAGAATTCTGGGCGCAGGCGAGAGATCGGTACGATGCAGCAGCCCGGCTCCGCGAGGCTATGGCTGAAGGCGAGGCAAGAGGCAGGGCTGAGGAGCGAACCGCCCTTGTTCGATCCATGCTGCAGCGTGGGTTACACACTGACGACATAGCAAAGTTGACGGGACTTACGCTTGAAGAAATAGAGAAAGCGGACGCGCAGCTTTGCTGATAGTCACTCGCGCCAAAGCCGCACCGCAAGCGGTCATCCTGCACTTGGATGCCTTTTGTACAGGGCTTGTCCATGTCGGTATGTGAGTATATGCCGATAATCTATTGTTCAAAATATCGCCGCCGGAAATTGCCGCTCAATATCCATGCGGCAAATTCACTTAACTTGACCTGCCGCTCCCGTTCCAGCAACGAAACCTCTTTGTCATGCAAGCTTTTTCGTATGTTCTTCACAACAGAAAAATCTATTTGCCCGCTCTTATGTTGCAACACGGCCCGCCGCTCATTCAACGCAATGTCCGCAACATTGTTTGCCATACCGATGCACGGGAAGCTTTTTCCAAAGCGCCTGCAGCT
>JAISWB010000001.1 GCA_031271265.1 Desulfovibrio sp. | reverse complement strand
ACTTTTCCCTGCGGAGGATCGTCAGCCGAAAAGCGTGGTTTTCGGCTGACTCACGCCGCTTCGCGGCGATATCAGCCTAACGGCTGCTGTTCAGATTTCCATGCGGAAATCTGTAATGCCTTCCATACGGCAAAAGTCACAGCAGCGGCAGATGCTCTTCGCGCCGTGTGACCCGGCGCACCGGCACGGAGCGGCTGAGCAAGTCGTCGGGCAGTTCGGCCAGAAAGCGCGACGGCTTGAGGCGCAGGGTCCGACCGTAAAGCGTGCGCGTGCCGGCATGGCTGAGGTACAGGAAATCCTCGGCCCGCGTCAGGCCGACATAGAACAGGCGGCGTTCCTCTTCCGGGTCCGGGTCGCGCATTTTGTCCCCCGCCTTGCCTGTCAACAGTTCAGGGCCGGCGAAGGGCAAGAGGCCGTCTTCCAGGCAAGGCAGGAACACGCTGCGGAATTCCAGGCCCTTGGCCGCGTGCAGGCTGATGATCTGCACTTTTTCACCCTTGGCCCGCACCAGTTCCAGTTCGTTCATGAGTCCGGCAAAGCTCAGCAGCCCGGCCCATCCGCCGTGTTGTTCATAGGCTTTGAGCAGGGCGCGGCAAACGGGAGAAAGGCGGAACAGGGGATCGAAGGGGGGTGTATGCTGCAGATAGGCGATGACCGCCGCCGGGCCTTCGGCAAGCACGCGCACGGGGATATCCGGGAAAGCGGTGTCTTCGGCCTCTTCGGACGGGGCTATGCCCAGCATGCGCCCGGCGGCGCGCAGGATGACGGCAACGCGGGCATCGGCCCAGAACACGTCCCCGGCCGGTTCGGATACGGGTATGCCTTTGCGGGCCAGAGCGTTGCGGAAGAGCCGGGCCAGGGCGCGGATGCGCAGCAGGACGGCAATGTCTCCGGGACTGTGGTCGGCCTGCGGGTGCGGCGGGCCGGATTTCCCGCTGTTGCCGCGCGCATCGGTCAGACTGTGCCCGCCCGTGCCGATGAGTTCGGCAACGCGTTCGGCCACCCAGGCGGCTTCGGTGTCGGCCGACGAGGCGGAAAACAGGCGTATGCGGGCATCGTCGTCGCGTTCCGGGACAAGCTCCCCTGCGGTGAAAGCGCCGGGAGCTGTTTCGGAGAACAAGGCCCGTCCCGCGCGCAGTATGCACGGGCGCGAGCGGTAGTTGCGGCGCAGGCTGATTACCTGCGCGTGCGGCCAGGCTTCCCGGAAGAAACGAAAGGCGTCGCCGTGCGCCCCGCGAAAGGAGTACACGGACTGGTCGGGGTCGCCGATGCCGAAAAAGCCTTCGCCTTCGAGGTTTCCGTGGTTGACCAGGGCGCGGATGAGCATGAGCTGCAAAGGGGAAAGGTCCTGTATTTCGTCAACCAGCACATGTTCGTAGGGGCCGGCGTACAGGCCGCTTTCGAGGCGTTCGAGAAAGAATTCCGGCAAATCCGTGTAGTCGGCGAAATCCCACGCGCTTTTCTGGGCCATGTAGCGTGCGGCGTAGTCGGCAAACTCCGGCGGCAGCGCTTCCCGGCGTTCACGGGCCAGATTCAGGGCCTGCCAGGCATCGGCGCTGCGCCGCGCGCCCTCTTCGGCATTGGCTTCGGCGAACACGCGGCGGGCGGCGGCTTCGTCCAGCAGCAGGGGCGCGCCGCCCCGGCATGCGCACAGGAGCTCCAGGGCCAGAGCGTGCAGGGTGTCCGTGCGCGGGAGCGGGGTATTCCGTCCCGTTACGTCGGCCAGCCGGCGGTCCATTTCCGCCGCCGCCCTGCGGGTAAAGGTCACGGCCGCGATCTTGCGCGGGTCGATGCCTTCGTTGAGCAGATAAAGGACGCGGGCAATGAGGGTGCGGGTTTTGCCCGTGCCGGGGCCGGCGCAGACGAGGACTGGGCCGGGTCCGGCCGCGACGGCGCGCTCCTGCTCTTCATTCAGTCCCTCGGGGGAAGAAGGGGGAGCCGGCGCGGCGCGGAACGACCGCGTTTCAGTGTTCACGGCATCGGTTCGCGGCGGGGGCGCGGTCCGCGCAGAGGACGAGGGGACCCCGGCCTGCGGCGGGATCGGTGCGCTTTCGGCCTGCGGCGGGGTCGACGGATTTTCAGTCCGCGGCGGGATCGGTGCGCTTTCGGCCGGCGGCGGGGTCGGAGGATTTTCAGTCCGCTGCAGGACCGATGCGCTTTCGGCCTGCGGCGGGGTCGGCGGGAACCCGGCCTGGGACAGGGTCGGCCGGGCCTCGGCCGGCGGCGCGCTTCTTCCCCCACGCCGGGGCAGGCCGAGGCCGCGCCGGATGTCCGCGAGTTCGGCATCGTCGAACATGCGCACGACGCCGTATTCGCCGTCATAGCCGCCGCTCAGACGCACGTCCCCCCTGCGCATGCGGCGCAGGGCTTCGCCCAGGGGGGGAAAGAGGCGTGCCGGAGCCTCTTCCGGCAGGGCGCGCAGGATAAACAATTCCGGTCCGAAGCGGCGCACAAGGTCCGCGTACATCTCTTCCACCCGGCGGCTTTTGGGCGAAGCGCCGAGCAGTTCCGAGAGGATTTCCGGAAGGGCGGCCAGGGAAGCGAAGCCGCGGCCGCCGAGCTCCCCGCCGCCTCCCGTGCCGGGCGGGTAGGCCGGAGTCTCGCGGTCGGCCAGTTCCCTGACCCGGCTCAGGACACCGACGGTAAGGGGGGCGCCGCAGACCGGGCACAGTCCGCCGAGGCGGCGCGTTTCTTCCGGACCGAGTACCACGTTGCATTTGCGGTGCCCGTCCAGATGATATTTCCCTTCTTCCGGAAAAAATTCCAAAGTGCCGAGAAAGGATGTCGCGCCGGGTTTTTCAGGGTGTTTCAAGGCGTTGAGGATGCCGTCGTAGGACAGTTCGCCGGTAAAGACATTGGCTTCGCGGCCTAGTTTTTCCCCGGAATGCGCGTCCGAATTGGACACCAGGCGGCGGGTGTCCAGGGCGCTCCAGAGGCGGTTCATGGCCGGGTCCGAGGACAGGCCGGTTTCCAGGGCGAAAATTTCCGGAGAGAGGTCGGCGAAGCAGTCTTCCAGGCGGTCGAAGCCGGATTTGGAGCCGAATAGGGAAAACCAGGGCGTCCAGATATGGGCCGGAATGAGAAAGGCCCTGGGGTGGCATTCCAGCACCAGTTCCAGAAGGTCGCGGGAATCCAGGCCGAGCATGGGGCGACCGTCCGAGGACAGGTTGCCGACCTGGGCGAGGCGCAGGCAAAAGGCGTCGGCGGCTTCCAGGTTCGGCATATAGACGAGGTTGTGTATTTTGCGCAGTTTGCCGCCGCGTTTGTAGATGAGGTTGATTTCGCCCTGAAGCATGAAGCGGGCCGGGATTTTCACGCCGGAGGGTGCGGCGGGGACGGGCAGGCGCAGGGCGGCCTGCGCGGCCGTTGCCTCCTCGTTGAGGGCGTACAGGCCGCTTGTCTCGTCGAAGCGCAGCGAAGCGCGCAGTTCATCACGCCAGCGCGGGTGGGTGAAGTCGCCGGTGCCGATAAGGGCCAGACCCTTTACCGCCGCCCAGGCGGCGAGCAGGGGGATGCCCAGTTTGCGGCTGGTGGCCAGGGAGAAACGTGAATGAATGTGCAGATCCGCCGTGTATTCCTGCATGGGTAGGGGCGCCTTGTCTGAAACTTCCTTTATGGCCTGAAGCCTTTCCCTTCAGGGAGCGGCAATTTCAATCACGGCTTTTTCACATGCCGAGGCAGCGATAAGAGAGAACACCGTATTGCTGTCTTTCATGGATATTTTTTCAAGCGGCGGTGATTTCGCTGCCTATGCCGGCATCGGTAAACAGTTCCAGCAGTACGCAGTTCTCCACGCGGCCGTCCACGATCATGGCCTTTTCCACGCCGCCGCGCAAGGCTTCAAGGCAACAGCCGACCTTGGGGATCATGCCGCCGCTGATGACGGCATCGGCGACCAGGCCGGGAATTTCGCGCGCGGACAGGGAACGCAGAAGGACGCCGTCCCTGTCCAGCACTCCCGGCACATCGGTCAGCAGCAGCAGGCGCTTGGCCCCGACGGCGGCGGCCACAGCCGCGGCCGCCTCGTCGGCGTTGATGTTGTAAGTCCCGTTTGCCTCGTCCACGCCGGTAGGCGCGATGACCGGGATGTAGCCCGCCCCGCTGAGAGTGCGCAGCAATTCCGTATCCACGCGCACAACCTGCCCCACCCGGCCGAGGTCGACGCCGGTCCCGTCCGCGCCGTCGCTTCCGTCGTCCGCCGGCACTTTCCTGCGCGCTTCAAGGAGGCGCCCGTCCTTGCCGGAAAGTCCCACGGCCCGCGCCCCGGCCAGATTCAGCAGGCCGACGATCTCCTTGTTCACCCGGCCCGCGAGGACCATTTCCACCACCTCCATGGTCGCATCGTCCGTGATGCGCAGTCCCTTGTGGAAGGACGACGGTATGTCGAGCCTGCGCAACATGTCGCCTATCTGGGGTCCCCCGCCGTGTACGATGATCGGGCGCACGCCGACGTATTTCAGCAGAGCCACGTTGCGGGCGAAGGACTGTTTCAGCGTTTCGTCGACCATGGCGTGGCCGCCGTACTTGACGACCACGATTTCGCCGCTGAAGCGGCGCATGTAGGGCAGGCTTTCCAGCAGGGTGCGGGCCGTGCGTTCGTATGTCGCGGCTTCGTCGCTCACAGGTCTTTCTCCGTTGCGGGGACGTAGCCGATGTCCGGGGGCAGGGATTCGCGGCGGGCTTCGGAGCGGGCCAGCCTGTCCACTTCCTCGTTTTCGGCGTGTCCGGCGTGACTTTCCAGCCAGTGCAGGCGCAGGTCGTGCCGGGATCGCATGAGGGCCACGCGTTCCCACAGGTCACGGTTCAACACGTCGCCGCCCCGGGCTTTTTTCCAGTTTTTGCGTTGCCAGGACTGAAGCCAGCCTTTTTCCACGGCATCGCGCAGGTAGCGCGAGTCGGTGTACAACTCCACGCGGCAGGGGCGTTTCAGGCTCTCCAGAGCGTACAGGGCGGCGTAGAGTTCCATGCGGTTGTTGGTGGTCGAGGCAAAGCCGCCGGAGATATACCTGATCCTGTTCTTGTATGCCAAACGCGCCGCCCAGCCGCCGGGGCCGGGATTGCCCAGACAGGAACCGTCGGTGTGGATGACGACCGCGGTATCGTCGCCCGGAGCGGCTTCGGGGTTGAGGCCCAATCGGAAGCTCCTGTTCGCGGGATTGTCGGGAAAAAAGCCGCACGGGAACCCGGAAAAGCCGGCAAAGTCGCCGGGAAAGATTCCTTGACCGCCGCCCGCGTATCCTCTAAGGTATGCTCCGTTTGGACGGGAGTCAATCGGGCTTTTCCTCCCGCGTTTATGCAAACACAATGGATTGAAATATGAACTGGGACTGGGACAAACTTCAGGAAAAGCGACAGGGACCGGGTCGCCGGCGGCGTATGCCGGCGGGGCCGGAGAATCCCTTTTCCGACTTCAAGCCCGGTGATTTTCTTTCCCGTTTTCTCGGCGGGAGGTTGCCTGCCGGCATCATCTGCCTTGTGGTCCTCCTGGGCTGGGCCGCCTCGGGTATTTTCATCGTCAGGCCCGGCGAAATCGGCGTCATAACGCGTTTCGGCGAATACAGCCGCGAGGTCGGGGACGGGCCCCACTACCATCTGCCCTATCCGCTGGAAGAGGCCGAAATAGTTGCGGCCGAATCCCTGCGCACCGTGGTCATCGGCCAGACGCCGGACGCCAGGGGCCGGGGCGCGTCGCGCAACTCCGCCGAAGAAGCCAGCATGTTCACCGGCGATGAAAACATCGTGCACATGCGTTTCAACGTGCAATACAACATCAGCAGGCCGCGCGACTTCCTGTTCAGGGTGCGCGATGCGGAGACGACGATCAAGCTCGCGGCCGAGGCGGCCATGCGCGAGGTCGTCGGGCGCAGCAACATAGACTCCATCCTGACCGCAGGACGCGCTGAAACGCAGGTCCAGGCCAGGCAGGTCCTGGAAAACATTCTTGCTCCCTACAACATCGGGGTGCGTATCCACACCGTGCAGCTCCTGGACGTGCAGCCGCCGCCGGAAGTCGAAGCCGCGTTCAAGGACGTGGCCAGCGCGCGCGAGGACCGGGTGCGGATCATCAACGAGGCCGAGGCCTACCGCATGAAGATCGTTCCCGTGGCCAACGGCACGGCCCAGGGCATGCTCAACGCGGCCGAAGCCTACGGCAGGCAGGTGGAGCAGGCGGCCGAGGGCGAGGCCGAGCGTTTCCGCATCATGGTCAGGGAATACAACAAGGCTCGGGACGTAACGCGCAAACGCATGTATCTTGAGGCCATGGGTGATGTGCTGTCCTCCTCCGGCCTGGAGAAAATCATCATTTCCCGTGATGCGGAGGGCAACATCCTGCCCCTGCTGAACCTTGACGGACGCAAGGCCGGGGGCCGGGAAAAACCTCTGGACGGAGCGGCGAAGTGAACCAACGCGCATTGATAAGCATCGCCGTAGGTCTGGCCGCAGCCGTTCTGGTCTTTTCCCAGTGCGTGTTTTTTGTCGGCGAACGCGAGCGCGCCATTGTTCTTCAACTCGGTGAAGCCGTTGAAAACGAAGCCCGCACGCCGGGACTGAATTTCAAGCTACCTTTCATCCAGAACGCGGTGTTCTTCGACAAGCGTATCCTGGTCTTCGAGATTGCCAAGACCGAAAGTTTGACCTCCGACCTCAAAGCCTTTGAAATCGACAACTATGTCTGCTGGCAGATCACCGATCCCCTGGCCTTTTACCGTTCCCTGCGCAGCGAGCACACGGCCGAGGACCGCCTGCGCAACATCGTGTATTCTCAGCTTCGCGCCGCCATCGGCAGCCGGGAACTGAACGAGGTCGTCTTTTCCAAGCGCACGGACATCATGGAGGAAGTGCTGAAAAAATCCGACGACCAGGCCCACGATTACGGGGTGACGATAGTGGACGTGCGCATCAAGCGCACGGATCTGCCCAACCGTCAGGCCATCATCAACCGCATGAACGCCGAACGCACGCGCATGGCCAACAAGTACCGTTACGAGGGTGAATCCGAGGACCGGCGCATCCGTTCCGAGGCGGAAATGCAGCGTGACGTGATCCTGGCTCAGGCCAACCGCGGGGGCATCGTCATCCGGGGCAAGGCCGAAGCGCGGGCCATGGACATTTACGCCGTCGCCCTGGCCGAGGACCCGGAATTTTACGAGTTTTACAAGAGCCTGGAAATTTACCGCAAGTCCTTCAAAGACAACACCAGGGTCATCCTGTCCGACGACGGCGGGTTGCTCAAGTTCATGCGCTGACCGGCCGGATCCTCTCCTGCAGTACGCGCGCACGGGGAGCCGGAACGTTTCTGCAACATCTGCATAAAATAGAGGACCAATGTAGGGAAGCTCTCATCCGGCGGCGGTGGCCCAAAGGTTTTGCCTGCCCTCTGTGCGGCGGAACCAGGCATGGTGTCATCAAAACCGGGACCTTGTACCGGTGCTCCACATGTCGTTCGCAGATATCTCTTACCGCCTGAACGATCTTTCCTTCCACCAGATTGCCTCTGAAAACCCGGTTTCGCGCAATCTATCATGCCGCACAAACAAAAGGCGGTATTTCCTGCCTTGAGCTTGCCCGCCGTCCGGGCGTCACCCGAAATACTGCCTGGAAGATATCGCGCAAGCTTATGCAGGTCATGTATGAGCGAGCGGCAAAAAAAACCGCTTACAGTCCGAGTGGAAACGGGCGACGCGTACACCGGCGGCAAGCATAAAGGCAGGCGAGGACGCGGTGCTGCCGGGAAAGTCCCTTTCGCGGCGGCGGTTTTGATCTGAAACGCGACCCGCCGTGCGCATCCGCAATCAACTCTCCCTCCTGTCGCCCCGCGTCAAGCGAAATCCCTGCTCTCCCGCCCCGTCGATTCTCCCCCCGCCCGCAGGTCGAGAAGCTCCGCTTTGGAAACTTTCCGGCACCGGCGCGCGCCTGCCGGGTCAAAGCGCCCCGCCCCTCTTTTCACTATATCAAAAAAATTTTCTTGATGAAAAAATTAGGGCTTTACAATGGAAAGCAAATGGTCTAAAGTAATTTTTCGGCAAGTTTCCCGGCAAGCGCAACTTCAACCGATTTTTCGGGGAAAAGGCATGAATACGGCACACTTATTGCACACACACACACACACACACACACACACACACACACACACACACACACACACACACACAACCGTCCAGCCTTTCTGAATTTTCCCCGGCCGGCCTTGGGCATGTTCACATGCCCCCGTCGAAAAGCCGCCGGGGATTTTGGTGTTTTAGCCGCACATTTCACGAAACCTTCAGCCGCGTCTTTCGGCGCGCCGGGGAGGTCGTGACATGTTGACGGTTTCCACCCACAAAGCGAAGGGCATTTTATCCGAGTTGTCCAAGCGGGCCGCCGCGGGTGAATCGGTGTTCATCGAACGTTACGGCAAACCCGTAGTAGCGCTGGTGCCGGCTTCATATGTGCGGCGGGTCAAGCGCCTCGGCGTGCTGGCCGGTAAACTCCGGTTGCCCGACGACCTGGACAGCCAGTCCGGAGGTCCGCGCTGATGCGCGTGCTTCTGGACACCAACGTCCTGCTCCGCGCCCTGGCCGGCGACCCCGCCGTGGACAGCATGCGGGACATTCTTCTGGCCGAGGAAACAGAGGTCTACGTCAGCGTTGTGTCCTGGTGGGACATAGCGGCGCGTATCGAGGCCGGAAAGCTGGAAGCCGACCTGAAGGAACTGCGGGAAGCCGTCGAGGAAAGCGGTTTTATCGAGCTTCCTTTGCGCGGCGAACATGTCTCAGCGTTGTCGGCGTTGGGCGGTTCCGGTCTGAAAGCTGCCTCTTTTGACCTTATGATTACGGCGCAAGCCGAGGCTGAACCCCTGCGTTTGGTCAGTTCCGACACGCGGCTCATGGGACGGTCGGCGCTGTTTTTGCGGGCGTGAGCATGGCTGCCGGCGCGGAAAGCCCGTCCTTTGCCCTGCTGCTCACCACGCGCGGCAGGCGGCATGAACTTGTCCGCCTTTTCGACAGTCTTACCTTCCAGACATACCGCAATTTTACGCTCTATGTCGGGGACCAGAACGCACCCGGCGTTCTTGACGACATTCTGGGCCTGTATGCGGACTCACTGCCTGTCAAACGTTTCATGTTGCAGCCGACAGGCTTGTCGCGCGCGCGCAACGCGCTGCTGCCCCATGTGCGGGAGGATATCGTCGCCGTCCCGGACGACGATTGCCGGTACCTGAAAGATACATTGGAGCGTTGCGCGGAAGCCTTTACCGGGTATCCGCACGTCGATGCGTTCATAGGCCGCTGGGCGGAGTGCGCTCCCCGCGCCGGTGGAGCAGCGGAACCGCGGCCGGTACAGCGGACGTACGGACTGTTTCGCCGTGCGCCGTCGATTACCTTGTTCTTCCGCAAAAAAATTTTTGACGTCCTGCGTTTCGACGAGAGCATCGGCATCGGCAGTCCCTCGCGTTTTCAGAGCGGCGAAGATACGGATTTGCTCTTGCGGGCATACGCGAGAGGTTTTGTGATTGCCCGCATGTCCTCGGTCGTCGTGCGGCACGACAACGGCTTTGCGGATACCCCCGCGGCCCTGGAAAAGATACGCCGCTACGCTGCGGGACGCATGGCTCTGTTGCGCCGGCACCGTCTGCCGTTGTGGTTCCGGCTTGTGAATATTGTATACCCGTTGGCCGCGTTGCCGGGCGACTGCGCGCGCGAAAGCCTGCGCGCGGCGCGCTGCAGGTGGGCCATGTTCTGCGGTCGGGCAGCGGCGCTTCGGCCGGACGGTGCGCTGTGAGCGATTTTCCGCGAGTCTGCATAGTCGGCGCGGGCTTTGTCGGGGCCGTCATTGCCGAGCGTATCGCTTCCGATGCCGGTATGCGCGTTCTGGTCATCGACCGCAGGCGGCATACAGGCGGCAATTCCTGGTCCGAGGTCGACGCGGAAACCGGCGTGGAGTTCCACAAATACGGCTCGCACATCTTTCACACCTCGAACAGCGAAGTTTGGGAGTATGTCTGCCGTTTTACACGCTTCAACGAATATCGGCATCATGTCTGGATTATCTCCGGCGGGCGCGTGTATGCCATGCCTATCAACCTGTCCACGATCAACAGCTTTTACGGTCGCGCCATGTCGCCTGACGAGGCGCGGACGCTGACCGCACAGGAGGCCGCGCGCGCCGGCATCATCGACCCTGCCGACCTTGAGGAAAAAGCCGTCTCCCTCGTCGGCCGCCCGTTGTATGAGGCGTTCATTCGGGGCTATACCGCAAAACAGTGGGAAACAGATCCGAAGGAACTTTCAGCGAACATCATCAGTCGCTTACCGGTGCGTTACTCCTACAATACGCGTTATTTTTCCGATATCTGGGAAGGCATCCCCCTGCACGGCTACGGCGAACTGTTCCGCAAACTGCTCGCGCACCCGGACATCGAGGTGCGGACAGGCGTGGATTT
>JAISWB010000060.1 GCA_031271265.1 Desulfovibrio sp. | reverse complement strand
AGATAGATTCTTCGCCTTCGCTTCGCTACGGCTCAGAATGACTACGCTTTTGTCATTCTGAGCGTAGCGAAGAATCCATCTTTTTGCTTTTCAAAAAAATAAATCAGCGTTTCCCTAGTTTTTTCAATATGATGAAGGAAGAAAAAGCGCATAAAGTTCAAGCGTCAAGTATAAGAAGCTCTACACCCGTGCCGCCAGACGCCCGTCGGCGTCGCGGGGGCGCGTATCCTTTCCGGGACGAAAAGTCTCGCGCTTGATGTCCGCGCTCATGGCCAGCAGGATGGGACTGGCAATGAAAATCGAGGAGGCCGTGCCCAGGAAGATGCCGATGAACACGGCGAGCGCGAAGTCGAAAATGACGCCGCCCCCGAAAACCAGCAGCGACATAACCGCGATCAGCGTGGTGCCGGAGGTCAGCACCGTGCGGGACATGGTCTGGTTGATGCTGCGGTTGATCACCGTCCCCAGGGGGGTCACCACGTCGTTGCGCAGGTTTTCCCGAATACGGTCATAGACGATGATGGTGTCGTTGAGCGAATAGCCCACAACGGTCAGCAGCGCGGCGATGGTGGTAAGATCGAATTCCCTGCCGCAAAGGGCATACAACCCCGCGGTTATCAGCACGTCGTGCAGTATGGAAACGACGGCGCCGATGGCGAACACCAGCTTGAAGTGCCGGCAGAGCAGCAGGGTCAGCACGACGGCGACCGGCACCAGAAAAATCCTGTCCAGGCCGAAACGGCTGAGGCCGAAGGTGGACGCGCCGAGGACCAGCGCGATGAAACCCGCCGTAAACCAACGCTGCTCGAAACGCCCGGACACATATATGGAAATGAGCAGAATGGCGTAATACAGCGCTTCCAGGGCCTGGGCGCGCAAATCCGCCCCGACTTTGGGGCCGACCATTTCCAGCCGCATGATTTCGTAGCCGGTCCCGTCGAGTCCGTTACTCAGCGTGTCGTTCACGAGTTTGCTCAATCCGTCGGCGCTCTCGCTCATGGCGGCGATACGCAGCACATAGTCCGTCCCTTCCGTGCCGTAGCTCTGGACCACAAGACCGGGCAGAGCGCTGTCGTCCAGCGCCCGCTTCAGATGTTCATCGGTTACGGGTTGCGCGAACTTGACATGCACGACGGCTCCGCCCGCGAAGTCGATGCCGTAACGCGGCCCGCCGGTGTAAATGAAGGAAGCCAATCCCGCCAGAATGAGCAGGACGGATACGACGTAGGCATAACGCCGGATGCCGACGAAATCGATGTTCAGCGTACTGGGTATGAGGTGCAGTCCCATGCGTTCTCCGTTGAGAGTCTCCCGGCGTCAGATGCTGATGCCGCGGGCGCTTTTGCCCGTCCAGATGTCGAACAGGATGCGGGAAATGAACACGGCGGTGAACATCGACGCCAGGACGCCTATGGTCAGGGTCACGGCAAAGCCGCGCACCGGGCCGGTGCCGAACTGGTAAAGAATCAGCGCCGCGATGATCGTGGTGACGTTCGAGTCCACTATGGCCAGCATGGCTCGGGAAAAGCCCGCGTCCACAGCCGCCGCCGTACTGAGCCCCCGCCGCATTTCTTCGCGTATGCGCTCGAAAACCAGCACATTGGCGTCCACGGCCATGCCGATGGTCAGCACGATGCCCGCTATGCCCGGCATGGTCAGCGTTGCTCCGAACAGGGCCATACCCGCCATGATCAGCAGGATGTCCAGGATCAGCATGGCTCCCGCAATCAGTCCGGACACTCCGTAATACACCGCCATGAAGACCATGACCGCCCCCCCGCCGACAACGGCCGCCGTCACGCCGCTGCGGATGGATTCCTGCCCGAGGGTGGGGCCGACCTCGCGCTGCTCAAGGACCAGGACCGGCGCGGGCAATGCGCCCGCGCGCAGCACGACGGCCAGGTCGCCGGCCGTGGCGGGCGTAAAGTTGCCGGTAATGCTGGCCCGTCCTCCGGAAATCTTTTCCCTGATGACCGGTGCCGAGTATACCTTGCCGTCCAGCACGATGGCCATGCGCTTGTTGACGTTTTCTTCGGTAAGTCGGCTGAAGATGTCGGCGCCGCGCCGGTCGAAGGACAGGCTGACCATGGCTTCGCCGTTGGGGGTGAAGGTCGGCGCCGCATCGCTGATGCGGTCGCCGGTGAGCACGGCCGCGTCGTCCACGGCAATGCTCTCCTGCACGAGCCTGCCGTAGGAGTCCTTGTACTCCATGGGCAGAATGCGCGCGCCGCGCGGCGGAATCTTGCTCTTGGGGTCCATCTCGCGCACCATGCGGAACTCCAGGTGCGCTGTTTTGCCGATGATTTCCACAGCCCGCCGCGTATCGGTCAAACCGGGAAGCTGTATGCTGATGCGGTTGCCGCCCTGTTCTTTGCGCACGTCCGGCTCGGCCACGCCGAACTGGTCTATGCGGTTGCGTATGGTGGTCAGGGCCTGGTCCACCGTAAGATTCACCAGCCTGTCGCGGGCGGCCGGGGTGAATTCCAGAACGCAACGCAGCCTGCCGCCCGCATCCGGCGTCGTTGAAGCAACGCGCAACTGGTCGAAATTCTCTTCCAGCAGGCCTGTCAGTTGAGCCTGCTTTTCCTGCGAAGCAAGGAAGAATTCCAGTTGCGTGCCGTTGACGAGCGCGGGCCGGGTCATGAGGATGCCCTTGGCGCCGGCTTCGCGCATAAGATCCTGTCCGGCCTGGGCCAGAGAGTTTTCCAGGGCCTTCCGCGCTTCCACTTCCAGGGTAAGATGCACGCCGCCCATGAGATCCAGTCCGAGGTTGACCCGGCCGGAAGGCAAAACGGCGGCCAAGCCGCTTTTGGGAGCGGCCGCGACGCCCGGCTTGGGGGCCGGGACCAGAAAGGTCGGCAGGATCAGCACGACGGCGGCAAGCAACACGGCAGCGCCGACGAGGATGCGCCACAAAAGCCCTTGTCTCATCGGAAAATTCCTTTACAGGCACAGGGAGGCTGCGGCAAAGCGCTTACTTGTCCGCGGGCGCAACGGTTTCAGCTTTCTTGTCCGCAGGCGCATCGGCTTCGGCAGCGTCTTCCGGGGAAGCATCGGCAACATCGACATCGTCGCCGGCAGCAAGAGCTTTGCGTTCGCCGTTCCTGCTCTTTTTGTCGGCTCCGGATCTGCCGAACCAGCTTTTGCCGGAGTCTTTTTTACCTTTGGCGGGCGTTTCGCCCTTGGCCGGCGTTTCACCTTTGCCGCGCGTCACCAGGGTGCTTACGGACGCCCTGGCCATCTTGAGTCTGGCATCGCCGACATCCAGAACCACGTACTCGTCGGCGCATTCGACGATGCGTCCGTAAATGCCGCCCCCGGCGACCACTTCATCCCCGCGTTTCAGGGACTCCAGCATGTTTTTATGTTCTTTGGTGCGTTTCTGCTGCGGCCGGATGAGCAGGAAATAGAACACCGCGAACATGAGAATAAGGGGGACGAAAGAGGCCAAACCGGCGGCGTCCCCGCCGGCTCCGCCGCCGGGCTGGCCCATGGCGTAAGCAAAACTCGTTAACATGCATCCTCCCGTGAAGGCTCCCCGCAAGGCGCGGGCAAGGTCGACTCGGCTTGGATCCCCGACCTGGAGCCGACAGGCTCTCCGCAACGCGCGGACAAGGTTCCGGATCTCGTTTGCGTTTCATATTCCGGAGCAGGCTCGGCAATGCGCTCGATCCGGGACCGGAATCGGAATAAACGGACAAACGGGCAATCTCACAATGAAATTGCTCCGGCGTCCGCGTTAAAGGGCGCTCCGGGTCAGGCCCGGAGCGTCCCGAAAAATGGTATATGCCGGAAAAATCAACCGCAACGGTACTGTACGCCGAAAGAGGGACGCGGGTGGTTCCACTCCATGGCCCCCGGCATATGCGCGCAGGCTACGCGGCAGGTGCCGCACTCCAGGCAGCCGGCCACTTCAAAAATGATGCGCCCCTTGTCGTCCAGAGTGTACAGGCCGGCGGGACAGACCACGGTGAGCGCCTTGACGGTCGCCGCGTCCATCTTTTCCTGGTGGATGACGATGTGCGGGTGCCCCTCATCCACAACGAATTTGTTCGTGGAAAGCTTTTGTTCAACGTTCATGCAAAGTTCCTTTATGGTCTGAAAGCTCACGCCGGAAAAAAGCGCCCCTGTTGTGCAGGGAAGCAAACGCGGCGTCGGCGGCAACGCGCGTCAGATCGCCCGCGATCCCCTGAATCCGTCCTTGGCGAGATTGAGCAGACCGGCTTTGAAGACACGCGGCAGGGCCTTTTTCACCATGAGTTTCGAAGGACCGGAGACCGTAAACATATCCGCCAGGATGTTTTCCACAAGTTCGGGATATTCCTTGAACATGCGGGGGGTGTGTTCGATGAAGTCCGGCGCCCTGCGGTGCGTGTTCATGTCCTGCATGACGAAGCTGTTTTCCAGCCGCGTCTTGTAGGAACCGAGCGTCGCGTTGCTGAAGTCGCCTTTCTCCTTGGCTTCGATGACCGTCTCGGCCGCCAGAGCGCCGGAGCCGATTGCATAATCCATGCCGCGCACCGTAAAGCCGAGGTTCAGGCAGAAGCCGGCCGCGTCGCCGAGTACCAGCAGGTTGTCGGCGCTCAGGATGGGGGTCATGTTGATGCCCCCCTCGGGCACCAGATGCGCGGAGTATTCGATAATTTTTCCGCCGGTGAGGTAGGGCTTGACCGGGGAGCTTTCGCGGAAGGCTTCCAGCATGTCCGGAAGCCGGGCCGCCGACTTGGCCATTTCCGAAACCGTAATCACCAGGCCGACGCAGAGGCTGTCCTTGTTGGTATAGAGAAAACCGCCGCCGACCAGTCCCTGCGAGGGCGCGCCGGCGAAGAGGTGGGCAAGGCCTTCCCCGTCGTTGAGGTTGAAGCGGTCGTTGATCACGCCGGAGGACAGTTCCACCACTTCCTTGGCGCCGACGGCCACATGGTGCGGCGAGAGTTCCTTTTTAAGGCCCGCCTTTTGGGCCAGCAGGCTGTTCACCCCGTCGGCCAGGAGTACGACCTCTCCCGTGAGCTCGTCGTCGCCGGCGATGATCCCGGTGACTTTGCCGTTCTCGCGCAACAGGTCGTCGGCGACGGCCGGACAGACCACGTCACAGCCGGCTTCCTCCGCCTTGCCCGCCAGCCACGCGTCGAACTCGGCCCGCAGGACGGTATAGGAGGCGCTTGCCGGATCCTTGAAGCGGGAGGACCCGAAGTCTATGGTGAAGCAGCTTTCACCGGTCAGCATGGAAATGCGTTCGCGCACGACCTTGCGCTGCACCGGGGCCTCCTCCGCAAAGCCGGGAATGATTTTTTCCAGGCTGTGGGCGTACATGCGTCCGCCCGTCACGTTTTTCGCGCCGGCGGCGTCGCCGCGTTCCAGAACCAGAACGCTGAGGCCGGCTTTGGCCATGCAGTAGGCGGCCGTGCTGCCGGCAAGACCCGCGCCGACGACGATGGCATCATAATCAGCCATTGTATTCTCCTTGTGTAGGTAAGGGCGCGGCAGCAAAGCCGTTCCGCGCTTTTCCCCGATTCATCCCCGCGGCAACCGGGGCGGCTTGCAGGCCGGGCATACAACGGGTTTTCCCCCGGTCCGTCCGGGGCGGACGGCGCATCGTCCGCCCCGGAGCGCATCCGGGCCGTTGTCTCCGCGGGAACGGAATTATGCTTTGACCGCCTTGACCAGCGCCGGGATGACCGCCTGCCATTCGCCGGTAATGCAGTAGTCGGCGTTCTGGTGCATGAGGCACTCGGCGTCCTTGTTGATGCTGACGATAACCTTGGCGTCACGCACCCCGAAGGTGTGCTGCGCCTGCCCGGAAATGCCGACGGCCACGTAGAGCTGCGGCTTGATGATTTGCCCGGAAATGCCGACGTAGCATTCTTCGGGCAGCCATTTGAAGAACTCGGCAATGGGCCGCGAGCAGGAGACTTCCGCGCCTAGGGCGGCGGCCAGTTCTCTGGCGGCGGCCAGATCTTTTTCCTCGGAGAAACCGCGGCCGACGGAAACGACTTTAGTCGCTTCGCCGAGGTTGACGGTCTGAGGCGGACGAGGTTTGCGTCCGGTCACTTTGACCTTGCCGGGGGTGTAATCCAGGGTGCCGGCGGTCGCTCCGGAGATACCGGCCGGGTCCGGCTCAAACGCTTTGGGGCCTATGGTAGCCAGCACCAGAGGTTCCGTGGTGGAATCGGAGCGCACGGCCGAGCCGCCGTACACGTTGGTGTCGCAACTGAAAGTATTGCCGCTCAGGGCGAGGTTCTTGGCGTCGCTGAAGCAGGGGGCGTCCAGCAGCGCGGCGCTGCGGGCGGCCAGATCACGCCCGCGCTTGGAGGTGCCGACCAGGATCAGGGAAGGTTTTTCGGCTTTTGCTTTCGCCACCAGCGAAGGCGCGTAGTCTTCCCAAAGCCCGTCGGCGGGCAGGGGCGGAATGAATACCGTGAGCAGGGCGTCGGCGCTCACGCTTTTGGCCGCGCTGACCATAACCGCGGCCCAATCGGGGTTTTCGGCAACTATCCAAATGGCACTCATGGGCGATCTCCTTACAAGATTCCGTCTGCGGAGAGTTGCTTGACCAGAGCCGCGGCGGCCTGATCCAGGCTTACTCCCTCGGGGTTCAAAACCTGTTTGCGGCGGGACGTTGCCGGGGCCAGAACGCTGACGCGCGTCGCGCGCGGTTTGACGGCGTCGGGCGAGATGCCGATGCCGGCAAGAGTCAGGGCGTTGGCCGGTTTTTTCTTGGCGCCGATAATGTCCTTGACGCCGGGGATGGGGGCATCGCCCACTTCCGGAGACACGGTGATGACCACCGGGGCGTTGACTTCAACGACTTCGCTCCCTTCCTCCAGCTTGCGCTCCAGGGTGAAGGCATCGCCGCCGGCGCCCACTTTGACCACATAGCTGACCGAGGGCATGTCCAGCAGGGCGGCGAGACGGGGTCCCGTCTGCTGGGCATAGTCATCGCTGGAGCCTTCGGAGCAGATGACCACATCCACGCCGTCTATGGCCTTGACGGCCGCGGCCAGCACCTTGGCCGATCCCACCTTGTCCGTTTCGGCCAGGGCGGGGTCTTCGACATAATAGACCGCGTCCAGGCCCCGGGAAAGGGCGTCTTTGGCGGAGGCGGCAACGGAAGCGCCGCAGGTGATGCCGACCAGTTCCCGGCCCGTGGCCTTCTTGATCTGCACTCCGCACTCAAGGCCGTTGCGGTCGTAGTCGTTGACCTGGGGCTTGCACTTCTCCATGTCCAGTTCGCGGGTCTTTTCGTTGACGCGGATGTCGGCGTCGGAAAGCACCCATTTGTAACAAACGGCAATCTTTTTCATGGAACCCTCATAACCGCGGCCGAGCCGCCGCATTCGCTACAGGTTGCATACATCGTCCGGCCCCGCCGTATTCGGGGCGGAAGAATCCGTCACCTATTTCTTTTTGCCGCCGGTCGGATTCCGGCGGAAAAATTCGTTTTCACCGCGTGACCGTCCTAATTCCCGACGCTCAGAAGAAGATAAACGTCAGCAGGATAAACACCGGGACGAGTATACCCACGGACCATGCCATATAGCCGAAAAAGCTCGGCATCTTCACGCCCAGTTCCTCGGCTATGGAGCGTACCATAAAGTTCGGGGCATTGCCTATGTAGGAATTGGCCCCCATGAACACCGCGCCCGCCGAAACGGCCGTAAGGGTGGGCGCCCAGGGACCCATAAGATGGGTTGCAAACATGTCCGGCGCAACTCCGGACAGACCGCCGGCGGTGTTGAAAAAGACAAGGTAGGTCGGGGCGTTGTCCAGAAAACTGGAAAGCGCGCCCGTCATCCAGAAGAACATGGCGTTGTTCGGCTGCCCGTTGTCGCTGACCATGTTGATGACCGCGGCCAGGGCACCGTTGCTCCCCGCCTTGAGAATGGCCAGCGCGGGGATCATGCTGATGAAGATGCCGAAGAAAAGCTTGCCGACCTCAAGAATCGGCCCCCAGGTGAATTCGTTCAGCTTCCGGCACTCCTGCGCGGTCAGTTTCCAGGAGAGCCATGCCGTGGCAAGGAGCAGCAGGTCGCGCACCACGTTCTGCAGTTCGAGATGTATCTCGTAAACGACGAATCCCACACCCGGATTCCACATGCCGCTCAGGAGCACCAGCAGCACTATGCAGGCCAGCAAGGGAAAGTTCACCTTCCCGTCCACGCCGAGCTTTTCATCCCCGCCGCCGGGGGCGGCCGGGCGGCCTTCCCTGGCGTACAGAACGCCGTCAAGGATGAAATAGGCGACGAGCAGGATGCACGCGGCCACCGTCATGGGCACAATGACGTTGCCGAAGGTCCAGAAAAAGCTCACGCCCTGCAGAAAGCCCAGAAAGAGCGGCGGGTCGCCCAAGGGCGTCAGCGCGCCGCCGATGTTGGCGACCAGAAAAATAAAGAAGACCACGCTGTGTACCTTGTGCCGGCGGTGGGCGTTGGCCCGCAGCAACGGCCTGATCAGGAGCATGGCCGCGCCCGTGGTGCCCATCCAGCTCGCAAGGAGTGTTCCCACGGCCAGCAGGCCGGTGTTCACCGCCGGGGTACCGGTCAGCGACCCCTTCAGCCGTATGCCGCCGGCCACTGTAAACAGCGCAAAAAGCAGGATGATGAAGGGCACGTACTCCAGCAGCACGGTGTGCAGCAGTTGGTAGAAGGCGAGGGAAAAACCGAATTTCACGGCAAAGGGGAGCAGGAAGGCCAGTCCCCAGAAGACCGCGATCTTGCCGAAATGGTGTTCCCAGAAATGCGGCACGGCCAGAGGGCAGATCGCTATGGACAGCAGCATGCAGACAAAGGGCACGACCCAGAATACCCCGAGTTGCGTGCCCAGTTTTTCGGAGGCTTCGTGCAGGCCGCCGCCCGCGCCCAGGGCCGTATCGGGGAAAAACAACAGGCAGGCCGCAAACAGGCTGAACAACAAAGGCAGACAGCGGGAAACGGCAAAGGGGGCTGTCCCGCGGACGGAAGACGAGAGTCTTGTCTTTTCTGTCATGCGCTTTTCCTTTGGTTGACGGTATAGCGGATGCGCCGACCCTGCCCGAAGCCGTCGCAACCCATCCGTTGCCGGCGGCGTCAACATAAAACAGGGGGGCGCATACTGCAAGCCCCTGCGACGGGAATCTTGAAGGCAAGCGTTGAAAAATTATATCATGCCGAAACAGCAGGAATTTTTAGAGCGTTTAATGCTTATTTTTACGCCCCCGGCGGATTCGGAGTGCTGTCTCAGCGGGCGCAAGACCGACTCCTGCGAGGTCATTCCGGGCGAAGCGAAGATGCCGGCTTGATGCCTTTCGGAAAAAACCAAAGACAGTAAGATGGACTCTTCGCCTTCGGCTCAGAATGACGGAAGCGGAACCGCCGGGAACAACGCCCCGGCAGTCGGATGCGTACAAAAGCGGCCTCCGGCGGCAATCTCCCGCGGGACCCGGAAAATCCCGCGGGAGAATTCGGCGTCCGGCCGCACACCTCTTACGAGGTGAAGCCGAACAGGGTCCAGATGATCACCAGGATGAAGGTGACCACAATGGGCATGACGACCGAAACCATGCCGCAGTCCGGATAGGATTGCCTGTGCGTCATGCCGGTGATGGCCATCAGGGTTATGATGGCGCCGTTGTGCGGCAGGGAGTCCAGACCGCCCGAGGCCATGGCCGCCACACGGTGCAGGAGGTCCGGGCCGACGCCCACTTGGGCGCCCCATTCAAGGAAGGTCTTGCCCATGGCCTCCAGAGCGATGCTCATGCCGCCGGAAGCGGAACCGGTCACGCCGGCGAGTACGTTGACGGTGACGAATTCGGACATCAGCGGGCTGCCGCCGAAGTCGATGGTCATCAGGAATTCCTTGACCGACGTAAAGC
This sequence comes from Desulfovibrio sp., assembly GCA_031271265.1. Classification (GTDB taxonomy): domain Bacteria; phylum Desulfobacterota; class Desulfovibrionia; order Desulfovibrionales; family Desulfovibrionaceae; genus Frigididesulfovibrio. The sequence continues at coordinate 28,873 of JAISWB010000060.1, read as the reverse complement.
CGGGCAGGGAGCTGACCACGTTGCCGTAGCCCACTTCCGACGCGGTGTTCATGATGGCGAGCAGAGAGCCGATGGCGCCGGCGTTGAGGGTGGCGGCGAGGTTCCTGCGGGCCGAGAACTGCTTGAAGCTGATGCCGACGGCCACCAGGATGGAGGCGACCAGAGAGATCAGCAACGCCCAGTTGGCCACGGGTATTCTCGCGGAACTGAGGGGCTGCTTGGGCACCGAAGCCATGATCGACTGATCCCAGGTATTGATGACGAAGAAGGTCAGAACGACGTTGCCGATCAACACGACGAACAGGGGTACCATGGCCAGGTAGGGGTTGGGCAGGGGAACGCCGTCGTCGAAGTCGGTGGTCGAACGCGTGTCGATTTCGCCGAAGCCTTCGTGCATGAGGCTTCTCTGGCGCCATCCGATCCAGATCATGCTGGCGCCGGCCAGAATGATGGTGCCGGTGATGCCGAAGACCGGAGCGGCGAACAGGGTGGTCCCGAAGTAGTTGGCCGGAATCATGTTCTGAATCTGCGGCGAACCGGGCATGCAGGTCATGGCGAAGGTAAAGGTGCCTATGCAGATGGAGCCGGGGATCAGGCGCCGGGGGATGCCGGCGTCCTTGAACAGGGCGTAGGCAAAGGGATACACGGCAAAGGGGGCGACAAACATGCTGATGCCGCCGTAGGTGAGCACGGCTGTGGTGAGGGCCACGGCTATGCAGGCGTGCTTGGAGCCGAGTTTCTCGGCAAAGAGTTTGGCTATGGACCTCGCGCAGCCGCTTTCTTCCATGACCTTGCCGAACACCGCGCCCAGCAGGAATATGGGGAAGAAGTTCTTAACGTAAATGACGCCGCGGGTCATGAAAATCTCCGTGTATGACGGGAGCAGCGGCCAGCCCGCCGTGACGCATGCAAACAGCGCGCACAGCGGCGCGAAGAGGATGACGGAGAGTCCTCTGTAGGCGATGACGGTCAACATGACCAGAGACAGAATAATGCCGATAACCATAAGTGCTTCTCCATGTGTAGAACATTGCGGCTCCAGCAGTGGACTTGAGCCGGTTCCGGAACGGAGGCGCCGCCCTCCGCCCTTCTCCATGCGCCTTGTCGGTATTCCTCAGCCGTCAGGCCGTCCCGCCTCTGCCCCGCGCCGCGCGGCGCGGTGCCGGGGCGGGCGGGCGGATGCAAGTCCGGGCGCGTTATGCGCCCGTTCTTTTCGTGGGTCAACTCTGGAATTGCGCCGGACGTTTCTCAAGGAAAGCATTCATGCCTTCCTTCTGGTCGGGCGAAGCGAAACACAGGGAGATCAGCTCCAGTTCCAGCCCGATGCCTTTGTAAAGGTCGGTGTCCATGCCGCGGTTGACGGCAACCTTGCAATAGCGCAGGGAGTGGGCGGGGTAGGAGATGATGGTCTTCATTATGGCCTTGGATTCGTTGAGCAGGTCGTCCTGGGGGCAAACCTTGCTCACGAGGCCGATACGCAGGGCTTCTTCGGCCGAAACATTGCGCCCGGAGAACAGGATTTCCTTGGCTATGCCCGGATTCACGAGGCGGGGCAGGCGCTGGCTGCCGCCGAAACCGGGCATGATGCCCAGTTTGACTTCCGGCTGCCCGAATACGGCTTTTTCGCCGGCATAGCGGAAGTCGCAGGCCATGCACAGTTCGTTGCCGCCGCCCAGCGCAAAGCCGTTTACTGCGGCCATGATCGGTTTTTCTACGGCTTCGATACGGTTGAAAATCTTCTGGGCATAGCCCATGTACACGCGGCTTTCTTCAGGGTTGTACGACGCCATCTGGCTGATGTCCGCGCCGGCCACAAAGGCTTTGCCTGCCCCGGTAATGATCGCGCCCTTGATCGCAGCGGTGGATTCCACTTCGCCGAGGGCGTTGTTGAGGTCGTTGAGCAGGTCGTTGTTCAGGGCGTTGAGCGCTTTGGGCCGGTTCATAGTGATCAGGGCGATTTTCTCTTCCACCTCAAAAATCAGGTTTTCGTAAGCCATGTCTGTTCTCCTTTTTAAGAACGGGTAAATGGTTGTGTACACCTGACTGCGCCAAGGGGATGTTCACGGCGCGTCCCGTCCGAAAAGGGGCGGAACACGCCGCCTGAATCTACAAAAATCACAACGTATCCGTCTTGTGCAAAATCCGCAAAAAAGGCAAGCTAATTCTTTTTTTCACAAGTGCTTTCCTCCCTATGCGGCGCGCGGGAGAAAACATCCGTATCGTCTTGTCCTCCTTTATTTTGCCAGTCCCATGGCGGCGGCGCGGAAAATGCGCGCGTCCATGGGTTTGGGATCTTTTACGACGGGCGCGAACTCCATGTGCCGGAGTATATCTTTTTCGATGTCGATGCCGGGCGCGACCTCCGTGAGGTGCAGTTTACCCTCGCGCAGGGCGAACACGGCGCGTTCGGTGATGTACAGCACGGGCTGCCCGATCTTGGAGGCGTAATCGCCGCTGAAGGTGACGTGCCCCACCTTTTTCAGGAATTTTTTCACTTGTCCTTCCTGCTCAATGACGAGCTTGCCGTCGTCCGCCTTGATTTTCAGGCCCTTGGCCGTGAAGGTGCCGCAGAAGAACACGCGTTTGGCGTTTTGGGTGATATTGATGAAGCCGCCGCACCCGGTGATGCGCGGGCCCATTTTGCTGACGTTGATGTTGCCGTTTTCGTCGCATTCGGCCAGGCCCAGGAAGGCGAAATCCAGACCGCCGCCGTCGTAGAAGTCGAACTGGTAGGCCTGATCCAGGATGCTGTCGGGGTTCACCGCGCTGCCGAACAGGCGTCCGCCTTCCGGCACGCCGCCGACCGGACCGGCTTCCACGGTCAGGGTCATGTAGTCGCCTATGCCTTCTTCGTTGGCCACCATGGATACCGCCTCGGGCATGCCTATGCCGAGGTTCACCACCGTGCCGGGCACGAGGTCGAAGGCCGCGCGTCGGCCGATGATCTTGCGTTCGTCCAGGGGCAGGGGCGGCAGGGAGGCCGTGGGAATGCAGCGCAGGCCGGCATGGGATTCCACCATGCTCGGGGGAACTTCAAACATGTTTATTTCACTGGGAACCTCGACCACGACATCCACATAGATGCCGGGGATTTTCACGTCTTTGGCGGGGAGGCTGCCGGCTTTGACCACCCGGCCGACCTGGACAACGACCGTGCCGCCGTTGCGTTTGACGGCCTGGGCGATGGACATGCCGTTCAGGGTCACGGCCTCTTTCTCCATGGAGATGTTGCCTTTTTCGTCGGCATAGGTGCCGCGCAGGAAGCAGCAGTTCATGGGGGGAGCCTTGTACAGAAGCTGCTCGCGTCCGCCCAGAGTCACCACTTCCACTATGTCTTCCCCGGTTTTTTCGTTGAGCTTGCCGCCGTCCAGACGCGGGTCCACGAAGGTTCCCAGGCCCACGTGCGTGACCGTGCCGACCTTGCCTCCGGCCGCATCGCGGTACAACTGGGCGATGGTGCCCTGCGGCAGATTGTAAGCTTCGATCGCGTTGGAGGCGACCAGTTTGCCGATGGCGGGCGAGAGGTTGTAATGGCCGCCGACGGCTCTTTTCAGAAGCCCGTCATGTCCCAGGTGATCCAGACAGGTCCCGTCCCCGCCGCCCTGACCCGCGGCCCAGACCAAGGTCAGTCCCTTGGGCGATCCGGTTTTCAGAAAACGCTCCTCCAGCGCAATCGCCAACTGTTCCGGAAAGCAGTTCTTCACAAAGCCTTCGGTGACCAGCGTGTCGTTGTCCTTAACCAGGGCCGCCGCTTCCGCGGCACTCAGAAATTTAACCATGAAATTCACTCCTGCTTAAATGGATGTATGCTCAGCATGTCCGTGCGCGGACCGGGCAGAGCAACGCCCGGCAGCGCCCGAACAAGGGTCGCCGAAGTTTGTTATTTTTTACACAAATACATATATAGTCAGGCAACGCGGGCCTTCCGCGCCCTCTGAGGGGAAGCCCTGCTGTATTCTTATCGGGCGGTGGAAAGAAGTCTGCGCCTTTGCCTCCAAGCGGAAAGCCGTAAAATTAACGCCTTCATCTTTTTTCACAAAGCGGCTCTCTTACCTTCCGGGAGAAGGCCCTGCCGCGGCCGCCCTGCGGGGCAGCCAATGTCGCAGGGCGTTGCTGCGCGCCGGATTGCGGCCGTCTACGGCATCCGTGCAGCGGTTTGCCGGGACGCTCCGCCCGCGCAGGCCCGCAGGGTCGAACACATCTGGCGGGAATACAAATACAAAGCATTGGTCGCTCCGCCCGCGCAGCCCGCGGGGTCGAACGCCGGATATCGGGTTGCGGTGGTTTTTATCACATGCCGGAATAAAATCAAGTTGATTTTTTTCATTTTCTGTGCGCCGTCTCTTTCTTACAGGCGCACGTATTCATCCGAAATTCCTTATCGGCATGTACGGACCCGCCCTGCGGGGCAAGGCTTTTCGAGTTTACGGATCGCATGCAATCCGGATCACGCCCGACGCGGCTCCGTTGCAGGCAGCATGAGCAGGCGCCTCCTGTCTTCAGGCAGATTCAGGAAGGATTCCAGAACGGCCGCGGCCGCCGCCCCGTCCAAGGCGTTCTTCAGTTTTTCCCCTCTTTTCCCCGCTTCGCGCAACCGTTCTTCGGCTTCACAGGAACTCAAGGCCTCCGGCATAAGGTACAAGGGCAGCCCGGTGCGCCGCGCCAGGGAAGCGGCTATGCCGCGCAGGCGCTCCGATGCTGCGTTCACGCCGCCGTCAAGGCGGAGAGGCAGTCCCAGGACAACGGCCCCGGCGCTTTCTTCCAAGGCCAAAGCCGCCGTCGCCGTCAGGAAATGCCTGCGCCCGCGCACGGCGAGCGCAGGCCGGGTGAAGGCCCCCCGCCCTTCCGCGTCGCTCACCGCAAAGCCGCAGCGCTTTTCGCCGTAATCGGCAGCCAGATATTTCACAGCGGGTTCTCCCTTCATCATTCCAAAGTCGATTTTGTATGCCTCCGGCGGCCGGAGCCGGATGTGGACCGGAACGTCAGTCTTCGACATCCCAATCGTCGTCGTCGCGGCCGTCGTTGTCGTCGAGCCGGATGCGCGCCGCCTCGGCCATGTCCACGCGCCGGACGCCTCCTTTGCCCGCCGTTGCGCGCAGGAGTTTCACGGCCCGGCGCAGGACGCCGCGCCCGCCCGCTTCCTCGGCCGCGAATTCCAGACAATGCAGCACCCGGTGTTTCCCGAAGGGTTTGCCCATGCCGCGCAGGACGCGCGTTATGCCCATTTTACAGGAAGGGCAGGAAACGAGTACAGGCGAGTCCTCGGGCAAATCCGCGAGATCCGCCGTCAGGCGTTCCGTTTTTTTATCGCGTATCCTGTTGTACAGGCCGGGCGAGGTCAGGGCGCCGAGTCCCGCTTCGCCGCAGCATCCGCGGCTTATGCGCACCCGGCATCCCGCATGCGCGCCCAGGGCACGGGCATACAGGCGCGCGGCCTTGTTCCTGTCCGCTCCCGACATTTCGGCGTGGCAGGGCGCATGGTACAGGATGCGCCGCGCGAGGGCCGGCCGCCCGGCGGGAACATCCGCGCCCGCGCTTTTTGTCCCGGCTGTTCCGGCGGCTCTTGTGTCCGCCGCTTCAGCACGCGCTGCCGCGTTTTCAGTCCGGGCCGTCGCGTTTTCGGTCTGCGCGGCTGCGTCCGGGCTTTGCGGGCACGCGCCGGAGGGCGCGCCTTCGGCGGCTTCACTCAAGCCGCTCCGGGCAAAACCCGGATGCGTCCGGCGGAAGAGAAAATGCGCGACATCGTCGAACATGAGGCCTTCTTCCCGCGCATGCGGCAGCAGGGTTGCGGGAAGATGCCGTTCCAGGCCGGCCCGGCAGGAGCCGCAGGACGTCAGGAGCAGTTCCGGCGGCAGCCCCCGTTCCGCGGCCCGTTCCGCGCAGGCGCGCAGCAGCTTGATGTTGCGGTCCCGGTTCGCGGCGAACAGGTCGAGCAATCCGGCCGCAAGCAGGGGGTAGCCGCAGCAGACGTGTTCATCGGGCAATACGACGGCGTAACCGGCGGACAGGAGCAGGGCGAGGGCGGCCGTGCCGATGCCGGAGTAAAAAATACCGGCCCCGCAGCCGGGAAAATACAGCATCGTGCCCTTGACGTCCCCCTTGGGAACAAAAATCATGCCCGCGTCCCCGCGCAGGCGTTCCCGCAGGTTCCTGTAGCCCGGACGCGGGCCGGGGGCGCGGAAAAGGGGGCTTGCCGCCCGCGCGCGCAGCGCGGCCGGCACAAAGGGCAGGATGCGGTTCTGCACGGACTGGCCGACGGAAGCCGCCTTGCCCGCCAGAGGCAGGCGGCGCGGAGGATCTTCCGACAGAAAATGCAAGGCGCGGGACTTGAGCGGGTGTCCTCCGGCGCCTTCTTCTTCAAGATAGCCGCGCAGGGCCACCGCCACTTCCGGCGAGTCTATCTTGACCGGGCACGCGGCCGCGCAGCGCCCGCAGCCCGTGCACTGCTCCATCATGTCGCGCAGTTCATCCAGAAGGTTGGGGTCGGCGCGGCCGTGGTTGACCTGGGAATAATAGATCGCCTCCACGAGCGATCCCAGGACCATGTTCTTGTTACGCGGCTGGCCCTGCAGGCCCCGTTCCGGAGAAAAGACCGGGCAGTCGGCGCGGCATTTGCCGCAGCGCGTGCAGACCTGCACGTTCTGCAGCATGGAAATCAACCGTTCTTTGTCCGCAAGCCCGCTGCGCCGGATATCCTCGATGAGGCCGTTGAAAGAGAACGTGTAGGGGCGTTCGGGCAGCTCGCGGGAAGTTAGTTTGGCCGGGTTGAAAATGTTGCGCGGGTCCACGGCTTCTTTGTAGTCGACGAAGGCTCCCATTTTTTCCGCCGTCAGGAAGGCGATCTTGGTGATGCCGATGCCGTGTTCGCCCGTGACCTCGCCGCCCAGTTCCTGGGCCTTGGCCATGACCAGGCGCGCCGCCTTGTCCGCGTCGGCAAGCATGGCGGCGTTGTTGGAGTTGACGGGGATATTCACATGCCAGTTGCCGTCCCCGGCGTGCATGTGGCTTGCCGCGCTGACCGCGGAATTGATGAAGTTGTTTCGGATGTGTTCGGCGTCCGCCGCGTGTTGCGGGTAATCGGCCGCCAGAGCGCGGAAAAAAAGACGGGCGCGCATCTGCAGTTCCTGTTCCGAAAGATCCAGCGAGGAAACTTCGCCTTTGACGATGCGTCCCGCGAAATCCAGTTCGGCCTGGATGCTCGGTTCCTCTTCGGGCAGACCGGGCAGCGGCAGGCAGCGGCGCAGCGCTTCGCGGTAGGCTCTGGCGGCGTATTCCAGGTTCAGGTTTTCGAGGTACAGGGCGAAATCGGGTATGGCGTTCAGGGGCAGCACCACGTCCTCGTTTATTTTGAAGCCGGAGGTGCGTTTGGCTATGGCCGAGAGGCGGTGCCTGTCCTGCCAGAATTCCTCGGCTTCGGCGGCGTCCGCCGCGACAAAGGCGTCCACGCCGTCGTAGGACCCGCAGATGCGCATGATGCCGTCCACGCTTTCCGCCAGGGCTTTTTCGTCGTCGCTGTCCAGTTGCAGGATGAGGACGGAAATAGGGTCGCCCTCGTACGCCGAGGATTTTTTGCGGTAGCCTATGGCCTGCACATAGCGGAGGCCGAATTCCTCCAGAGCGGTAATTTTGACCGCATCGCCGCGCCGCCGGGATTCGTTGCGCAAGGCCACGATGTCGTTGACGGTGAGCATGCAGTTTTCCATGCTCCGGCCGTAAAATTCCAGGACCATGACCCGGTAGTGGGCGAGAAAGCGATGCAGGATGAAGACCCCGTCCACGATCACGCCGTCCGTGCCTTCTTTCTGGATGCCGGGCAGGCCGCCCAGGGCCTTGTTCGTCACGTCCTTGCCCAGACCGGGTTTGCGGACGGCGTCTCCGCGCAGTTCCACGCGCCGGAGCAGTTCACCGTTTGCGGAGCGCACTTCGAAAACGGCCGTTTCTTCGGGCAGTATTTTGTGTCCGGGGTGGACCTTGCGGGTGATTTCGACCAGTTCCCCGGCGGGCGTGACCATGCGCCAGGAGAGGAGGTTGTCTATGGTGGTTCCGTATTCGAAGCAGAGCGGCCCGCCGGCGTTTTCGGCGATGTTGCCGCCTATGCTGGAGGCCGCTTTGGAGGCCGGATCCACGCTGAACAAAAAACCGTGTTTGGCGGCTTCGCGGTAAGCGTCCATGGTGACGACCCCGGCCTGAAGGCTGATGCGGCCCTCTTCCGCGTCAACGGGGCCTATGCCGGTCATGCGCGCCGTGGAGAGAATCACGCAGCGTTTGCGGGCCGGAATGGCCCCGCCGGTCAATCCTGTGCCGCTGCCGCGCGGTACGAGAGCGAACTGCATCTCCGCAGCCAGCCGGACCACAAGGGCCACATGTTCGGCGTTCAAGGGGCTGACGACGAGCAGGGGCAATTCCAGACGCAGGTCTGTGGCATCGGTCGCATTTTCGACCAGCGCCCTGCGGCTCGTGTCCACGCATTCCGGGGGAAGAAGGGCGCGCAGGCGGCCGACGGTTTCCCGTCTGAAGGCCATGTCGCTTTCATGGGCGCTCCAGAACATGGTGATGCCTTCGCTTATAGAGGTGGCGTAATGGTGGGCAAGGGCGCGCCGGGAGCTTTCAAAACGTTCCTGGACGCTTTTTTTCACTGTTTCGGGGTCGATGAAGGGGTTGCAGCGCACCAGGAACAGTTCGCCGGCCAAATCCACGGCCAGCAGGCGCACGCTTTCCGGCCAGCCTGCAAACTCGCCCGCGTTTATGCGCAGCACGCGCGGCACCAGGGAGGGGGCATCGACGGATATATGCGGACCTTTCGAAATCACTCGCGTTCCTTATTCACTGTGGTCGGCAGGCCCCGATGCGGGGAGTCGGCCGCGGAAGGACGACGGCCCGGAGACCGCCGCGGCGAAGCCTGCCCCGCCCGCGCCGGGAAAGGCGCCCGGTTCGGGGCAGGGCCTTTTCTATCAAAGCCGCGTGAAATAATCCACAGGCGCGTTGCCTCCCTCATTTTTTGCCGCTGCCGTATATTGATGCACGCTTTCCAAATTTTTATGGTTGCGTGATATCGGAAAAGCGGGTATTATTATGGAAAAATGTTTTTGTGCCGTGAAATCATTGCTCTGCAAAGATTTCACAAGGTAAGGATAAGCACAAGTCAATATTTTCTTGAATCGAAAAGGAGGTTTGATGGTTTAAATGGGACGTTGGAGGTTTTTTTCAAGATTTTTTCAAGATTTTTTCAATACAAAGGAGCCGATTATGAGCGACAAAGTAGGCCGACGTTCTTTTCTGAAGGGTGCCGCCGTAGGCACAGCGGTTGTAGCCACTTCACTAGCCATGGATCTCAGCCTTACGAAGGACGCCGAGGCGGCCGCCAAGACCCGCGCGCTTCCGACAAAGTGGGATGAAACATTTGACGTAGTGGTCATCGGTTCCGGCTTCGCCGGCTTCGCAGCCGGCGCGGAGGCCGCAAAAGCCGGGGCGAAGACGGTTATTCTGGAAAAAATGCCGACATACGGCGGCAACTCCATTATCGACGGCGGCCTGTATGCGGCGTGGGATTCCGAACTGCATCTCCGGCAAAAGCTCAACTACGGCGACGACAGCGCCGCGCTGCATACGAAGGACACCATCCTGGGCGGCGACGAATTCCCCATTCCGGAACTTGCGAAAATTCTGGCCGAGGGCGCTCCCGATGCCCTGAACTGGATGATCAACGAAGGCGGTTGCAAGCTGAAGCCTGTTCTGGCCAAAGCCGGCGGACATTCCGCGTACCGCACGCACATTTGCGAGGAATACAACGGTCGCGGCTATGTGGAGCCGTTGCACAGAATCGCCCTGAAATACGGGTGCCCCGAACCTCGCCTGCAAAACGAAGTGACATGGATCTGGCGCGCCGTCGAAGGCGGTCCCGTTCTGGGCGTCGAGGTGAAAATCGGCGGCGGCGGCCGCAGCGGCGGCAAGGTCGCCAACATCAAGGTGAACCGGGCGCTGGTGCTGGCCTCCGGCGGATTTTCCCGCGATTTGAAGATGCGCACGGATCATTATCCGTACCTGAAGGAAAGTTTTCTTTCGACAAACCACAAGGGCGCCACAGGTGAAATAATCCGCTTCTCCCAGAATATCGGCGCGGATACCCTGCCGATGACCTTCATCCAGTTGTATCCCTACGCCGACCCGGAGAGCGGCGTACTGGATGAAGCGGGACTCTATCCTTTCAACGGCCCCGGAGCCGGCGTCGTCTATGTCACGAAAGCCGGAAAGCGCTTTGTCAGCGAGCAGGAGCGCCGCGACGTCGTTTCTTTCGCCCAGCTCAAACTCGGCGATGCGCACAAGCCCACCTATTCCATCTTCAACCTTGAAATGCTTCAGAAAATCGGTGCAGAGCAGAAAAATCTGGACGCTTTCGTCGCGAAGAAAAGGATAGCGGTGTCCGATACCGTCGGCGGCGTGGCCGATCAGTTGAAAATAAACAAGGCGGCCCTGGAAGAGACCGTTAAAAAACACAACGAATACCTCAAGAGCGGGAAGGACCCCGAATTCAACAAGCCCATTACGCCCCAGATGGTGAACATGGAAAAGGGACCGTATTACGGCGTGCCCCAATGGCCGGCCGTACACCACACCATGGGCGGGCTGAGGATCAATCCCAAAGCGCAGGTCATCGACATCTTCGGCGAAATAATTCCGAAATTCTATGCCGCCGGCGAAGTCTGCGGCGGCGTGCACGGATCGAACCGCCTCGGCTCCAACGCCATACCGGACGCGACTGTTTTCGGCCGTGTCGCCGGAAGAAACGCGGCTGCGGAAAAAGCATAACCGTCATAACCTCTGAACCGGGGAGACGGGCGGCGGAAAAATTCCGCCGCCCGTCCCGCCGGACCTTGTCGTCGCTTTTGTCCTTACAGTTTGTTCGGACCATAAAGGCCTTTCTGATGAAATATACCTTCCTGCTTTTCTTTTTGGCGGTCGCCGCATATCCGGACGCCGGGTTTGCCGCGGCGCAGGAACCGCCCGGCAAATGCTCGACATCCTGTCATACCGACGTACAGGCCGTTTTGCCCGAAAACCACATGCTTGTGGAAGGTGAAGACAATATTTCCTCCTGTATGCAGTGCCATCTCCCCGCGTCGGAGACGCTGAGAGATACGAGCGTTTTTTCCGCAAAGGTTCATAAAAAACATTTTTCGGAAAAGAAACTTGAATGTACATACTGCCATATAATCGAGGAAGGTCTTTCGTTCGCCCTGCCCGGCAGGGAATCCATCGGCGTACCCGACGCGCAGACAATGAAATTCCTGCCCGAGATAACCGCTGAATGGGCAAACTCGCCGTTTCTGGCCGCGGTGCATTCCGCAAAGGATGTCGCCTGCTCTTCGTGCCACGGGAACAGGCTGCCGCTTCTCGACGACAAGCCGGCGAACAAGACCTGTTTCAGTTGCCATGCGAGCTACGAGGAGCTTGCCGCAAAGACGCCCGGCAAGGACCATCCCTCAAGAAACCCCCACGGCTCGCATCTCGGTCCGATCAACTGCACCGTCTGCCACAAGGCGCATGAGGTTTCCGCCACATATTGTCTCACTTGCCACACCTTCGACATGAATCCAATCCCGGCGGGAAAGCAATAGTCCCGGCAAGGATGTAAAAGGGGAACGGGATATCCTCCATGAACCGAAGAAAATTCCTGTCGCTGACTTCGGCGGGCATCGTTGCCGCGGCCTCGCCCGTCAATTGTCGACCGGCCTCCGCCGCCGCCGAAGGGCATCCCGATGCAGTAGGCGTTCTTCATGACTCGACGCTGTGTATCGGCTGCAGGAGCTGTGAGGCGGCCTGCCAATCGGTCAATGCCGAGATTTTGCCGAGGCCGGAGAGTTACAAGATTCCTGAAAAACCCTTCTATGACCGCAGTGTGCTTGCGACAAAGCGCCGGACCGATTTTCAGCGATATACCGTAGTCAACAGGTATGACGTGGAGGGCCGCCGTCCTGTTCACAGGAAATTTCAGTGCAACCACTGCATCGAGCCGGCCTGCGCTTCCGCCTGTTTCGTCAAGGCGTTGTACAAAACTGCGGAGGGGCCGGTTCTGTACCGGCCGGAACTCTGCGTCGGATGCCGTTACTGCATGATTGCCTGTCCTTTCTATGTGCCGGCCTACGATTACCACAATGCCCGGAACCCCCTGATCTACAAGTGTACAATGTGCGCCCCGCGCCTCGCCTCCGGGGAACTGCCCGGCTGCGTTTCAAGATGCCCGGAAAAGGCGCTGATTTTCGGAAAGCGCTCGGAACTGCTGAAAATCGCCAGGGAGCGCATCACGGAGTCACCGGAAAAATATGTGAAACACATTTACGGCGAGCATGAGGCAGGCGGAACCTGCTGGCTTTATCTGTCTCCGGTGCCGCATACCTTGCTTGATCAGCCGGAAGTGGGCAGTGATTCCCCCTCAAGGACGACATCGGGTATTCTTGAATCCGCCGGCATGACCGCGGGCATCTTGTCCGTTCTTCTGGGCGCGGTCTGTTTCCTCGGCAGACGGCGCAGGAACGATGCGGCGGAAAGCGGCGGCGCGCGCGCTTCCGACGGAGAAGCACATAAAAAGGTTTACGAAGGCGACAAGGAGGACGGGCAATGACTTCCGGGCACACAGACGGTCAAGGCCTGAAAGGGCATGTGAAAAAGAAGGGCTTGATTGTTGTCGTCCTCCTCGTGGGGCTCGGTTTGACCCTGCTGCGTTTCACAGGCGGCATCGGCGCCGTCACCAATCTCAGTGACCGGAATCCCTGGGGGTTCTGGACGGCCTTTGACCTCCTTTGCGGCATAGCCGTTTCCGCGGGCGGGTTTGCGGTCGCCTCCGCCTACTATATTTTCGGGTTCAAGCAATTCCATGTCTATGTGCGGGCCGCGTTGACGACGGCCTTTCTCGGCTATTTTTTTGAAGTGATCGCTCTTGTGTATGAGGTAGGGCAGCCCTGGAGGCTTGTGTACCCCTTCTTCCTGTCACAGGGCACGACCTCGGCGCTTTTTCTGGTCGGGCTCTGCGTGGCCCTGTATCTGGCGATCCTGTCCGGCGAACTGCTGCCGGCGCTTTTTGAGCGGTTCGGCCGGAGAAAGGCGCGGGCAAGAGCCGTGCGCCTGGCGGCGCCTCTGGCCGTAATCGGAGCCGTGGTCGCCGTCATACACCAAAGCTCCCTCGGGTCCCTGTATCTCATTGCTCCTTCCAAGATGCACCCGCTGTGGTATTCAGGGCTCATGCCGCTGTTTTTCCTCCTTTCCAGCCTGTTCGCGGGGTTGAGCATGGTCGTTGTGGAAGGGGGGCTGGCGCACAAGTACCTGCGCGACTGCACGGACGACCGCCATGTGCGGGATGCCGACAGAGCGGTTTCGGCTTGCGGCAAGGGAGCTTCCCTTTTCATGTTCGCCTATTTTATCATCAAGTGCATAGAAACGGCGGCGGGCAACAACCTGCAGTATCTTTCCTCAGGCTTCGGAGCCTGGTTTCTGCTGGAGCTCGGAGGAGGAGTAGCCCTGCCGGCCGTTATGTATTTCATCGGCGTCCGAAGGGAACGCCCGGGCCTGATACAGGGTGCCGCGATAATTACGGTGCTCGGCGTGGTACTCAACCGGTTCAATGTGAGCCTGGTCGCTTTCAACTATAATCTGCCGTCCGCCGAGCGCTATTTCCCAAGCTGGATGGAAGTCGCCCTTTCAGTTTTTCTTGTCGCGTTGCTGATCCTCGCTTATCGCGGCATCTGCTCGGGAGTGCCGATATTGAGGACGCACGAGGACTACGAGGAAGAACTCCGCTGATGGAATGAAGGGGCGCGGCCGACCGGAATCCCCCGGCGGACTCGCTGTTTGCGTCTTTTGCGTTTACCTGATATTTTTATATAATGCCGACACGGGCGGACTTTCGATCCCCGGCCGGGGCTTCCGGTCGGGGCTTACTACGGACAACTCTGCAAAAGACAACGGCTGCCGCAGCCGGCTGGACGACGATGCCGGAAAATATCCGCCGGCGCTCTCTGCGCTTTCAAATTTTGTTGCCGGCATCGCTCATAACGGCGATCCTGGCGGTTGTTTTCTCCGCCGTGTTTTTTTACGCGCTGCCTTCCGTATTAAGCAGGGCGGAGCACAGCTATACGACCAACATCGTGGAGGTGGTGCGCGGGAACTTTCTTGATACAGTGCAGAGGCTTGCGCTGACCTGCGACGATCTGGGCGCCTGGGACGCGCCGATGCGCTTCATTGCCGGGGAATATCCGGACTTCATAGCCGAAAACTGGCCCAAGGGGTCGCCCGCTCACGGCCACAACGTCGACGTCATGCTTATCAAGGACACGGCGGGCCGGACCATCTACGCAGATTATTACGATGCCGGGACAGGGGGGAGCGCGGAACCGGACAAGGGGTTTGATGAAGCTCTCGTTCCCCTGGCGGAGGCATGCGTTGCCGCGTACAACGAAGATCCCGAAGCTGCGGAGGAACGTCCGCCCCGGGAGCGCGTCCGGGCCGGCGTGCTGTTCACGGGCGAATCGGTCTATGCCGTTGCCGTTGCGCCCGTGCGCGTGCCGGGTGAAGGCAAGGCGAACGGTACCGCTATTCTCGGCGTGAGCCTGAGCAACAGCCGTCTGGCGGAGCTTACCCACCACAGCACGGCCGAGTTTTCCGTGACGAAGCTCGGGGCCGACGACCGGCGCGGCGGTGAGGAGACCGTTTTCCGCACCGACGGCGACATGTTTGTCGCCGACATACCCGGCGAAGACATTTTCGGGAAGCGCATAATCCTGCACATGAGCGAGAAGCGGGACATTTACCTTGACGGGCGCGACATGCTCAACGATGCACTGGCCACCCTGATTTTGGCCGGCCTGCTGTTTGCAGGAGGCGTGTTCGTAATAACGGACAGTTTGATCGTCCGTCCCCTGGAGCGAATGAACGCGGATATCCTGTCCCTTGCGCCCGGCGAGAGCATGAGCCCGGATCGTTACGCCGGGGAGTGCAGGGAATTCGCAAGCATCTGCGCTTCCATCAACGCCATGGTCCGGCAGATCGACCTCAGCGATACCGCGCTGGTGCTCATGAACGGCGTCATGAACGGCCTGGACGACTATATTTACGTCTATGATCCGGACACGGGAGAAATCCTTTTCGCCAACGACAAGGTCAAAGAATTGCTTGCCGCGAATGAGGGCAGGGGGGACGCGGCCGACCCGCAGAACCTTTATGCGTATTTCTCCGGTCCCAACGCGTCCTGTCCGGTGCGCAGGCCGCACGCGGACGCGCGCGGGACTTCCGTATGGGAGGCCGGCAACCCGGAAACGGGGCGGAGCTACCGGTATATGGCCGGGGTCGTCAAATGGAAGGGCAAGCGCGAGGCCTGCTTCCAGCATGTGGCGGACATCACCGATCTCAAGCGCGGCGAGGCCGCCGAGGAACAACTGGTACTCATGTCGGCCATTGTGGAAAATTCGCCGCAGTTCATCTCGCTGATCGACAGTACGGGCACGTTTTTGTTCATCAACAGGGACGGCGCCGCCTCCCTGGGCTACAGAGCGGAGGATCTTGACAGGGGCAATTTCACCCGGCTGCTGAACAAGGAAAGCGCGGCCCTGTTCATCGAGAGCATCGTCCCCAGGATTTTCGCCGAGGTCAGCGCCGAATTCGAGCTTACGGTGACCTGCAGGAACGGCGACACGCGCGTCATGTCCTTTTCAGCGTTCTCCCTGGAGTCCGGCAGCGGCGTGGTCGCCCTTATCGCCAGGGACATCACGGAAAGCCGCCTGCTGGAGATAGAATTGACGGCGGCCAAGGAGCTGGCCGAGCGTTCCAGCCGGGCCAAGGGCGATTTTCTGTCACGCATGAGCCACGAGATACGCACGCCGATGAACGCCGTCATCGGCATGACCGGCATTGCCAGAGGCACGCGCGACGCGGCCAGGAAAGAGTATTGCCTGGAAAAAATCAGCGAGGCCTCGACGCATCTGTTGGGCGTGATCAACGACATTCTGGACATCAGCAAGATTGAGGCCGGAAAGTTCGAACTTTCGTACACGGATTTCGTCTTCAAGAGAATGATTGGGCGCGTGAAGACGGTCGTTGCTTACAAGCTGGAAGAAAAACACCAGGAGTTTATCGTCAACGTCGCGCCGGACGTGCCCTGTTCCCTGGTTTCGGATGAACAGCGCCTGGCCCAGGTGATAACCAACCTGGTGGGCAACGCCGTGAAATTCACGCCGGAAAACGGCCGGGTGACCCTTGCCGTCAGCCTGTTGGACGAGAGCGACGAAGTCTGCACGCTGCTGACGGAAGTTTCCGATACGGGCATAGGCATTTCGCCGGAACAGCAGAGCAGGCTGTTCCAATCCTTTGAGCAGGCCGACAGCGGCACGGCGCGCCGTTTCGGCGGCACGGGCCTGGGTCTGGCCATTTCCAAAAGCATTGTGCAGATGATGGCCGGGGATATCTGGGTGGAGTCGGAGGAAGGCAAGGGCGCGAAATTCGCCTTCACGTTCCGGGCGGCGCGGGGCGAGTTGAGCGGGGAGGACGTCGCGCACGCATCGGACGGAGAAATCACGGGCGCCCCGGTCGGAGACCTGCCGCGGTTTGTGGGCCTGCGTTTCCTTCTGGCGGACGATGTAGCGATCAACCGCGAGATCGCCGCCGCCATGCTCGAGGCCGAGGGCGCCGTCGTCGAGAACGCCGAAAACGGCCGCCGCGCCTACGAGATGTTCAAGGCCGATCCCGGCGGGTACGACCTCATCCTCATGGATATCCACATGCCGGAAATGGACGGATACGAATCATCCCGGCTGATTCGCGCTCTGGATACGCCGCGCGCCGCCGAAATCCCCATCATCGCCATGACGGCCGACGTGTTTCGCGAGGACATAGAACGCTGCAGTGAGGCGGGTATGGACGAACACATCGGCAAGCCCATCGACGCCAAGCAGATGATTGCCAAGCTGGATTCCGTCCTGAAACGGAAAATCGTCTGAACGGCATCCTTATCTGAACGGCACCCTTGCCGGTTATGGAAAGGTTTCCCATAACCCCTGGAGTTTCTATGAAAGTTACGCGGATGTCGCCGGAAGGCTGGACAACCAGGCTCAGCGAGTTGACGGATAAGGACCGGCTGAAATTCTGCTTTATGATCGCTCTGGCAGCCGGGGTGAAAGTCAATCTTTTTGAGGATCTCTTTCGGAAGGAGAGCGTGGAAGCTGATGAGGATGAAGAAGAGTATGAAGAGGAGTATGAAGAGGAGGACAAGATCCGGCTTTCGCATGAGAACACCGGGATCGAGAGAGCCTTCACCCCCGATGAATTCCTGGCGATGACCGTAGGCGAGTATATAGCTCTCTGCCAGTTGTTGGCCGGGGAGGAATAAGCAAGCGCGCAGCAGTCAAATGATGTGCCGGCAACCTCCCGAATTCCTTAACGGCTGCCCCGGCCGTTTTTTTCTGCGTTTCTTCCTTGACGCCCAAGGAAGGAAAGGCTACTATTAAAAAAATAAATTCAATGAGGAGATACCTTTATGAAAGGTTTTGCAATGCTCGGGATCGGCCGGACGGGCTGGATCACCAAGGACAGGCCGGCATGCGGGCCGCTGGATGCCGTTGTGCGCCCCGTCGCGCTCGCCCCCTGTACTTCCGACGTACACACGGTATGGGAAGGCGCCATCGGCGAACGCAGCAATCTCATCCTCGGCCATGAAGGCGTCGGGGAAGTGGTGGAAGTAGGCTCACTGGTCAAGGATTTCAAAAAAGGCGACACCGTGATCATCCCGGCCATCACGCCGGACTGGAGCGCCTTGGAATCCCAGGCGGGCTATTCCATGCATTCCGGCGGAATGCTGAACGGCTGGAAATTTTCCAACGCCAAAGACGGACTGTTCGGCGAGTTTTTTCACGTCAACGAGGCGGACGGCAACCTGGCCCTGCTGCCCAAGGGCCTGGACCCTGCGGCGGCGACCATGCTCAGCGATATGGTACCGACCGGATTTCACGGCGTGGAACTGGCCGATGTGCGCTTCGGTGACGACGTGGCGGTCATCGGCATCGGCCCGGTGGGCCTGATGGCCGTTGCCGGCGCGGCCCTGCGCGGGGCGGCGCGCATTTTCGCCGTCGGCTCGCGCGCCGTATGCATTGACGTTGCCAAGAAATACGGCGCTACGGATATCGTCAATTACCGCGACGGCGGCATCATCGAACAGATTATGGAAATGACGGGCAAAAAAGGCGTGGACCGGGTGGTTATCGCCGGCGGCGACGTGAAAACCATGATCGAGGCCGTCACCATCCTCAAGCCGGGCGGATGCGTGGGCAACGTCAACTACCTGGGTTCCGGCGACTATGTGCTTGTGCCGCGCCTGGAATGGGGCTGCGGCATGAGCCACAAGCAGATTCACTGCGGTCTCATGCCCGGCGGACGCCTGCGCATGGAAAAACTGGCCGCCATGATCACCGCCGGACGCATCGATCCCTCCCTTATGCTCACGCACCGCTTCAACGGCCTTGAAGGCGTTGAACCCGGACTTATGCTGATGAAAAACAAACCGCGCGACCTTATCAAGCCCGTCGTGTTGGTGGATAAATAGCCGGCCCGTCTTGCCGGCAGGGAAACAGCCTCTCCGTTCCGCGGTAAAACTTGCCGCAGTTGTTATCGCGGAACGGAAGGATCCGCCTTGTCTGCGGGTTGCGTCTTGCCGGCCGGCTGCGCCTTGCGGGCGGGTTGTGCCTTATCGGCGTGTCGCGCCTTGCGAGCGGGTTGTGCCTTATCTGCGGGTTGTGCCTTACCTGCGGGTTGTGCCTTATCTGCGGGTTGTGCCTTGTCGGCGGGTTGTGCCTTGTCGGCGGGTTGCGCCTTGTCTGCGGGTTGTGCCTTGCGGGCGCGCGTCTTGCGGGCCTTTGCGGCAGGACGTTTTTCCGGGTCGGGGCCGGACACGGTACGAAGCTCCACTTCGCCCCCGCCGAGCATCCCCAAACGGGCGGCCGCGCCTCTGGACAAGTCGATGACAGGCCCCTCCGTAAACGGTCCCCTGTCGTTGATGCGGACGCGAATCGTCTTCCCCGAAACGGTATTGCGCACCTCCACCCAGGTGTTCATGGGCAGGGTTGTATGGGCGGCGGTCAGCGCATTCTGGTCGAAGCGCTCGCCGTTCGCCGTCCTCCGGCCGTGAAAGCGCTTGCCGTACCAGTGCGCCTTGCCCCGTTGGTAAAAGCCTTCCGCCGACTGTAACAGGGTATAGCGCCTGCCTTTCACCACATAGGACTTGCCGCCCGCCGGCGGCGTCTGCGTCTGAGTCTGCGTCTGAGTCTGCGCCGGCGCAGGGGCAGGAGCAGGAGCAGGAGCAGGTACGGCCGGAGTTTTCGTCTGCCCGGCAAGAGGCGTTTTCAATTCCGGCTCTTCCGGCCCGGCGCAGGCGGCCGCGCAAGCCAATGCCGCCCACGCCGGGATACGCTTCATGCGGCGCACAACACGCGGCAACATCCATGCCTTCATCTCTCCACCTCCGCCCGTTGCCGTCAAAAAAACATCATCCGTCCTTATCCTCAAAAAGAAAAATAAATGAAAGGGAACACGCCGTCCGGCCCCATGCGCAGGATAAGCCCGGCCAACAACGCCGCCAGGACGACCTGCACGGGCCGGGAAAGCGCGTCCAGCAGACGCAGAAAGGCGACGCGGATCGACGGCCCCGCCCACTGGATGCCGAGACCCGCGGCCACAGCCAAAGGCACCGTAAACGGCAGCATCTCCCCCGGCTCGTTCCACAAGACGATGCGCTCCAACATACTCATGGCCGTCGGCAGATCCTCTGCCCGGAAAAATACCCAAGCCGCGCAGACAAAGTGAAACGTCGCGAACCGGGCGCACAGGCATCCGAGGGCCGGGTTTCCCGCCCCTGCGCTCCGCCCGTCTCCGTCTTCCGCCGGCGGAAAAATTTTACGCCACAGCAGCAGCAGGACAAGCGCCGCGCCGTGCAGCAGTCCCCATACCACGAAACGCAGGTGTGCCCCGTGCCACAGCCCGCCCAGGGCCATGGTCAGAAGCAGGTTCACGCCGTGCCGCGCCGGACCCTTCCGGTTCCCGCCGAGCGGGATGTACAGGTAGTCGCGCAGCCAACTCGACAGCGTGATGTGCCAGCGCCTCCAGAACTCCCGGATATTGCAGCTCAGATAGGGAGCATCGAAGTTCCGCGGCAGCGTAAACCCCATGAACCCCGCAATGCCTGTCGCCAAATCCGTGTATCCGGAAAAATCGCAATAAATCTGCACTGCATAAGCGTACGTCGCCAGCAGCACCGTGCCGGACGAATAGGCCTCGGGCAGCGCGAACACACCGCGCACCGCGTGCTCGGAAAGAAAAGAGGCCAGGACCACCTTCTTGAACAGGCCGCTGAGAATCAATGCCGTACTGCCCGCCGCGTCCACCTCGCGCGCCGGCGCTCGCGCCGCCTGCGTTAAAAAATCGCCGGGACGCATGATCGGACCGGCCAGCACCGTCGGGAAAAAGGCCAGGTAACTCAGCAAGTCCACGTACGACGCCGGGCTTTCCTCCGGATTTCTGCAGCGGTCGATTATGTAGGCCACAGCCTGGAACGAATAAAAGGAAAGCCCCGCAGGCAACGCCCAGTCTGCAATATCCGTCGGCATCAACAAGGCGGTACGGCCCAGGCTCAGGTCGTGCAGGCTGCCCAGGAAAAATTCGTAGTATTTCAGCAAGGCAAGGGGCAACAGGCAAAGCGCGATGCCGATACCCGCAGCCCGACGCCGCCCGGCCTCCGAAAGCGCAAGCGGAGAACCCCGCCCCGTCAGCCGTCCTGCGCCCCAGGCCAGGGCGGCTTCCAAAGGCAGCAACGGGACGGCATACAGTCCCCCTGCCGCGTAAAATACAAGTCCCGCCGCGGGCAGAAAAATCCGGAAAAATCCCGGCCTGTCCCGCAACAGACGGCAGCAGCACAGCACACCGAGAAAAAAAACGACAAAAGGAACTGTGACAAAGTTCACGAGGAGGTCCGGCCGGCAAACAACACCTTTTCCCAGCGCTCGTACCCCGCTTTTGTCAGGTGTATGCCGTCGAAGGTCAACGGTTGCGGAAGCATGCCCGCGCCGTCGGCAACCGCCGCGAACGAATGGATCACGCCGTAACCGCGGGCGTCGGCTATCCGCACTATGCCCGCGTTCATGCGGCGCAGCACGGCGGGGTCTATGCGCTTCGCCGCGCGCCCTTTTTTACCCTTGCCCCGGTGCACGGGGAGCATGGTAGAAACCGCGAGTTCAGCCCCTCCTTCGCTGAGCAGCCGGCAAAGTTCCTCGTAACGCCGGAAAAAATCCGGCAGCTTGTCCGGCCTGAGCCGCGGCGAATCGTTCACGCCCAAGGCGAGGATCACCGTCCTGGGCTTGATGACGCGCAACAAAAGCGGCGCATAGGTCAGCCAGTCGGCCGTCCCCGCTCCCTGCACGCCGGCTGCGAAAATGTCCCTGCCGCTGTAGTTCTTGTGCAACCCTTCCACCAGACTGTCCCCCACGACCAGCACTTCGCAGGACCCGACGCCGGCGGCGCGTTCCAGGACCGCGTCGAAAAGCGCGTTCCCCGAAGGTTCATACGCCGCGCGCACGGGCGCCGGCGGCGCTTCTTCCGCGCCATGCCGCTGCAGGGCGCATGAAAACGCAAAAACAACAGCCGCCGCCGTGACGACAATACCGAAGACAGGAGAGAGTCCGCGCATAGGCTTCTCCCTAAGAGAGCATTTCAATGTTGATTTTACACGCCCCCGGCGGCCGGGGTCGACCTGAGTTATGAAGGCGCCGTGCCCTACCCGCCGGCTTTGACCGCGCGCGTGCCGGCCTTGATGCGCGCCGTGCCCCGTCCGCCGCCGCCGCTTACTTGCGGAGCGCCGCCGAGGGTTTTCAGGACGGAGGGCATGATATAGTCCGTCAGCAGCTTCCCGCCCGCCGCGGACACGTGGACCTTGTCGGCCGCGCGTATGCGCACCGGCTCCGCATTGTTGCCGGGACGGAAAGAGGTGTACCGGCCGTCCTTGTCCGCCAGCACGGCGCGGATATCAATATAAGAGGCGAAAGCAAATTTCGCGCAGGCGTCCTGCTGAAGCCGCGAAACGGTCCGCAGCACTTTTTCTGTCTTGTCCACCCCGGCAACCGGCAGGCCGACCCAAAGCACCTTGGCCCCGCGCGAGCCGGCTATATGCACAAAGTCTTCGGCCCGGCGCAGATATTCCTTTTCCCAGGCCGGGGTGAACACCGTGCAGGCGCGCCGGTTCAAGTCCGTCATCGTGAATCCGTCGTTGGCGCCTATGGAGATGACGACCAGGTCAGGAGAATGCTCGGCTACCAGATCGCCGAGGAACTTCGGCCAATCTACGTCGGTTATGCGGCAGAGACCCGTAGACGGCCGGGAATAACGTTTCACGGAAATCCAGGGATAAGCGCGTATGCCGCGCTCGAGCATGTGCCCCAAACCCCAGCCCATCATGGAATCGCCTACCAGCAGAACTGTTTTGCGTTCCTCGCCTGTCCCCGCAAGCCTGAGTTTTTCCGGCAGGGAGGCAAGGGTTGCCCCGGACAAGGCAGGATCGGCGGCAACGGCCGCGTCGGCTCCTGCGCTCTCCCGCGGAGCTTCGACCATGGACGGCGGGACAATGTCCGCAACCCGCGGGGCCTGCGGTCGGTGAACTGCCGAGCGGTCCGCGGGAAGCGTTGCCGCTTCGCCCGCGCTGCGCGGTCCGGAAACTGCCCGTGTTGCGGGAAGCGTAGATACTTCCGGCGATGCCTGCGGTCCGTGAACTGCCGCGCGGTCCGCGGGAAGCGTCGATACTTCCGGTGCAGCCTGTTGTCCGGCGCGCGCCTGCAACGGGGGAACGCCGGGCGTTACATCGCTGTCCGGCGATTGTGCAGGCGCTTGCGCGGTCGGAGTACCCGGCCCTCCGGCCGCGCCGTCGGGCGCCGGGGTTGCCGAAAGATAAGAGGTTGCGGGAGCATAGGGGGTTGCCGAAGCATCAGAGGTTGCCGAAGCATCCGGGGTTGCCGAAGCGCCGGGGGTTGCCGAAACATGCCGGCTTGCCGCGCGCGCATCCGCTGTTTCCGCCGGCCCTGTCGCGGATTCCGGCATCGGCGCGCGGGTCGTTTCGCTGTCGGGTGAGCGCCGGTCCGGGCTGTCGGCTCCAGTGGAGAGCCGCGGCGTTTGCCGGCCGAAGGGCGTGTTTCCGGCCAGCCGAAGAATCAGGGCGTCTTCCCATTCGCCCAATCGGACCGCGCCGCTTGCCCTGCCGACGGTACGGAGCAGGGATGCGGCCCTTTGCGCCGCGACATTGTGGGCAAACTCGTCAAGGTAGCGTGCAGCGCGCTCGGACTCAAGGACGAGCAACAACAGGCTGACGCAGGCGGCCAGGAGAAAGGCCCTGCCGGAAGAAAGAAAAGCCCCGTCCGGAACCGGTTCTTGCGGCGTCCCTGCGGGCCGGACTCCGGCTCGTGCCTGGAGGGACCGGGCGGGATATGCCGAAGGCGCGGTTTCCCGGTTACACTTAGCCTCATGTCCGAGCTTTGCCGAGCGCGTAATGTTGTCCGCAGGCGGACCTTCGGCGTGAGCGGCGTCTTTCCCGGCGCCCGCGGCTGCCGCATCGGCGCGCGACAGGCCGCTGTCAACGGGCAGGAAAAATTGCTCACCGCTTTTTTTGCCGCGTTTCTTCCGCCGTTTCGCGTGCGCTTCCGAAGGCGCATGTTTTTTTCTGCCGGACGACATGTTCGTAGTGTAACATATAGTGCAACGGCCTTCAAGAAAGACCGGCGCGAAAGATCGAACGCGACACGTCGGTATACGCCGCGAACTGTGCACCGGCCGGGTCCCGTCCGGTAAAGCGGCGTACCGGAGAGCGATCAACACTCATCTTTCACGCCGCACGCCTCAAGGTTCCCAAAACGCCGGCTTATTCTACGCTGCCGAACATTCGCATGCAGGCGGCGGGCTGGTTCCCTTCCACACGTTTGCGAAGGACAGACATGCATTTTGCGGCGGCACGCAAGGCCGCCTTTGCCTGTCGCAACGATTGATGCCTGCCGCAACAGTCGATGCCTGCTGCAACGGCCGATACCTGCCGCAACAGTCGATGCCTGCCGCAACAGTCGATGCCTGCTGCAACGGTCGATACCTGCCGCAACGATTGATGCCTGTCGCAACGATTGATGCCTGCCGCAACGATTGATGCCTGCCGCAACGGGTGATGCCTGTCGGAAAGAGAAGGCTTGCGCGCAAAAAAAGAAAGGCGGCATTCCGGTTACCGCCTTCCTTACCCTGTGATCGGGTTATTATTTCAGAGCAGCCGGATACAGCGCGGTGTGCAAGTGAAGCGCTCCGGCCTCCCGACCGGGCGGAGAGTAAACGCCCGGTCGGGATTGCAACGATAACTCGGGAGGAGGAACAGGTATCGTTGCGGCATTCATTCGACTGTTCTACTGCATATACCGTGCCTGCCGCGAAGCTCCCGTAAAAACAATCCCATAGTTCCGCGCGCCGCCTTTTGTCCGCTACATTTTGCACAGATGTGCAAAAAAATGCTGCAGAATTTGCACATGTCCCTCATGCAGTCTGCACCGCGTGCCGGGTTCTGCGTTCAACGCTTTTCGCGGGCCTGTACTCTTCGATGCAGGGCAAAGCGCGAGATGCCCAGGTAATCCGCTGCCTTGCTTTTATTGCCGGCGAAGCGGTCCACGGCGGCGCGCACGACGGCGTCCAGCAGGTCATCCAGTTTGACCGGTTCATCCGGCAACGCGACGTGCACGCCTCCGCCCGCGTCAAGGGAAACCGTTGCTTCCGCCGGCCGCGCCGGCGCAGGCGGCGGGCCGGCCTGGGCGGAAGCGTCCGGGCTTTGCCCGGAGCGGTCCGGCGGGGTTTGCCGGGGGTATTGCTCCCCGGCTGCATACGCGGAAGCGTCCGCCTCTTCCCACGCACCCCGGTAAAGAAAGCCGATATGCGCGGGCAGCAGCAGTTCGCCGTCGTGCATCAGCACGGCGCGTTCCATGGCGTTTTCCAGTTCGCGCACATTGCCGGGCCAGGGATAATGCAAAAGGGTTTCAAGGGTTTCCGGCGCGGGCCCCTTGAAATGTTTTTTTCTTTTGCGCGATTCGCGCAGCAGGAAGTACTCGGCAAGGGCGCGGATGTCTTCCGGCCGGCCGCGCAGGGGGGGGATGCGCAGGTGCCCGACGCGCAGGCGGTGATAGAGATCGCGTCTGAAGCTGCCCTGTTCCACCATATCCGTCATGTTGCGGTTGCCGGCGCAGACCACGCGCGCCGCGAAGTTGCGTTTTTTCACGCCGCCCACGCGGTAGAAACTGCGTTCTTCGAGTACCCGCAGCAGCTTGGGCTGGAGGCTCAGCGGCATTTCCGCCACTTCGTCGAGGAAGAGCGTCCCCTTGCCCGCCTGTTCAAGTTTTCCGGGCGCGCCGTCGGCCCGGCTGCCGGTAAACGCGCCGGCCTCGTGCCCGAAGAGTTCGCTTTCAAACAGTTCGTGGGGGATGGCGGCGCAGTTGATGGCCATGAACGGGGCGTCGTTGACGCCGTCGCCGTTGTGAATGTAGCGGGCCAGCACTTCCTTGCCCGTGCCGGTTTCACCTTCGATAAGCACGGAAACCGACGGTTCGGCATGCAGGATCAGGGCTTCATGCAGCAGGGTGGTCATGGCGTCGGATTCGGCGATCACGGTGCCTATGCCGGTTACCTCGCGCAACACCCTGCGGGCGTCTTCAAGGTCGCGGCGCACGCCGGCCGCGGCCTCGGAAACGCGCTGTTCCATGGCCGTATGCAGTTCCATGTTCTCGATGAGCAACGACTGGTGTTCGGCGCAACGGTCGACGACGGCTGCGAGTTCGCGGGCGTTGATGGGCTTGTTCAGATAGTCGTAGGCCCCTTTGCGCAGGGCGTCGACGGCTGTGGACATGTCGCCGTGGCCGGTAACGAGTACGACGTCGCCGCCGGCGCAGTGCGGGTCGGCCTTGAAGCGGGCCAGCAGCTCCAGGCCGTCCATGCCCGGCATGCGGATATCCGTGATGATCAGCGGGAAAAATTCCTTGCGCGCGGCGGCAAGGGCGTCAAGGGGACTGTCCACGCCGCGCGGTTCATGTCCGAGATCCTTAAGGACCAGGCAAAGGCTCTGCAGGCTGTCCCTGTTGTCGTCTACCACGAGAATCCGCATGTGTTGCAATCCGCTAAGTGTAAAGGTCGTCGGGGGGAAGGCGGTCCCACCTGATTTTACCCCTGTGCTTCTTCTGCCTGCGCAGCAGCACGTAGACGGCTCCGGCGCCGCCGTCGCGCGCGCCCGCGGTGCAGAAGGCCAGGACTACCCGCTTGAAGGGAGCGCGGCACAGCATATCCTGCAGGAGACCGCGCAGAACGCCGACGCCGTCCGGGGAATTTCTGCCCCGTCCCGTCACCACCATAACACAGCGCAGGCTGCGCAGGTAGGCGTCCCTGATAAAGGCGTACAGGGCATCGCCGGCCTGGCGCGCATTCATGCCGTGCAGGTCCAGGTGTTTTTCCCGGCTGTAGAAACCGCCGCGCAGGCGGGCCATGACGGCGGGGTCCAGGCCGAGCACGCAGCCTTCGAAGTATTCGTCCGTATGCCGCAGGGCGAAGGCCGCTTCGTCGACGGGCATGCCCGGCGCGGCGGTGTCCGGCAGGGACGGACGCCGCGGGCGCGGGGGCTGCGCGGGCACGGCCCGGCCTTTCCCGCGCAGAGGGCGGACGGCGCCCACGGCGGACTCGAACAGCGACTTGTCCGTTTCGCTTTGCACGGCGGAACTGTGTACGTGCGGCTGGGGTGCGCAGGCTGCGGGCACGGCGTCATCCGAAAATTCACGGTCGCGCGTTCAGCTTCCGGCTGCCGCGCGTTTTGCCGCCGTCTTGTCCGCCCGGAGCCGGCGCAGAAAGTCGTACCAGGCGTCAAGACCCTCGCCGCTGCGGCAGGACATGGGCAGGGTCACAAGTTCGGCATTGAGCCGGCCGGCCGCCCGCGTCGCCCGCTCAACGCTGAAATCCGTATGCGGGAGCAGGTCGATCTTGTTCAGTACCATAACGGCGGCAAGATTGAACAGCAGGGGATATTTTTCCGGCTTGTCGTCGCCTTCCGGCACACTGAGCAGGGCGACCTTGCAGTCTTCGCCGCAGTCGAACTCCACAGGGCAGACGAGGTTGCCGACATTTTCGATGAACAGGAGGTCCAGCGCCGCGAGGTCCAGACCGTCCAGGGCCTTGCGCACCAGCGTTGCATCCAGATGGCAGCCGCCGCCGGTGTTGATTTGCACGGCTTTGCCCCCGGCCGCGGCGATGCGCCGGGCGTCGTTGTCGGTTTGCGGGTCACCTTCGATGACGGCCATGGACAAGGTTCCTCCGAGGTCGCGGAAGGTCCGTTCCAGCAACGCCGTTTTTCCCGCGCCCGGAGAACCGATGAGGTTGAGGACGGCGACCCCGTGCCGCGCAAAAAGCGTGCGCAGCTGCGCAGCTTCGGCGTCGTTGTTTTCAAGCAGGTTGCGGACGACGGGCGTTTCCATGCGGACCTCCGCTGTTATCTTACCGGGAACACGCAAGGATGTGCTCCGTGTCCCGTCACGGTTCTATGGTCAGCCGCCGCACGTACAATTCCCTGCCGGCCGTCACCCTGTGCCCGAAATCCTCGCCGCAGCGCGGGCACGGGGCTACGGGTGAAACCGGGAACGCTTCCGGCGAAAATTCTTCTCCGCACGCCCCGCAGGCAAGGCGCAACGGTTCTTCCTCAATGATCAACTCCGTCCCGGCAAATTCCGTGCCGCGCGTCATGACCGCGAAAGCCGTGGCCAGCGCCTCGGGCAGGGCATTGGACAGGGCGCCGCAACACAGCGCCGCGACGGTTACGCGCGCCCCCGGACCGTATTTGTCCCTTTCTTCACGCATAATCGCCATAAGGGACGCGACCAGAGAGGCTTCGTGCATGGAGGCAAAATAAGGCAAAACGCCGCGCATGCCAAGAGCGTATTTACAGAGCGTATTTACAGCCTGTCCCGAGCTTCACGCGGCGGCTGTTTTTACTTCCTCGGGCGTATTTTCCCCCGCGTGCGGCAAGCGTTTCCCCGCTCTTTCCCTGCGCGGGCCTCCTTTTCGTCCGCCCGGCGTCCTTCACCAGGTCAAAAAAATTCTCTTGATGACACAAATTTTTCTTTACATAGTGACGACTCTGGTCTAAGAGATTTCCGGCTGCCCGAATTTTCAACATTGCGCTTTTCGGCGCGCCGGGGAGGTAGAGACGTGCTGACGGTATCAACGGCAAAAGCCAAGAGTATTCTGTCCGAGATGACCAAGCGGGCCTGCAAAGGCGAACCGGTGTTCATCGAGCGCTACGGCAAACCCGTGGTCGCGCTGGTGCCGGCGTCATCCGTGCGGCGGGCCAAGTGTCTCGGCATCCTGGCCGGTAAACTCAGTTTGCCCGACGATCTGGACGGGCAATCGCGGAGGGCGGGCTGATGCGCGTGCTTCTGGACACCAACGTCCTGCTCCGCGCCCTGGCGGGCGACCCTGCCGTGGACGGGATGCGGGACATCCTGCTGGCTGATGAAACGGAGGTCTACGTCAGCGTCTTATCCTGGTGGGACATAGCCGCGCGCGTTGAAGCCGGGCTTTTGCAGGCCGACCTGAAGGAACTGCGCGCGGCCGCCGTTGAGAGCGGCTTCGTGGAGCTTCCTTTGCGCGGCGAGCATATCGGCGGGCTGTCCGCCGCATCCGGTACGGGTCTGGACATCACGTCCTTTGACCGCATGATCGCGGCCCAGGCCGAGATTGAGCCGTTGCGCCTGATCAGCGCCGATCCGCGCCTTGCGGGCCGTTTTTCCCTGTTTGTGCGGGCCTGAGC
>JAISWB010000045.1 GCA_031271265.1 Desulfovibrio sp. | reverse complement strand
CCATAGGCGTATCCTCCTTTCGGGGGACTTGCCTATGGCTGTCTTACCGACTACTCCTTGACAGCCATGGAAGTGGCCCTATGGCAACGCCCGGTACTCTATTTCCGGTTTGTGTCCGGAATCGGTATGCCTTGCGCCGGCCGAGCCCACACGCCGGGGCCATTCCATTCCCCCAAAAAGCAGAGGAACGGCTCGTTTACAGCATGACCTTGGAAAGCCGGTCGACAGGGATCGGCATGGTGCAATTCAGTAAAAAACATGCTATCCCGTCCTCGCGATACAGGCACGGCCTCAGCCCCTGCGGCCTCTGCCCGCACTCCTGTGCTCTCTGTAATATCCACAAAATGCAATGCAACAATTCCGAAGCGGGGTACGTTGTATGGAAGGCTCCGGCGCTCCGGTGGAGATTCAGGCTCCGCCTTCCAAATCCCTGAGTCATCGCGCGCTGATTGCGGCGGCCCTGGCCGACGGCGTTTCGGTCATCCGCGGTCTTTCGGAGAGCGCGGACGTGACGCGCACACGTGAGGCCCTGACCGCGACCGGGGCGGAGATCACGCGCGGCGCGGGCAATGCATGGGAGGTACGGGGGACGGCCGGTCCCCTGCGCGGCGACGGGGACCGGGTTGTGGTGCTGGACGCGGGCGAATCCGGCACGTCCTGCCGGCTGTTGAGCGCGGTGGCCGCGGCCGGTCGGGGGCGCTTTCTGGTGCGGGGCGAAGGACGCATGGACAAGCGGCCCATGAGCGCGTTGCTCACTGTTCTGGAAAGTCTGGGCGCGCGTTGTGAGTTTTACGGCGGGCGCGGGCACACGCCGTTCCTGCTCACCGCCTCCGGCCTGGAAGCGCCGGCCGGGTCGGAAGACGCGCAGGACGCGTTCGGGGGTTGCCCGGAGCGGACCGTCGGAGCCGGGAAGGGGCACGATCCCGCGGTTACGGCGGTGGACTGCTCCGAGACCGGACAGTACCTTTCCGGCCTTTTGCTCGCCGCTCCGTTAAGCCGCAAGGGGCTGCGTCTGCAGTCCGCATCCCGGCATATCGCCTCGCTGCCGTATGTAGGACTGACCTTGGAGGTGATGGGCGCTTTCGGGGCGGATTTCCGCATAGAAAAAATGCCCCCCGGCCGCGTGGGGCCTGCGGATCTGGCCGAGGCCGTCGCCGCCTGCCCGAACGGCGCGGAGGGCATTCTTTTCGTTGTGCCGGAGGGCCGATACAGGGCGGCGGAGTACAGCGTGGAAGGCGACTGGAGCGGGGCCTCCTATTTTTTGGCCGCGGGCGCCGTAGGCCCGCGCGCCGTGCGCGTCGCCGGTCTGAACCTGCGCAGCCTGCAGGGCGACGCGGTATTCCTGCGCCTGCTTGAGGCCATGGGCGCACGCACGGAGCGGGATGCCGGCGGCGTGACGGTTTTTCCCTCGCGTCTCAAGGGGATAGAGGTCGACATGGGCGACTGCCCGGATTTGGCGCCGACTCTGGCCGCTCTGGCCGCGCACGCCTCCGGCCCGACCATACTGACCAACGCCGCCAACCTGAAACTCAAGGAAAGCGACCGCATCGCGGCGCCGGCCGGGGAATTGCCCAAAGTCGGCTGCGCTGTTGAGATCACCGATGACGGGATGGTCATTATCCCACCCGAGGGCGGTCCCCGCCGGCCGGCCGAGGGTGTCGTGTTTTCCGCATACAACGATCACCGCATGGCCATGAGTCTGGCTTTGCTCGGCTTGCCGGGCCGGGGCGGCAAAGGCTTTGCCGTCCGCCTGGACAATCCCGACTGTGTAGCGAAATCCTTCCCGAACTTCCGGGAAACCTGGGGACGTCTCGGCGCCGCATCATGCTTATAGACCTGCATGCCCGCGAATACCTGTATTCCCCGTGCAGCGGCAGGAGCCGCCTGCGCGAAGCGGCGGGGGCAGCCCGGAGAGCCGGCCCGGACGTCCTCAGCAGCACGGACCACAACAGATGCAGGAAGTGCAGAAAGGGTCATGCGCTCAAGAACCGGCGCAAAAAGAGAATGATTGAAGGAAAAAACGTAAGCAGCAGCAGAACACCGACGGCCAGGGCGATCAAGGCCGACAGGTGCCTGTTGACTACATGGTCGATTGGACGGTTCCGCAGCCTTGCCGCGACAAAGAGGTTCAGGCCCAAAGGCGGCGTGACCATGCCTATGGCCAGGTTAATCACCATAACCACCCCAAAGACGGTGAGATCTATCCCGAGCATTTTGCAGGCGGGAACCAGCATGGGGGTCAGAATCAAAATCGCGGCGCAGGTTTCCATGAAAGTGCCGACGAGGAGAAGCAGCAGGTTCACAACCAGCATGAAAACCACCGAAGAGCCGGAAAACGCGATAATGCCCTCCGCGATCTCCAAAGGGATCTGCCGGCGGGTGAGTACATACCCGTACGCAGCGGCGGCGGCCACTATGAACATGATCATGGAAGAGCTGGTCACGCTCTCTTTCAGCACGTCATACAGCTTGGCGATGCTCAACTGCCTGTAGATGACAAAACCCACGAAAATTCCATATATCGACGCTACAGCCGCAGCCTCTGTGGGCGTGAAGATACCGCCGTAAATTCCTCCAAGGATAATTACCGGCATGAGCAGGCCCCAGACGGCGCCCTTGAATGTTCTCCAGACGGCTCCGGCTTCAAAGACGCCTGCGGCGGCGATGTTTTTTCTGCCGTAACAGTAAGAATACAGAGAAAAGACCGCTGTCAGCATAATGCCGGGAATGATGCCTCCCGTGAAGAGGTCCGATATGGATACTCCGGCGGTCATGCCGAAAACCACCATGGGAATGCTGGGAGGAATTATGACTCCCAGTATGCCGGCCACCGCAATGCATGCCAAGGCGAATTTTTCGCCGTAACCCTGATCAATCATCATGGGAACCATAATGCTGCCTACGGCGAGTACCGTGGCTGTGGCCGAACCGGAAACGGCCCCGAAAAACATGCTGGTGACGAAGGTCACAATGGCTATGCCCCCCGGGAGCCATCCCACAAGCGAGTAGGTGAAATCGCAAAGTCTTCCGGATACGCCGCTTTTTTCAAGAAGCCCGCCGCAGAAAATAAAAAGAGGGATGGCCATGAACGAAAAAACGTCTATGGTTGTGAAAAATTTCTGCAAAATGGCCAGGGGCGGGACGCGTGAGAATAAAATCACGGGGATAAGCGCTCCGAGAGTCAAAGCTACGGCGATCGGAACGCGGATGATTACCAGGCCGAAAAAAACCACGAATACGGAAATTGACAAGGCATCCATTCTAGCCGCCTGCCTCTTCGGAGTCGACGGCTTTTATTTTATGCGGTATGAACTCCTTCACGATAAGCTGCAGGCTGCGCAGCGCCGACAGACCAAAGCCGAGCGCAAGCGAGACGTACATGTACCAATAGGGGAGTCTGGTCAGCGGAGTCTTTTGCGCAAGGGGCCCCATAGATCTGCCGATAAGTTCAAGGGCGAGATAAAACAGGGCGCAAAAGGCGACGGTAGTGATCAGTTCACTGATAAAGATGACGAACCTTCTCGGCGCGGCCGGCAAAAAATCGACAAAGGCTTCAACACGCACATGGGCTTTTTTCCTGGTCGCTCCGATGATGCCCAAAAATATGCACCAGACCATCAGATATCTGGCAATCTCCTCTCCCGAGGCAAAGGGCAGCGCCAAAGCGTATCTGCAGACCACCGCCGCGAACACGACCAGGCACATTGAAAGCATCGCCAAAGCGGACAGGAATTCCTCACAATGCACAAGCAGCTTGTCTACGATTTGTATTATTTTCACTGCCCATTCCTTTTGTCACAAGTGAGGGAGTAGATTATTGCCGGAACAGGGGGCGGCTTCCCGAAGCCGCAGCGGACCGGCTCCGGGATAAAGAACGGCTGTGACGGACCTTTTACGGCCGCAAATTGTTATTTTTCGGGATCCATGCTCTTTACTTTATTGTAGAGCGCCGCGTCGATCAGCTTGCCTGGGCCGACATACTTCTTGTGTATGGGCGGAACCATGGCGTCAACCCACTCTTTCTTGTTCACTTTAATGATTTTGGTGCCGTATTCGACCATCTCCTTGATTTTCTCCTCATCAAACTTCTTTGATTGTTCCCGCTGATAGTCGCGGGCCTCGGCGGCGGCTTGGCGCACGACCTTCTGAAGTTCCGGCGGCATCCCGTCATAGGTGGCCTTGCTCATGAGCAGGGGGGCAGCAGCGTAAAAATGCTCCGTGTCGGCAAGGTATTTCTGCACTGTATACATTTTCTGGGAGCCGATAACGGAGGGAGTAAGCCCTGTAGCGTCCAGCGTCGAATTCTGCAAAGCCGTGAAGACCTCGCTGAACGCCATGGCGATGCCGTTGGCGCCGATTACGTTATAGGCGTCAACCTGCATATGGTTTTCAAGAGAGCGGATCTTTACTCCTGCCATGTCCGCGGGGTGAGTTATTCCTTTGTTATTGGAAATCCAATAGAAACCGTTTTCCATAAGCTCCAGGCCTATAAGCCTGTGCTGTTCAAGGTTCCGCAGCATGGTCCGGCCGACTTCACCGTCCAGTACGGCATAAGCGTGTTCCCGCCCGCTGAATATGTAAGGGAAGTCAAATATTTGAAAATCGCCGGTAAAGCTGGAAAGAGGGGCGGCGGAAATCAGGGTGACATCCACGGAGCCGAGCTGCAATGCTTCGGTAACATCGCGTTCGTTGCCGAGCTGCGCGCTGGGGAAGACTTTCATGGTGATTCTGCCGTCTGATTTCTGCTCCATCAGTTCGGCAAACTTGACCATGCCGAGATAGTACGGATGCGCCGTATCCAGGTTGATCCCGCCGACAAGCTCAAATTCGGCCTTCTGTGCCGCCCGGGCTTGTCCCGTATCCCCTGCCGCACAGAAAAAGAGCGGCAGTAAAAACAGGGCCGGAGAAAACAGGCGAAAAATTCTCATCGCAGCAACTCCTTATTTTGTTGAGTTGACAAGCCGTTATCACGGCTGAAAACGGCATTTGAACAATTCTTCGAACTTGGCCGTCAGCGCAGGACGAAAATCGGGGTGCGCGATATTGATGAGGCGGCGCGCTCTTTCGCGTGTTGACCGACCTCTTAACTGGGCCATGCCGTATTCCGTGACAACGTAATTCACATCGTTACGGCATGTGGTAACCACCGCGCCCTGATCCAGAAAAGGAAGAATCCGGGATACCTTGCCGCCGTGGGTCGTAGAGGTCATGGCGATAATCGCCTTGCCCCCCTTGCTCATGTTCGCGCCCCGGAAAAAATCCACCTGCCCGCCGCTTGCGCTTATCTGTCTGGTCCCCACGCTTTCCGAGCATACCTGCCCTGTGAAATCCACCTGAACACAGGAGTTGACGGCAACCATCCTGTCGTTCCGGCGGATGATATAAGGATCGTTGATGAATTCGCAGTCGTGCATCTCGACTGCAGGGTTGTTGTCCACGAAGTCATACAGCTTTCGGCTTCCCATGATGAAGGTGGCAAGCATTTTGCCTGGCTTGTAGGTTTTGGCCCGATTGGTTATGACGCCTCGTTCGTAGAGATCCACAACGCCGTTGGGCAACATCTCGGTATGGATGCCCAGATCGTTTTTCTCGGAAAGAGCCGCGAGCACGGCATCGGGAATGGCCCCTATGCCGAGCTGAAGGGTGGAGCCGTCTTCAATAATGTCTGCGCAGTTGCGCCCTATGGTTTTTTCCACATCTGTGAGCACGGCGTTCCTGAGTTCAATCACCGGCCGGGAGACGGGCACAAGATAGTCAATTTCGGAGAGATGTATGAAGGAATCGCCCAGGGTGCGCGGATATTGCTCGTTCACCTCGGCGATGACCAGATCCGAAAGTGCCGCGCCGGGCTTGGTATAATCTACGGAAACGCCGAAGCTGCAGAAGCCGTGTCGGTCCGGTGTGGAAATCTGGCAAAGGGTGACATCGGGACGGAGGATCGTCCTGTAAAGCTCCATGCAGTCCGACAGGAAGGTCGGCGTGAATATCCCCCGGCCATCCTCAATGGCCCGGCGGGTGCTTACGCCCAAAAAAAGTGAGTTGTGGCAAAAATGCCCGGCCATTTCCGGGAGGCAATACTCGCTTTTCCCCATGGCCACAAAGTGCGTAATCTCCACATCCCGGTACTGTTCCTTGTTGGCCGTCAAGGCATCAGTCAGGCTCAGAGGTTCTCCCGCAGCGTGCCCCAGCAGAACCCTGTCTCCGGATTTGATATGCCTGACAGCCTCTTCTGCAGTTACAATTTTATCTGCGTACTGTTTCCTCCAGTCCATATCTCCTCCTTCCGGTGTTGCGTTCATGAAACAATATTGATATATCTATCTCATAAAGACTTATTTTTCCCCATAATTACAAGAAACCGGGAGGATCTTTAAAGAATTATATATATATTTTTTGGCCTTGGCGAAAGCCAAAGATGACTTTGGTGTCAAGAAGTGGCTTACCGTTCATCATGCATATCTTTTTGAACGGCTACAGGGCCGTGGACCGGAGTAGGATTTTCCTGGACATGAAAACTGTTGAAAAGTTACGGCCCACAACATCGTTACGGACATTGTGGAAATTTACGGACTTTACAGAAATTCATCTGGCGGAGA
>JAISWB010000004.1 GCA_031271265.1 Desulfovibrio sp. | reverse complement strand
AAAGAAATCATCACGGCCTTTGATCCCGATCTGATCCTTACCGACAACGAATATTTCACTCCGCGGGCGGCGAAGGCCCTGGGCAGACCCTGCTACAGCCTCGACCATCAGCATGTGCTGAGCCGAACCCGCTACACGCCGCCGCAGGGACAGACAATCCCCAGGTTCACGGCAACAGGCATCATGCGCTTTTTCCTGCCCGGACTGCAAGGGCACCTGATTATATCATTTCACCGCCCACCGCTTGTCGACCCGCTCAACGACGCGGTTTTCGGCACAGTCCCGCGCCCCGATGCCCTGGCCTTGCGGCCGGAAAACGGCGAACACGCCCTTATGTATGTGCCCGGCTGCGATGCGGACAAAATCCGAAACCTCTTCGGCCGTCGCAAGCGTGAATACCGCATTTACGGTCTGGGAGAACGGCCGGGACAGGGAAACCTCATCTTTCGCAAGCCCGGCAGGAGACGCTTTCTTGAAGATTTTGCCTCGGCGGCGTATGTAGTCGCTTGCGGAGGCCACGGCCTGCTGACTGAAGCCCTGCTTTTCGGCAAGCCATGCCTCCTGTTTCCGGGCCGTTTTCTCTACGAGCAGTTCTGGAACTGCCATTTCGTGCGGGAAAAGGGTTTCGGACGGTATTATACAAGTTTTGTCATCGACCAGAAAGAAGTTGACGCCTTTGAAGCCTCGCTGGACGCCTGCAGAAAACGTATTGCTGCCGAGGACTGCGACGGCCGCCTGCAGTTGAAGGCGCATTTGGAAAATCTCTTGTGAACGAAACTGTTCATCCAGTTAAAGCATACTTGGCCTCATGAATGGCCAATATCTTGAGTTTGAATAAATTTTGAGAGTATTAACAACATAATGATAAAATTTCTTCAGATGCGCGGCTCTACGCCGCTTCCGAGACCTTCTGTTGCCGTGCATATTGACAAGGATATGCACTATGCTATAGTCAATCAGACTGACATGAAGAATACTCGTCGGAAGGATATCGTATGAAGGAGGAAACTATGCCGGTACTCTCGTTGTTTTTCGGCATTATTGTCCGCATGTATCAAGAAAACACCAAAAAGCACTCAAAACCGCACATTCACGCGGAATATTCCGGAGAAGAAATCGTCGTTGCGCTTGACGGCGAAATACTGGAAGGTAAGATTCCCAATAATAAAATGAAATTGCTTGCAGCATGGATGGAAATTCATCATGATGATCTTGTTGCGAACTGGAAATTGTTGTCTCACGGTGATCAATATTTTAAGATTGATCCGCTTCGATAAAAGGATATAGCTATGTTGCAACCAAAAATTGTCGACATTGAAGCTTTTGATGATTATACTTTACGGCTTATTTATGCAAACGGCGAAGAAAAATTCTTTGACGTGCGCCCCTATATCTGTGGGGAATGGTTCGGCAGATTGCGGGATACCTCATACTTCAAAACCGTACGCGTACTCCCTGACGGTTCGGGCATTGAATGGGCGGATGGGCAGGATATTGCGCCACATGAACTCTATGAAGCAGGGTGAGTGTTCATGGTTCATCCGGCTTGAGCAGGCGCAAGGCCGACCGGGGAAGTCATTTCCTCCGGCCGCCGGAGGCGTATAAATCAACATAGCAATGTTTCAATGTTCGGCCTTGCGCTTGGTCAGGCCGAGGGTTCGAGACGGAGTCCCGGCCGCCGGAAGCGTATATAATCAACATTTTTCCCAAAGGAACGTGGATGCCCGGAAAAGCCGTTGTCGCGCCCGGCGTTGTTCTGAAAAACTCCCTCAAGGTCCTGACCCGGCCCTGGATGCTCACGCGTCTGGCCCGTCTGGAAGCCGACAAGCTCTTCTTCGACCTGATGCACCGCAACCCCGCCGACGGCCGGGCCGCAGGCATCCGTCAGCTTTCCGTCCGCATCACGGACCGTTGCAACCTGCGCTGCCATACTTGCGGCCAGTGGGGCGACAAGGGCTTTCTGCACGGTGAACCGTTGCGGGAACTGACCGCCCGTGAGCTTCCGCCCGAACGCTATATAGCGCTCCTGGACGATCTGGCCGCGCACGGGCACCGCCCCACGGTCTACCTCTGGGGCGGCGAACCCATGCTCTACAGGGGCAGCCTGGATATTCTGGAACACGCGACCCGCCTGCGCATGCCCGCCATGATCGCCACCAACGGCACAGGACTGGAAGCTGCGGCCGAACGGATCACGGCCATGCCCATGCTCCTGCTCCAGGTGTCCGTTGACGGACACGATGCGGTAACGCACAACGCGGCCAGGCCGGCGGCCGGAAAAGGCGACAATTTCCGCGCTGTCCGTGAAGGTCTCGCCGCCGTCAACGCGGAAAAAGCCCGCCGGAAAAGCAGACTGCCGCTCACGGCCGCGCTCACGACCATTTCTACCGCCAACGCGCGGCATCTCCTGGACATTTACGAAGCGTTCAAAGATTCCGTCGATCTTTTTGTATTTTATCTTTCCTGGTGGATAGACGAAGCCTCGGCCGGGGCCCACGATGCCGATTTCACGCGGCGCTTCGGTTTTACCCCCAAACTGCACCGGGGCTGGATCGGCGATTGGGTGAACAAGGACGCGAAAGCCCTCGCCGGGCAGCTCCGGGAGTTGGAGCGCCGTTCGGCGGGGCCGGCCGCGCCCGCCGTCAACATCCTCCCACGTCTCACGTCGGCCGACGACCTGCGCGAATACTACGGCAACCACGCTGCAACCTTCGGCTTTGACCGCTGCATATCCATTTTTCGCGCCGTGGAGATTGATTCCGACGGCAGCATGTCGCCCTGTCGGGATTACCATGACTATATCGTCGGCAACGTGCGCGAGGCGACCGTCACCGAACTCTGGAACAACGCGAGATACCGCGCTTTCCGCGCAAGCCTGAGCAAAGACGGCCTGATGCCGGTATGCACCCGCTGTTGCGGGCTTATGGGGTACTGAGCCGAGTTTTTCCGACTTTCAAAAAAAGCAAGCTTGACTTGTTACCCAAAAGGTTACATCATGATAAAAAGCTTTGCTCATAAGGGTCTGGAAGAATTTTATCTCACCCGCTCCACCAGGGGAATCCAAGCAAAGCACTCTGCCAAGCTCGCATTGGTTCTCGACTTGCTGAACCATGTGAATGAACCGATATACATGAACTTTGCCGGTTCCGGTCTGCACCGGTTGCAAGGGGACATGCGAGGGCATTGGGCGGTTCGTATTTCCGGCAATTGGCGTTTGACTTTCCGCTTTGAAGACGGCAATGCTTATGTTGTGGATTATCAAGACTACCATTGAGGAAGGACTATGCTTGACAGCTCAAAAATGACCCGCCGCCCTTCGCATCCGGGGGCGATTATCCGGGGGCTGTATATGGAGCCTTTAGGTTTAACCGTTACAGCACTGGCGGATCACTTGGGTATTTCCCGCAAAACACTTTCGAAAATTTTAAACGAAAACGCCCGAGTGACGCCGGATATAGCGCAACGGCTTGCCCGCGCTTTCAATACCGATGCCGGGCTCTGGCTTGGCCTGCAAAGAGGCAGGGATCAATGGGACGCGGAATACATCCCCGGAGGCCGGCAAAACGTCGAACCGCTACCGGGACTTCATGCAGCGGCGTTGCCTTCCTCCTCGGCACAGGAGAGCGCATAGGCCGCCGAATTTCCCGTATCTTGGAGGTCTGTATGTCCCACTTTTCCGCCGAAATATGTGCCATTCCTTCAGGGCGCCGGCCCGGCTTTCGGCAATTTGTAGAGCCGGCAGAGGAGGAAAGTAAAAACGGCTGTTGGAGGAGGCCCGTACCGGTTGGGTCGGCAGGCTTTACCGGCGGCTGAGATTATAACTGTGGGGTACTGAGCCGCATGCAGAGTGAACCCGCGCACGTCCGGACGGCCTATGTTTCCCTCTGGCTGCCCTTAGCATCGGAAACCTTTATCTATTACGAGGCGGAAGCCCTGCATGACCGCGGTTTTCCCGTCCGCGGATTCAGCCTGTACGGCCCCTGCGGCAAAGGTCTCGGCCCGAGGCTGCGTTGCGGCAGGTTGCCCGTGGAGCACTTGGGCGCGGCATCTTTTTTTCGCATCTGCGCCGCCGTGATCCGGGGCATGGCCGCCAAGCCCCGTGCCGGCGCCGGAATATTCAGGGATATTCTCTTCCGCCGCCGGCGGGACGCGGAACAACAACTGGAAAACACCTGGGCGGTCCTCTGCGGCTTTTACCTGGCCGAACGCTGCAAGGCATTGAACATCGAACATCTCCACGCGGCATGGGCCTGCGGCCCGGCCTCGGCCGCCTGGACGGCGTCCCGTCTCACAGGAATTCCCTTTTCCATGAACTGCCTTGCCGGAGACATCCGCCCGCCGGACGGGGCATTGGCCGAAAAACTGGAAGCCGCCGCTTTCGCGCGCATCGACGCCTCGCACAACCTCCCCTATCTTGCGAAATTCGATCCGAAAGGCGCCGCGGCCGGAAAACATCACCTCATTTACAACGTGCGTACCCTGCCTTCGGAACGCACGGCCGAAGCGCCCATGCGTCCGCCCCTGCGTCTGCTGGCCGTCGGCCGTCTAGTTGAAACCAAGGGCTTCCGGTATGCCGTTGAGGCGCTCAAACTCCTGCGCGACAGAGGCCTGGAGGCCGAACTCACCGTGGCCGGCTCCGGCCCGTGGGAGAAAAAACTCAAACAACGGGCAAAGGAAACAGGTCTGGAAGCCCGGACGCATTTTCCCGGCTTCGTCGCCCACGAAGATTTGCCGGAACTGCTGCTCGCCGCGGACATCTTTCTCATGCCCTGCTGCCTCGCCGAAGACAGCGGCAAAGGCGACGGTCTGCCTACGGTGATCATCGAAGCTCTGAGTCACGGCCTGCCCGTGATAAGTACGCCGGTATCCGGCGTGGGCGACGTGATCCGCCACGGCGAAACCGGGCTGCTCGTGCCGGAACGCGATGCCGCCGCTCTGGCCGATGCTGTGCGCGCGCTGGCTTCCGACCGCCCCGGCGCTCTGCGCATGGCCGCCCGAGGGCGGGCGCTGGTCGGGGAAATGTTCGATACCGAAGCGAATCTGCGGCGGCTCGCGGCCCTCTTCGACGCGCGCTTCGCGCACAAAGGAACGACATCGCCGTGACCCTCGCTCTATGCCTGCTGTCCTCTGCCTGGGCGCTGACGGCGCTTTTGTACTGCGGTCTGGGTTTGGATACGAAGTGCCTGCACAAGGCGTTCCGACTTTCCGCTCTGCCCGCTCCCCTGCCTTTGCCGCCTGTGGCCGTGATGATCCCCGTGACCGGGCGGAGCGACGATACGAAAGCAGCCCTGCACAGCCTGCTTGAGCAGGATTACCCGTCCCTGACGGTCTATCTCGCCGTCTGCGGCGCTGCCGACCCCGCGTACGCGCCGGCCCGTGAATTGACCGCCCGTTACGCGCACGCGCGCCTTGTGGATGCGCCGCAAGCCGTCCGTTCGGGGCAGAAAAATCAAAACCTGCTCTCCTGTCTCGAAGCCGTCGATCCGGGCACGGCCGTATACGTGTTCTGTGACGCCAATCATCGCGCTGAGCCGGATTTCGTCCGCAAGCTCGTCCACCCTGTTTTGCTCGGTAAAGCCGATTTTTGCACGGGATACCGGCGTTCGCGCCTGTATACCGCGAAACCTGCCGCAACGGCGTTCCACGCAATCAACCGTTTCATGCTTTTTCTGCAATCGCTGCCTTTTTTCACGCAGCCGTGGGGCGGGGCCACGGCGGCGCGCGCCTCGGAGTTCAAACGTCTCGACGTGGCCGGACTATGGCGGCGGACGGTAGTTGACGATTCCTCTTTGGCGGGTCTGCTGGGTAAACGGGGCATCCCCGTGCTGTTCTGCCCGGACGCCCTGTTGGAGAGCGCCGCCCGTTCGATGACGCGGGAAACCTTGGACGAGTGGCTGTTCCGCCAGCTTTTTTATCCCCGGCTTTACACCTTCGGCGCCTGGCTGCTTATCGGTTTTTGTCTGGTCTGGTTTGCCGCAGCCTGCGCAGCCTGTCCGTATATTCTGCTCCTTGTCCTGAGGGGCGGCGTGCCGTTCCCGATGCTTGCGGCCGCTTTGCTTGTCCTTTGCGGACAGGTACTGTTGCAGGAACTCCTGCGCCGCCGCATTGCGGCGGATTGCCCGAGAACCGCGTGGCTCAAGGGGCTTGCGCTTGCGGTAACGGCGCTTTACGGCAACTATGTGCGCACGGTTGCGGCCGGAAGCATGGAATGGCGCGGCATACGCTATGCCCTGGGAGCGGACGGACGCGTACTCGGCGTGGAGAGAGAGGTAAACGTGAAATAGCCGAACAGGACCAGGGTTGATCTGTTCTCTTGATTTCCTCAAAAATTCAGACGGTTATAAAATAGAGCCGATTACCGTAACATACAGAACTTACACAATATTGCGTTATGAAGTTGACGAGAACAGGATGACCCTG
>JAISWB010000021.1 GCA_031271265.1 Desulfovibrio sp. | reverse complement strand
GCGCCTTTCTGCCCGTCCGGCTCTTCCCGGCCCGAGGACCAGACTATGCCCGAAGGCACGGGAAAGTCGTCCGGCGGGTAGAAGGTTTCCACTTCCCTGCGGTACTTGATGAAGACGGGCAGGGCGGCTTTGCCGCCGTATTCGGAACGTCCCATGGGGATGTTGTTGTCGTAGCCGATCCAGACGCTGGTCACAAGGTGCGGGGTAAAGCCGATAAACCAGGCGTCGCGCTCGTCGTTGGACGTGCCGGTTTTGCCGCCCATGGGTCTGCCCAGCACGCGGGCCGCGCTGCCCGTTCCCCCGGTGATCACGCCCTTGAGCAGGTAATCCATGACATAGGCGTTCTGCGGGGTTACGGCCTCCTGAACATCGGCCTCAAAGGTCACCAGGGGTTCCTTCCAGCAGTTGTCGACAGACGTGATGATGCGCGGCTTGATGCGCTTGCCCGCGTTGGCAAAGGCGGAATAGGCCTCGGCCATGGTCTGGGGCGTGGCCTCGTAGCTGCCCAGGCTGACGGCCAGAACCGCAGGGATGTCGCCTTGAATGCCGAGATCGTGGGCACGCTGCACCACGGCCTCCATGCCTATCTGCTGCGCCACGCGCACGGTGCTGACGTTGCGCGAGGCCGCGATGGCCCTGCTTACGGGAATGGGACCGAGAAATTTGCCGTCGGCGTTGCCGGGGGTCCAGAGCCGCTTGGTATAGCGGTCCGGCAGCACAAAGGGCGTGTCGTACACGATGGTGCCGGGCGTGAAGCCCTGATCCAGGGCCGCCGAGTAGACAATGGGCTTGAACGAGGATCCCGGCTGGCGGTGAGCCTGGGTCGCCCTGTTGAACTGGCTTTCCGGCGAAAAATGATAGCCGCCCGCAATGGCCACAAGGTCGCCGGTACCTACTTCAATGGACGCCAGCGCGCCCTGCAGGTCCGGCACCTGTTCCAGGCAGAGTTGCATGACCGTGTCCGGGCTTACGTCGCCCGGAACATAGGCCGGGACAGGATTCTTCTTGTTTTCCGGGTCCGCGCGCACGGTGACGGGGTTGGCGTTGCCGGTCGCCCCGTAGGCGGAAACGAAAACCAGATCGCCGGGACTCAGCACCTTGGCCGCATCCTGTATTTTCGCTGCGCCCGCCGCTGCGATCCTGGGGTTGGGCGTGCGGCACCAGTCCATGGTACGGACGGAGATGTACCCCCGGTAGCCGTTGCCCAAGGCGACTTCCGCGCCGTTTTTGTCCACGCCGGTCACCAGCGCCTTGACCCAGCCGCTGTTGTCCAGGGCCGCGGGAGTGAAGGCGCTGTTTTTCAGAAATTTTTCCCGTTCCGCGCCCTGCAGTTGCTCAAGAGGACCGCGCCAGCCCCGGCGGTGGTCGGCCTCGTGCAGTCCGGCGCGCAGGGCCTGCTCGGCGGCGCGCTGATGCACGGGGTCCATGGCCGTGTACACGTGCAGGCCCCCTTCGTAGACGGCCTCTTCTCCGTAAATGTCCACGGCAATGCCCAGCCGCCGGACATTGGCCTCATCGAAAAAGGCGATGAGCTGCCGGCGCACTTCTTCCAGGTACCACGAACCCACAGTCCAGGAAGGGTCGGGCATCTGTTTGTATGTAAGCGGTTGCGCAACGGCCGCGTCGTACTCGGCCTCGGTAATGAAGCCGACCTGACGCATGCGGTCGAGAACCCAGAGTTGGCGAGCTCTGGTGTTTTCAGGCTTTGTGTAGGGATTGTTCGTGGAGGGCGCCTTGGGCAGTCCGGCCAGGACGGCCGCCTCGGCAAGGGTGAGTTCGCCCACATGTTTGGCGAAATAGGTGCGGGCCGCGGCTTCCACGCCGTAGGAACTGTTGCCGAGGTAGATATGGTTCAGGTACAGGTAGAGGATTTGTTCCTTGGTCAGGTAGTTTTCCAGACGGTAGGCCAGCAGGGCTTCCTTGATTTTGCGTTCCAGCGTTTTTTCCGGGGTCAGGAGCAGGCGTTTCACGAGTTGCTGGGTGATGGTGCTGGCGCCGCTGATGCGCTCGTTGTCGAGCATGTTGTGAATCAAGGCCCGGAGTATGGCCTGGAAATCCACGCCCACATGCTCGAAGAAGCGCGCGTCCTCCGCGGCCAGAAAGGCTTTGGTCAGGTGGGGCGGCATGGCGTCCAGATTGACGAGGAAGCGTTTTTCCCGGAACAGGTAGCCCATGATGCTCTTGTCCCGGGCGTACACGGTGGTCACCTGCGGAGCGCGGTAGTCGCTGACCTTGGTGATGCTGACCAGATCGTGGGCCGCCCACAGGTACAGGGCGAAGGCGGCGCCGGCGCCGGCTATGCCCAAAGTCGTGCCGGCTATGAGGCAATAAACGAAAATACGTCTGAACATGGTTGTTGACAAGAAATTCTTTTACGGATTGAAACAGCTCCCCTCGTCTACAGCTTTTACGCTTGAAACAGTCGCTTACGGCGGGCAAAGCCCGCCTGCTCCTGTTTCGCGGCAAGGATTTGCAGGCAAATCCTTGCAGAGCAGTTCACTCATTTCATTCGTGAAATGCTCCAGGCCCCATTCGCGGCGCAGACGCGCATAGGTCAGAGAAAGTCCGGCCCTGTCCGTGCCCATCAGCCCGGCGCATCGGGCCGGACTTCCCGCCTTCCGGGCTATAAGGCATTCCTGCGATGCAAACAAGGTCAACGTGCCGCCCACGATCCAGACCGGAAACAGCAGGCAGTATCCGGGCCGCGCTCCGCGCGGCAGGCGGCAGCCGTCGCTGTC
Organism: Desulfovibrio sp.; assembly: GCA_031271265.1. GTDB lineage: Bacteria > Desulfobacterota > Desulfovibrionia > Desulfovibrionales > Desulfovibrionaceae > Frigididesulfovibrio. The sequence goes on along the minus strand of JAISWB010000021.1, from coordinate 9,927 downwards.
CAGAAAAACGCACGCGCCGTCCGGGCGCAGGCGCAAAGACCAATGTTCCCCGTCCGCCGGGAACAGTTCTTCTATACGCTTTTTATCCCTGGGAAACAAGGAGTGTACGGCGCTTATGAAATCCGGCGTGTTGGGGCGGGCCGCCCAGGGCGTTTCTCCTCCGTCGGCGGTATTCGCGGCGAGCCGCCGCCGCTCCGCCGGGGAGAGAGGAAAGATGAGGTGCGCCTGCGCCGGGTCGGCGCGGCAGCAGGTTTTGCCGGCTGCCGCGCACAGGGCGCAGGACGGCTCCGCATCGTCGGGCGTTACGCCCGAGTATCCCGGCATAGAATATTTCAATGTTGAGTTTACAGGCCGCTGCGGCAATTCCACTTTGAAATTGCTCCGGAGGCGGAAAATTTGCCGTCCTATGCGTGCTCCCGCGCCAAGGCGGAAGGCGTATACAGCGGCACTACGCTTTGCCGTTCGGCGCTTTCATTTTCTACTGCCCAGAGGTCATATCCTCTTTGCATGTTCAGCCACAGATCCGGGGTAGTGCAGAAAGCGCGGGAAAGACGCAACGCCATATCCGGTGTCACCCCTGCCTGCTCCTTGAGGATGGATGAGAGCGTCTTGCGGGAAACTCCAAGATTTTCCGCCAATGATGTAACCGTGAGCTTCAGCGGTTTCATATAGTCTTCACGAATAAGCTCCCCGGGATGTGTGCGTTTGCGGATAACTTTGCGCTGCATGGCCTGTCCTTCAGTGATAGTCCTGATAGTTGACAACATAGGCGTTGCCGTCCTCAAAGCGGAAAGTCAACCGCCAATTACCGGAGACCTTGATTGACCAGTGCCCCTTGAGCTTGCCTTTAAGATAATGAAGGTCATAGCCGGACACGTTCATATCTTGTACCGCCCCGGCGGCGTCCAGACGGTCAAGCCGGCGCCGCAGCCTGTCGGCATGCTGCGTTTGAATGCCCTTTGCCGTGCCGTCATAAAAAAACGCCTCAAGTCCTTTATGCTCAAAGCTCTTTATCATGGTCAAACCAGAGCATTGCAACTTTGAGATTCCCGGCCGAGTTTTCTCGGATCTATGCTCGCTCCGGTGTTTAACCGCGCAAATAAATTGCGCTTACGCCTTCGCGGCGGGCGTCCGCGCGTGCGGACGCCGAAGCACTTTCAAAGTGACTTTGCTTCAAGTGTAACGATCTATGTTACAAAGTCAAGCCTGCCGTTTTTTCCGGAAGGTAAGCGCCTCTGCACTCTCCCCGCTCCAGCCACGGAAAAATTCCCCGGCAACAGAAGCAGCCTGCTGTAGTGCCTGACAGTGAATACCGGGGAATAGGGGAGAAATTATTCCCGGCCCGCTGCATCGGGAAAATGGTCGACCGCCTGCGCGGTGAACGCTTCGGGAGGCGTTTCGGAAGTTCCGGGCACTGCGAAAAAATGATCAAACCCGTACGCGGTGAACGGGCGTCCGCGCAACAGCAAACCCGCTTCCCGGCGGACCCGGCCCAGACGGGCCGCGCCCGGCACGGCCGTCTGCACATGCGGCCACAGCGCTTCGGGGCAGGTTCCCAGGAGGGCGTAATCCTCGCCTCCGAGCAGATACAGCTCTTCCCGGCTTGCGCCCATGCGTTCGGCCGCCTTTGCAAGTTCCGCATGGAGCTGTTCCGGCCCGACGGCGATATCCGCTCCTAGGCCGCCCAGGAGACGCGGCAGGTCGCGCGCCGGGCCGTCGGACACATCCATGAGCGATACGCGCCCCTCCGCGCCTTTTTCTTGAGCAATCAGGGCCAAAGCCCGGCCCTCGCGCAACAGCGGGCGTGGATCAAGATGCGCGCGGCAGCAGGCGGGCAGCAGGTCCGTTGCCTTGCGCCCGAGGCGTTCCAGTGCCCACAGTCCGGCGCGGGCAAGGCCGCAGGGGCCGATGACGAAGACTACGTCGCCTGCGACGGCGCAGCCCCGGCGCAGGAAAGGCACGCCCGTCCCGGCCGGCGCGCCCCATACGGTCACGGAAAAACCGAGTACCGGCGCGGCGGACAAGTCTCCCCCGGCCAGGACAATCCCGTAGTCCCGCGCCCGGACCGCCATGCCGGAAAAAATGCGGGCAAGCGTGGAAGACGTCGTGCCGGGGGGGAGCATCAGGCCCAGGGCAAAGCCCAGGGGAACGGCTCCCGCCGCCGCAAGGTCGCCGACGGCGGCGGACAGCGCCTTGCCCCCCGCTTCTTCGGGCAGAAAGTAGGCGGTGCGGAAATGCACGTCCTGAAGAAAAAGATCAGCGGACAGTGCCAGGCGTCCGGCATCCTGAAGAAAAAGATCAGCGGCCGGCGCCGGGCGCCCCGCGTCGTCACGGGCAAGAGCGACGAGTTCCGCGCAGTCGTGCCCCCGCCCGAAGGGCACATGCGGGGAACGGGAAGGAAAGGCCGCATCGACCGCTGCGAGTATCTCGTCTTCCGAGGCAGGGCAGGCTCCCCGGTCGTGCCATGGATCGGAGCGCATCAGTCTCCGCACCTCTGATGAAGGAAGTCTACCCGAAACTGCGTAACGTCCATGCTTTCACGGCACCTCAGATGAGGGGGTCCGGGGAAAATCATTTCCCCCGGCGGGGTCCGGGGCGGAGCCCCGCTTGTTCTGAGTTCCCTTGCGGGGCAGGGCGCATCATTCCTCCATGCTCAGGTACGAGGACATGATAACTTTCAGGCCGAAGCCCGGAAAGTTGACCCTGACCTTGTCCGGGGGCAGGTGCTGGACGATTTTGCCGCGTCCGAAAATGCGGTGCCGGCAGAAGCCGCAGTCGCCGGAACCGAGCAGAGGGCTTTCGGGCGCGGTCCATGTTTCGCCGTCGCCGAGTCCGGCATGGTCCGGGCCGTCACCGAGTCCGGCATGGTCCCGAAGCGCTCCCGGCGCGGCAAAGTCCGCGCTCCGTGCCGTTCCGCCGGGGGCACAGCCGCCGGTCGCGTTGAAAAACACCGGGGCGTCCGCCGCCGGCGCGCGGACGTTTGAAGCGCCTGCGGAGCGCGCAAGGCGCAGGCCGCCCGACACCTTGCCGGCGTTGCGGTGTTTTTCGACCAGCGTACCGTCCCAGCCTTCCTGCAGTTCGCGGTACAGGGACGGGTGAAGTTCGCGCACGAAGGGGCTGGGCGAAGCAGCCACGGCGCCGCCGCCCGAGCGGTCGTACAGTCCCGCCGGAACGTACAGTTCAAGGAAGGAGCGGGCGCGCGTGCAGGCCACATACATCAGTCTGCGTTCTTCCTCGTAGTCTTCGGCCCGGACCATGGCGTGGCGGGAGGGGAAACGGTCTTCCACGAGATCCAGAACAAGGACGGCGTCCCATTCCAGGCCCTTGGCCGAGTGGATGGTGGACAGGGTCAGTCCTGCCGCGCCGTCGTCGCGTTTTTCCGGGTCTTCCAGGGAAAGGTCGGCGGCGAGCAGGTCGGGGTCGCTGTACGCGGCGGCGATCTGGGCGAGTTGTTCCAGTCCCTGCAGGCGCCTGGGGTAGTCGTCGGGAAAGCGTTGCTCCAGGCGCGGGGTATAATGCTCGATGATACCCGAGAGCAGTTGCACGGGGGTGAGGTCGCCGCGCCGCGCTTTTTCCAGAAAGGCCAGGTCGGCGGCGAGATCGGGAAGGCGGGCCGTTGCCTCGGCCAGTTTCTCCTTGTCGCCGGAGGCCGCGATTTGATAGATTTTCAGGCAGGTTTTGGCGCCCACGCCTTTGGACAGTTCGGCCATGCGGGTGAAGGCCGTAAAATCCATGGGGTTCAGGACAAGGCGCAGAAAACTCAGCACGTCCCTGACGTGCGCGGCTTCGGTGTAGCGGACGCCGCCGTACTTTTTGAAGGCTATGCCGAGCTTGTTCAGGGCCACTTCCAGCGGGAAGGAGTGGAAGCCGGAACGGAAGAGCACGGCCGTGCCGCCCGGCCCGAAGGTGCGCATGAGTTCGGTGATGCGCGCTGCGGCGTGCGCCGCCTGGCTTCTATCCGACAGGGGCCTGACGATGTTCGGCATGAGGCCGTCGCCGCGCCGGGTGAAGAGGTGTTTGGCGTAGCCTTCGGCGGCGTTTTCCAGCACGGCGTTGGAGAGGTTCAGCAGGTGTTGGGTGGAGCGGTAGTTTTCTTCCAGGCGGATGATCCTGGTGCCTTTGAAAATTTCCGGAAACTTCAGGATATTGCGGATATCCGCGCCGCGGAAGGCGTAAATCGACTGGGCGTCGTCGCCGACGGCCATGATGTTGCCTTTGAAGGTTCCGGCGTCCCCGGCCGGGTTCGGGTCTGCCGGGTCCGGGCCGGCTTTGAGACTTTCGGCGTTGCCGGCCGCGTTCGGTCCTGCCGGGTCGAGTCCTGCGATAAGGCCCGCGATGCGGGCCTGGACGGGGTTTGTGTCCTGGTATTCGTCCACCATGATGTATTTGTGGCGTTCGCGGCAGTATGCGAGGGCTTCGGGGCGGGCCGACAGGGTTTCTTCCAGGGAAAAGAGCAGGTCGTCGTAATCCAGAAGGGATTTTCCCTTTTTATAGCGGGCGTAGGCGGCGGCCATGTCTTCCATGGCCGCGTGATGCACGAACAGGTGCGCTGCATTGCGCCTGAGGGTGTCTTCAAGAGAAATTTCCTTGTTCCGGCTTTTGCTCAGGAGGGCGCCGACGGTCTGGTTTTTGGGGAAGGAGCGGTCGCTGATCTTCAGTTCTTCGCGGCAGTGTTGCAGAGCGGCGAGCATGTCGTGGCTGTCCATGACCGTCAGGTGGCCGTTGTATCCCTCGGGGCGGAAGAGACGGAGTACGGAATAGGCGTAGGAGTGAAAGGTGCCTCCCTGCACGGAGGCGAGGGGACGGGGCAAGGACGCGTCCGGGCCGTACGCGTCAAGGTCGGGCAGACCGGTGTCCTGTTCGACGAGCCTGCGGGCGCGTTCAAGCATCTCGGCGGCGGCCTTGCGGGTGAAGGTCAGGAGCAGGATGGCGGAGGCCGGGATGCCGGTTTCAACAAGATAGGCTAGGCGGTAGACGATGGTGCGGGTTTTGCCGCTGCCCGCGCCGGCGACTACCAGCAGGGGACCGTCAACGCTGGTCGCAGCATCGTACTGGGCTTCGTTAAGGTCGCGTTCGTAGTCGATCACAGCTTGGCCTCGCATCGGGACATGCGGGGAGTGTACTGCCGTTCCGGCCCGCCTGTCCAGAGGGACGCGCGTTCATTTGGCAGGGAACGCACCTGCGGAGGCCGGCCGGGGATACGGTCAGTTACGGAATGGCCGAAAAAACGCGGGGCAGGGTTGACAAGGCGCTAATTTCGACATTAAATACGCAGCTAAATTAAAGAAAATATGTCGTACTCAACGGCATAAAAGTATTTAATCAGCAGAATTAATTAATAAAATTTTGGATATTACCATGCCGCTTAATTATGAGAAAAGCCACCCGTGGATTACTTTTTTAGTGGACACCAGGCAAGCGGGAATAGAAATCTGGTTGAGATTGGGAGAAATCCAATCTAAGTGCCGGCATATTGCCGCTACGCTTTTGGATCCAAAAACAGCCAAAGAATTGCAACTGTTATATCTCGCCAAAGGGGCGAGGGCCACAACCGCTATTGAGGGGAATACCTTAACTGAAGAGCAGGTCCGTCAGCATTTATCCGGTAAATTAGAGTTACCTCCATCAAAAGAATACCTGGGTATTGAAATTGATAATATTGTAAATGCGTGTAATAAAATTGCAGATTCACAGTTTACCGGTACGACAACACCGTTGACTGTTGATGAAATTAAAAAATATAACTTTTATGTATTAAACAGGCTTCCACATGGGGATGATGTAATCCCAGGCGAAATACGCAAGCACAGTGTTGGTGTAGCAAGATATAGAGGTGCGCCCGCAGAAGAATGCCAATACTTATTAGAACGCATGTGTCAAATGTTGAAAGATGATTTTTCTTTAGGTCAGAATTGGCCTATTTCAACCGGCGTACTTAAAGCTATACTTGCTCATTTATATATAGCATGGATACATCCTTTTGGCGATGGTAACGGAAGAACGGCCAGACTCGTGGAATTTATGCTGTGCATTTCTGCGGGCATTCCTGCGCCTGCCGCACATTTACTCAGCAATCACTATAATGAAACAAGAAGTGCATATTATCTTGCTCTTGATAAAACTAGCAAAGAGTGTAATCCGTTTCCTTTTATTGCTTATGCGTTGCAAGGATATGCTGACCAATTAAGTGAACAGCTTGAAAGAATAAGACAAGCACAATATAAAGCCTTTTGGACAAATTATGTATATTCACAATTTGAAGGTTTTGATAGTGTTGCACATAAACGTCGTAGAGATTTACTTTTAGCTATATCAGATAAAACATTTGAAAATGATAGTTGGATTTTGATAAATAAAATCGAAGACATTTCTTTCCCTTTGCACACTATATATGCAGAAAAAACATCAAGAATGAAAGCCAGAGACATCAACGCATTGATCAGCATGGACTTGCTGCAACGCGTAAAAGGTAAAGTACGTCCGTGTTTTGAAAAGATTGAAGCGTATTTACCAAAACGTGTAAGCGCAGCAAACGAAGGTGAGTCGACTGGAAGGGGCAAGCAAGGAAAATGAAAATTTCCGCAATATAAAGAATTTTTGGAGTATGCCGTAAATATATATTTTAGTCAACACTCTCGCCGCGTTTTTTGCTTTGCGATCTCGGCAGAGAGTGCGGTTCCGCGCCTTTTGCATCGCCGTTCACCGGCTTGCGCGCCTGTCCAGCAGGTCGCGCAGTCCCTCGCCCAGAAGATTGTAGCCCAGCACCGTCAGCAGTATCGCCAGTCCGGGGAACAGCGAAAGCCACCAGGCCACGCCCAGGGTCTCCTTGCCCTCAATCAGGATGTTGCCCCAACTCGGAAAGGGGTACTGCACCCCTATGCCCAGAAAGGACAGTCCCGATTCGGTGAGAATGGCCCCGGCCACGCCCAGGGTGGCCGACACAAGCAGGGGCGCCGCCGCGTTCGGCAAAATATGCCGGAACAGGATGCGCGCCGTCCCCGCCCCCGCCAACTTCGCCGCCTGCACAAATTCCCGCTCGCGCAGGGAAAGCGTTTCCGCCCGCACCAGCCGCGCCGCCCCCATCCACGAGGTCAGCCCGATGACGACCATGATGTTGGTCAGGCTCGGCTCCAGAAAGGCAATGACCGCCAAAATAAGGAAAAAGGTCGGGAAACAGAGCATCACGTCCACAAAACGCATCAGGCATTCGTCGACGAGTCCGCGAAACCAGCCCGCAAGCAAGCCTACCGTCGTGCCGATGCTTACGGAAATGCCGACGGAAATAAGCCCTACCCGCAACGAGACCCCGGCGCCGTGAAGCATGCGCGCGAAGACGTCGCGTCCCAGGGAGTCCGTGCCGAAAGGATGCAGGGCGGACGGTTCCAGCAGCACGGCATCCGGGTCAATCGCCAGGGGATCGAAAGGCGCCGCCCACGGAGCCGCCAGGGCCGCCGCCGTCATGGTCCCGACCAGAAAAGCTCCCAGGACAAGCAAGGTACGGCTTTTCAGGACATACAGCAACCCGGCGCCCCGCATCACGCCTCCTCCGTGTCCCGCAATCCCGCTCCGCCGATCCGCAGTCCCGCCCGGATACGCGGGTCCGCCAACCCGTAGGCCACGTCGGCCGTCAGGTTGCCTGCCAGGGTCAATACCGCCCCCAGCACCAGGTTGCCCATGATCAACGGGTAATCCCTGGCCATGACCGCGTTGTAAAACAACTGCCCCATGCCGGGCAACGCGAAGATATACTCCAGGATCACGCTCCCCCCGATAAGCCCCGGCACGGACAAGCCCAGAATGGTTATCATCGGCAACAGCGCGTTCGCCAGAGCATGGCGGAAAAGCACCCGGCGCTCCGGCAATCCCTTGGCCCGCGCCGTGAGAATGAAATCCCGCTGCAGGACGTCCAGCATCGACGCGCGCATGAAACGCGACATCCCGGCGAGACTGCCGAAGGTGGACACAAAAATCGGCAGGGCCAGGTGGCTCATGACGTCCAGAACTTTACCGGTCGGGGAAAGAGAAGCGTAATCCACCGAGGTCAGGCCGGACAGCGGCAACCAGCGCAGGTCGATGGAAAACGTCACCATGAGCAGCAACGCCAGCCAGAATCCGGGCATGGCAAAACCCAGGAACACGAACAGCGTCGTGGCCTTGTCGAACATCCCGCCGCGCCTGCGCGCGGCAAGAACGCCTATGGGTATGGACAACAGCAGGGTCAGCAGCAGGGTCGTTACGTTCAATCCGAGGGTCAGCGGCAGGCGTTCCAGAATTTTGTCCATCACCGGACGCGAATCGCTGCTCATGGAGACGCCGAAGTCAAGCCGGGCCAGCCGTTTAAGCCAGAGGTAATATTGTTCGTAGAGCGGTTTGTCCAGGCCGTACAATTCCGCCAGACGCCGCTGCGCGTCGGCGTCCGCCAGCGGGTTCAGGGTAGTCTGCATGTCCGTCGGGGATCCCGGCGCAAGATGAATGACCAGGAAACACACCAGGGTTATGCCCATGAACACGGCAAAAAGCCACGCGCCCCTGCGCAGAAGCCGACCGGCCAGGTCCGCGGCGGCCGCCGGCCTCCGGCCGGCAGGCAACAACAGGTAAAGACCCGCGCAAAGCGCAATCAGCGCCAGAGCAAGGCCGAACCAAAAAGTCATCCGCGCCTCATGCCCGCATCCACCGGGAAAGCTGCTCCGTCTCCTCCGCCCAGGCCGCCGCGTCCAGCCGAACGCGCAAAAATTCGGCGTATACCGCGTCCAGAAGCCCCAGGCAGCTTTCTATAAGGAACAGCTTCTCCAGAAACAGCGCGTCGGGATCCTCCCCGTCGCGCCCGGATTGCTCGATCTTCGGCGTCTTCAGCCCGGACATAGAAAAATCGACGGCCCGGAGCGTCAGGCGCCACTCGTCGCTGCCGCGTTCCAGCCGCAACAACGCCCGGCTTACTTTCTTGCCCGTCACCAGACCCAGGCGCGCCTCGCGCAACTCGGATTCCACACCGGAAACACTGGCCGTCTCCAGATGATCGCCCTCCCCGCCCTGCACGACGACACGTTGCTCCACGCTTGCCGTAAACGGCAGACCCTTGTCGTCATTGAAAATTTTCCCCGTGGCGCTGCGAAACCAGAGCCAGGTCAGAAATTCCTGCCCCAGCACAAGGTCGGCCGTCCTGCCGAGATATGGAGTGTCGTTCACGCCTGCCCCCCCGCCCGGTTGAATTCCGTGGCTTCCAGACTGTCCGGCAGTGTTGCGTCCCCGGACAACGATGTCGCCAGTTCATACGGCGTCAACGGCGTCAAATGCAGATTGAAGGTGCGCACGAACATCTCCTCGAAAAGATCCACCATCTGTGCCCGCGTCGAAGCAAAAAATACGACCGCGTCCGCCGTGTTCCACACCACCTCGAATTCTGCGGGCACAGGCAGAAAACGCATGCGCAGCTTGTGCAGCACCTGCTCCTTCAGTTCCTTGCGGCGCTCGCGCGAAATGAATTTGCGCCCCATTTCCCTGTTCTGGGCTTCTTCTTTTTTAAGGGCCAACGCCAGGTGTTTCTTGATTACCCCCGGCGGCACCCGCCGCGTATCCAGGCGCAACGAAAAAACAATGTACGGCCCTTTCTCCACCGGCGCGGAACTGAAGGTCGTGTCCAGAATGTCGCCGTAAGCAGTCCAGCCTGCCGAACGATCCTCCGGCAACTCGTCGATATCGGTGAAACTGTTGCGGCGCAGCAAATCCGTCAGCTCCGGCCAAAGCGTCTGCGGCACGGCCTCATTGATGCGGAAACGCGTAAACCCGGTGCTGCTCTTGAGAAACGACATGGCAAGTATCCTTAACTGGTTGTTTATGCGGGATTCCGTCCGCCGGTGTAAACAGGGTTACGCCGATTTAACCGGCTCGCCGAACTTCGTCCATTCCCGCCCCGGCGTCAAGGGCCGC
>JAISWB010000088.1 GCA_031271265.1 Desulfovibrio sp. | reverse complement strand
TTCCAGATGGAAGGTTGCGGCTCAACCTGGATTTCGACATCTACTTTCTTGCCGCCTCGCAGCGAAATCCGCAAATCCGGAATACCCGGTTTATCCTTTTTCTGCTTCCGCAAAAGATGCGGGTCCATAACCTGAATATCTTCATACGCGTCTTCCGGCAAATCAAGCACGGCCTGAAGAAAATCCTTCAGAACAGCGATACGCTTTTCACTGAAAATATTTTTGAAGACCACGTCATATTTGGGCGACAGCGGTTTTTGCTCCATTCCCGTGAACCTTCTTTTATCGGTATCTGCCTTGCTTCGCTCGAAATTTTTGCAGTTAAGGATACCCGCATGCAGCAGCGTGTGTCAATCCCGAAAACGACGAAGCGCTGCCGATGCGCCGCATGCCCTGCCTCTGCGGCGGCCCGTCCGAGGATGTGGATTCGCACCGCGTACGCGCCGGCGTGCGCTTCGATCGCGGCAAACGAGCATAATGCACCGCCGCCTCACCGCAAGCAGGCATAGACGCGCTCGTTGCGTCCGAGCAGGCACATGACTTCATAGGGGATGGTCCCCCACGCGGCCGCGAGTTCTTCGACTTTTACGGACTGCGCCCAGGGGCCGCCCATGATCCAGGCCCGCTCCGGCTTCTCCGACCCGCGCGGCAGGGCCGACAGATCCACCGCGCTCATCTGCATGGACACGCGCCCCAGCACGGGCGCACGCACGCCGGCAATACAGACCTCGCCGCGCCCGGACAACCCGCGGGAGAACCCGTCCGCGTAGCCGGCGGCGATTATCCCTACCCGCATAGGCCGCTCGGCCCTGAACGTATGCCCGTAGCCCAACCCCGCGCCCGCGGGCAACTCGCGCTCCGAGAGCAGCGGCGCGCTGACGGCCATGGCGGGCGCCAAAGCGCGGCCCAGGGACAACGAAGTGCCGTAGAACGGATCGGCGCCGTACAGCGCAAGCCCCGGACGGCACACATGGGGGCCGATAATACGCGTCAGTTCGGCGGCAAAAAAGGTGCCCGCGGAATTGGCCAGCGATGCCGCCATATCCGGGTACTCCGCGCGCAGCCCCTGCAGCATGCGGGCAAACACAACGGCCTGAGCGCGAGCCGCCTCAAGCCCGCCCTCCGTGTCCGCCGAATGCAGATGGGAAAGGGCAAGCACCGGGCGCACTCCGGGCAGGGCGCGCAAGGCGGCGCACAGGGCGGGCAGTTCCTCCTCGTTGAACCCCAGGCGGGACATGCCGGTATTGCATTTAACGGCAATCGGCGCAGGACCGCTCCGGCAGCGGAAGTCCTCCAGCATCTTCAACTGCGTGTAATCCCCGAGCACGGGAATAATGCCGCGCGGCGCGCAAAGCTCCATGTCCTCCCGGCTCTGAATGCCGAGCAGGGCAAGTATGGGGGGCCGCGGCGCGCCACAGCCGCCTTCCTCAAGCCCGGCGCGCAAGGTCGCCGCCTCGCCCGCGCACCCGGAGGCGAAAGCGCGCGCTCCGGCGCCCGCAAGAGCGCGGCCCGCCTCTATGTGCCCGTGGCCGTAAGCATCGGCTTTGAGTACGGGGACAAGTTCCGGCCAAATAAAGGCTTCTTCGCCGCCCGCGCCGTCCGGCATGCGCCGGGTGGCGCTCACGCCTGCCCCGTCCCGCGCGGCGGCTGCCTGCAGACGAAAATTGCCGACGATGTTTGCCGAAAAAATATGCGCTTGAACAAGGTACCGGGAATAGTGCATCGTCTCTCCAAAAAAAAAATGTTCCGGCCGACAATATCGGGCAAATTTTTACCTTTCCCGCGCACAAAGTGCAAGGGCGCATCTTTTCCTCCGCGCAAAGTTATGTTAGATGATGCTGCCGCGGACAGAGGTTGCCGCACGACGACCCGTTTCTTTCCGCGCAAAGTTGTGATAATTGCAAAACCGGGACGGGGTTGCCCTGCCTCGACCCGCATGCCCGCACCGTATAAACGCTTTCGGGAGCCGGATGAGCGCCTGCCGATATATTCTGCATGCCGCGTTGCTGCTTGCGCTGACCGCCGCATTCCCCGCCTCGTTGCGCGCCCTGCCTGTGCCGGGCGCGGCGGCGCGCCCGGAGCGGCCCCTGCTCATGGAAACCGAGGATGAGGTGCTGGTGCGCTGGGATCTCAAGGCCGAATCCATCAACACCCTGAACGACGAGGAAATCCTGGAGGCCAGAGGCAACGTATTCCTGAAGCGGGGCAACGAATACCTCAAAGCCGACTTTGCGCGCTACTACCTGAGCACCAAGTGGGTTTACCTCAAAGGCAACGTGGTCGTGCGCAGCGGCAAGGACGAACTGACGGCCGACGAGGCCGAGTTCGATCTGCGCAGCCGCACGGGCTGGTTGCGGCAGGGGCGCATTTTCATGTCCGGCCCGCATGTGTACATCGCGGGCGAGCGCATAGAAAAGCACTGGGGCGACGTGTATTCCTTCAAGCAGGCCAAGGTCACGACCTGCGACGACGAAGTTCCCGCCTGGTCGTTCACCGCCGATGAAGCTGTGGTGGAAATCGACGGCTACGCCCGCCTGACCGGCTCTTCCTTCCAGGTCAAGGATACCCCCGTCGCTTACGCCCCCTACTTTCTGATGCCGGTCAAAACCAGCAGGCAGACGGGTTTTCTCATGCCTGAATACGGGATCAGCTCGACCAAAGGCAGCTATGTCAACGTGCCCTTTTTCTGGGCGGTGAACGAAAGCAACGACATCACCCTGAACGAACAGTTCATGGACAAACGCGGATTTCTGCACGGCCTGGAATACCGGACGCGTCCGAACGCGTCGACGTCGGGCTGGTTCCGGGCGGATTTCCTCAAGGACCGGCTGCTCAAGAACGATCCGGGCAAAGGGGAATTCGCGGGCGACGGGCTGGTGCGCAACAATGAAAACCGCTACTGGCTGCGCGGCATGTTCGATACCCGTTTCGACAACAGCGGGTTGCGGCTCAAGGCGGACATAGACTACGCATCCGACCGCTATTTCATCTCCGAATTCAAAAACACTTACGGGGGGCTGGAGCGCACGCGCGACGCCGTCTTCGACTTTTTCAGCCGCGAATTCAAGGAACAGGATGAAAAACGCCTGAGCGGTATTCTGCTGACCCTTGACCGGGAACGCGTCTCCCTGGCCCTTTCCTCCTTTTACCGGCAGGACACGACGCTCGGCAACGGCAACCGCTCCGCCTCATTGGACGACACCGTCCAACAACTGCCGCAGTTCGACGCTTTCCTGCACAAGGGCCGCATCCTGCCCGAACTGCCCTTGGAAATAGAGGGCGCGGCCCAGGCTGCGTACATGTACCGCCGCAGCGGCACGCGGGGGGCGCGCTACGAGGTGATCCCGCGCGTGACCCTGCCCGTGAACACCCGTTACGGTTCCCTGATCGTGAGCGCCGGGCTGTACCAGACCTACTACGCCACGGAACTGCCCGCGCGCACGGCGGGAGACAGACCGGACCCCTCCGGGCAGGACACCCCCAGGCAGGACAAGGAAAGCCGCACCATACCGGAGTTCAACGCGGCTCTCTTTACCGAGCTGGCCCGCGTCTATACCCTCGACACGGTTCCTCTGGAGGCCGTCAAAGAAAAGGTGGGCGATTCGCAGTGGACGGCTTTGCGCCACTCCGTGCAGCCCCGCCTGGAATTCAGGCAGCGCAGCCGGGAAAACCAGAACAGAAACCCGCGCTACGGCAACGAAGACCGCCTGCTGCCGGAATCGGAACTGGTCTACTCCATCTCCAACGTCATCACCGCCAAAAGCGACAAAGTGGTCATGGAAAAGGACGAGAACGGCGAGATGCGTCCCGTGACCCGCACCGAATACAAGGATCTGCTGCGCCTGCGTCTGGAGCACAGCTACGATTTCCGCGAGGCCGAGCGGTCGGAAGAGCGGAAAAGGTATGCGCGGCGTCCTCTGGGCGACATCCTGGCCGAACTGGAAATCAACATTTACGACAACCTGTCGTTCAACACCCGCAACTACTATTCCCCTTACGAAGCGGAACTGGTGCGCCACCAGAGCGGGCTGAGTTTTAATTTTCCCGAGTACGGCAAGGCTTCCCTCGGCTATGACTCCCGCCGGGCCATAGATGAATACAAGAGGTCGGAGGACCGCAGCCTGAATTACCTGCGCTTCGGCTTTGAAACGGTCGCCGTCGGCCCTTTGAGTTTTGCCGCTGAACATTACCAGGATTTCAGAGATAAGGACAATGCCGAAACCAACCTGGATCTTATCTTCAACCACCAGTGTTTCCAGCTTATCGGCAGGGTCAGAAGCGACCCCAGGGAAGAAAATTACATGCTCATGATCAGGCTGACCGGATTGGGAGATTGAATAAAATTTCTTTTATGGATTAAAATTACATAAGAACATGAAGAGAGGAACCATGAAACGCGCCTATTTCCGCCTGCTGCCGGCCCTGTTGCTTGTCGCCCTGTTGCCGGTCGCCGCGCTGCCGGCCTTTGCCGCGCAGAAAGCGCCCGCCTCCGCGACGGAACGCAAAGTCACCTTCGCGGTTGCGCCCTTTGCCGTGCAGGGGCCGCCCGCGTACGCCCACCTGGAGCGCACCCTGCCGCAAATGCTGACTTCCCGCCTGTACTGGAAAGACCGGGTGGAAGCGGCGGGCCATGATCCGGCGAGCACTGTCAAACCCGTGGGCAACCAGGCCGAAGCCGAGAAATTCCGGGCCGCGCGCAATGCGGATTACGTTGTCTGGGGCACGGTGAACATCATCGGCGACAACTGCAGCATCGACGTGCGCGTGCTGGACAAGCGCGGAAAAACTTGGGCGCACGCGCGCGAGGCCGCGCCGAACCGGGTTATCCCCGCCGTTTCCGGCATCAGCGACGACATCAACCGGGATGTATTCAACCGCGCGCCGCGCGCGGCAAGCGCCCCGCAAGCGCGGGGGCGCATCAACCAGATGAACCCGGACATCATGATCAATGAAACCACCAACAGCGAAGTCTATCTTAACCCCCAGTTCCGCTACGCCGGCTCCAGCACCCAGGACGACTCGCGCCTGCGGTCCTCGCCGCTGAATTTCAGTTCCGTGGGCATGGAAGTGACGGACGCCGACGGCGACGGCAAAAACGAAATTTTCCTTCTGGACGACAGGGGGTTGCACGCCTATACCTTTTCCGCCGGACAGATGCAGCCCAAGGGCGAATTCCGCCTCCCGGCGAACAACACCTGTCTGAGCGTGCGCTCCATGCCCCATGCTTCGGGCAAGGCCTGGATCATCGTCAACTCGGTGGACTCCGGCGGCATGCCCAATGCCTATATCCTCAACTGGAGCAACGGACAATTTTCCGAAGTCATGAGCAAGGTGCGCTGGTACCTGAACGTGGTCAAGCTGCCGCCCAACTTCAGGCCCACGCTTATCGGACAGGAAGCCAACCCTCCGCGGCTCTTCCGCATGGGCGTTCACATGATGAACAGGCAGGGCGACACGCTTGTTTCGGGCGGACAGATCAACCTGCCCACAGAGGCCAACCTGTTCAACTTCACCTGGCTGCCCGCGTCCAAGGGTGAAATAGGCGGGGAAAAGCTGATTGTCCTGACCCGCGATGAAAGCCTGCGCACGTATAACTCCAAGCTCAACCGCATGGCCGTGACCTCGGAACATTATTCCGGTTCCTCGGTCGGGCTGGCCATTGATCCTTCCATGCCCGGCATGAAGCACGACAACCGGCAGCAACTGCCTTCCGTATTTTACATCCCCATGCGCATGCCGGCCGTGGACCTTGAACGCGACGGCACGTGGAAACTCATCGTCAACCGGCCCATTTCTACGGCCGCGCAGATTTTCGACCGCTACCGTTTCTTCCCGCAGTCGGAAATCCACTGCCTGTACTGGGACGGCATGGGCCTGAACCTGCAATGGAAAACGCGCCGCATCAAAGGATCCATGGTGGATTATACGATTACCGATGCCGACAACGACGGCA
This sequence comes from Desulfovibrio sp., assembly GCA_031271265.1. GTDB lineage: Bacteria > Desulfobacterota > Desulfovibrionia > Desulfovibrionales > Desulfovibrionaceae > Frigididesulfovibrio. The sequence continues at coordinate 1,568 of JAISWB010000088.1, read as the reverse complement.
TCCCCGACCTCACGGTGTGCGTCAACACGCACCCCGGAGCGCTCGGCGTCAGCTCGCGCAAGACCATGGTTCTCATTTACCCGCTGGATATCTCCAGGACAAATCCCGACACAAGGCCGGACAAGAGCGACCTGTACGACTGACCGCACGCCTGCACGACCGACCGCACGGCCGCGCCCCGCAGCAACGGGCGCGGCCGTTTTCGCGCGGAGTCCCGCTTGTACCTGCTCCGGAACGATGGGGGCGTGAAAGGAGAAGACGAAATCAGCCTGCGCACCATCTTGTGCGCGCGCCTTATTTTCGGATGGGAGTATTCTGTCGTAAATATATATTTCAGTCAGCACTCTCGAAACACATTCTCCGAGAACGGCCCGCTCCGCCCCCCGTCGTAGAATCTACACGCTGATGACCTCGTACTTGTCATTTCCCATTTGCGCGATACTTTTCATTTCTTGCTTTTATATAGCCTATAAATTTGGTAAGGTAATGAGCTATCCATATACAGACGATCATAATCGCTGTATTTTCCGCAAAAAATAGAATTTTACTTTTCTCTTCGTCCCAAAAATCGAAGGAATATCCGAGAAACAGCTTGGCAGGCATATCCCTCTCAAAAAATGAATCCAGTCCATAAAGAAAAACAAGGGCAGCCAGACAATGTGTGATAATTCCCGGAAAACGGACAATGCCTGTATTTCTCATTGTTCTTGATATGACGTTGCAAATTATTTCCCAATGAATCCCGATATGTATAGAAACAAGCAACAGGCCCCAGTAGGCTACAAAGGTGTGTACCCGACGCAAAAGCATCCCTCCGCTAAGATGCATGAAGGAAAAGATTGTTCTTGATTGTAGCAGGCCGCTTGTCAACAGCGCCACCGCCGTCGCAAGTAGGATCATATTGATGGCGGTGTTCAGGGCACGTTTGAAGCCATACCTACCTTTGAAAATCTTCTGATACCATGACCAATGAATACAGTTATGAAAGACAAGCAAGCCTGATGCGGAAAAGCCGATCCATTCATGCGCCGCATCTCCTGTTATACGGTAGGCCAGAGAGAACAGGATACAAAGCGCCGTAAGGAGGTCAAGAATCAGCCTGCCCGTCAAGCTCAAGATCATTTCTCCGCTATGCCGATTTTCCGCAGCCACGCTGATATGTCATTCCGCAATGAACTTCCCCCATCGTAGTGAACTGAAAGCGCCTCCAGAATTTTTGAACGGGGGCTTAACTTGGCAATGGCGGAAACGCTTTGCCCCAGGCGTCCCCCACCGTGACTGCAAAAGGGAATTACGGTTTTGCCCGACAAATCGTATTCCTCCAGAAAAGAGGCGATGGGCATGGGAATTGAGGCCCACCAGTTGGGATAGCCGAGAAAAATCACATCATACTTCCCCATATCCGCGATGTGGTTTTTCAGCGCGGGTCTGGCTTGTATCTCCTGATCCCTTTTGGCTTCATCCAGGCAAGTGTTGTAATTGCCGGAGTATGGCTTAACGAGTTCAATTTCAAAAATATCGCCGCCGACCTTTTGATGAATTTCCTTCGCTATACCACGGGTATTACC
>JAISWB010000018.1 GCA_031271265.1 Desulfovibrio sp. | reverse complement strand
GCCTCTCGCCTCGCCTCTCGCCTCGCCTCTCGCCTCGCCCTCAGCTATGGCTTCGCGGAGCCGGGCTGCTGCATCGTACCGATCTCTCGCCTGCGCCCAGAATTCTTCCCTTACTCGTTCATCTGCACTCAGTTGCTTTATCCTGAGAACAGGCTCTTTCAGTTCAGGATAATGTTGTTCGAGCATCTCCAATTCCTCTATGTTATCAGTTTTCAGAAGCTTCAACCAACGCCAGAGTATGTTACCGTCTTCTGTAGGTGGCAATTTTGTTAATTCCAAGACATGAATTTCAAAAATTTCGGTCAATGTAATATTGCCGCTGTCATTTCGCATTAAAAATTTATTATGATACTCGCTCACTTCACTAATAAGTATAAAATCGGTAATAAGTATAGTTATTACTTTATGCAGAGAATCGTAGTGTTCACCTTTGGCGAGCTGTTCACTAAGGAGGCGCGAGCCATAGGCCATGATACGATCCCTAAGCCCTTTCATTGTTGTGATTTGTATTTCAATATTTATAATTTTTCCTTCTCCGGTCTGCAACTTAAGATCAAGAACGAATAATTTACCGTCCTTGTGCAGCGGAGTGATGTGGGGATCGCCGATAGTTAAATCGTAATATTCCTTTGCGGGCAGATCAAGTACAGCTTTAAGAAAGTTGATCAGCGTATCGACGTAATTTTTATCGGCAAATATACGTTTAAAAATTATGTCGTACTTCGCCGCCAGAATTTCCTGTTCCACCCTGTTTGCTCCTCAGCTTTCCCAGTGCCGTAAATTGATTTATATCCTGTAACGGTCAGGCAGGCAATATGTTCGCGCGGATTTTCCCGGGTAAGCACGCATATGGTATGTCGGGAAAGGACTCGACGGCCGGCACGGAGAGGCGCGTAGTCCCCCGGTTTTACCGCGAAAAAAGCCCCCGCCCTTCCGAGAGGCCGTGGAAGGACGGGGTTCCGTTGTGCGGGCGCGGCTTTGCGGAAGCGCCGCGCATAGCGTCCGGCCGCGCCGCAACGCCCCGCGCTCAGGCGGGACGATTTGCCGGTCCCGGCATGCGCGCGGGGCATAACACTCCCGCGCGGACCTGCCCGGACCGATCAGTTGGCTTGTGTATAGAGAAACGTGGGCGTTTCAAATTCGTCGTCCTCACTGAAGATGAAACTGTCCTCACCGGGGCTGTGCAGACCGCGCCGCTGCGGTCCTGCCGTCGCCTGCGGAGCGCGCACGGTGCGCGGCCTGACCGCGTAAGCCGGGATATGCTCGCGTTCCCCGAGAGAAAGATCACCGCCCTGCTCGTGCTCGTAGCGACTGAAAATCCTTTTCTTGAGTTCCGGATCCACGGTATCCAGCCCTTCGGGCAGGCGTGCGCCGCGCCCGGGCGCCTGAAACGGCGCCGGCCCGGCCTGGGGACGCAAGGGAGTCAGGACCGTGGACCGGCCGCCCGCAACCTCGCATCCGCCCGCCCTGTCTATGCCCGTGGCAATGACCGTGATGCGGATTTCACCGCCCATGTTCTCGTTTATGCAGGTTCCGAACTTGACGTTCACGTCAGCGTGGGCGGACTCCTGCACGATGCCGGCGGCCTCCGCCACTTCGTCCAGGCCGAGATCGGCGTCGGCCGTGATGTTCAGCAGCACGTTGCGCGCCCCGCTTATGGACACGTCTTCAAGCAGGGGGCTGGCAATGGCCATGCGCGCCGCCTTTCCCGCCCTGTCTTCTCCCGAGGCCGTGCCCGCGCCCATCATGGCCAGGCCGGAATCGCTCATGACCGTTTTCACGTCGGCGAAATCCACGTTGATGAAGCCGGGGGTCATGATCAGGTCGGAAATGCCCTGGACGGCGTTCAACAGCACCTCGTCGGCCTTTTTGAGCATTTCCACGAAGGTGGCCTTTTTGTGCGCTATGAGCATCAGGCGGTCGTTGGGTATGGTGATGAGGCTGTCCACATATTTGCGGAACTCCTCAATACCCTGTTCCGCCGCCCTGAGCCGCGGAGGACCTTCAAACGAGAAGGGCTTGGTAACCACGCCCACGGTCAGGATGCCGAGTTCCTTGGCGATCTGCGCGATGACCGGGGCCGCGCCGGTGCCCGTGCCGCCGCCCATGCCCGCGGTGACGAAAACCATTTCCGCGCCCTCAAGGCACTGCCGGATCTGCTCCGCGCTTTCGCGGGCCGCTTCGCAGCCTATCTTGGGATTGGATCCCGCGCCGCGCCCCTTGGTGAGCTTGGCGCCGATCTGGATTTTCCGTCCGGCCAGGGATTTGTCCAAAGCCTGCAGGTCCGTGTTGGCGGCTATGAAATTGACGCCGCGCAACCCGGATTCCACCATGGTGTTGACGGCGTTGCCGCCGCCGCCGCCGACGCCGACGACCTTGATCACGGTCTCCTGTTCGTTGCCGTTGCCGCTGTTTATGATAAGTTCCATTGTGCCTCTCCTTGCCGTTCCTTGCCGTTCTTTGCCGTTGCCCCGGCTTGCGCTGCCGGTCGGCGATACCCGTTACGATATGGTCTTGAACCAATTTTTGATGCTTTGTGCCGCGCGGGTGAGTACCGATTCCTCATTGTTGCGGGAGGGTTGCCCGCCGGTTTCCTTTTCCGCGCCGTAGCGCAGCAGTCCGACGGCGGTCGCGTAGCGGGGGCTGTTGACCACGTCCCTGAGTCCGCCGATGTTGCGCGGATAACCGATGCGCGTCGGCATGTTGAAAATCTGCTCGGCCAGTTCCTGACAACCGTCGAGCAGTACCCCGCCGCCGGTCAGTACGACCCCGGCCCCCACCGTCTGCCTGCACCCGGAGTTGCTCAGTTCCCGGTCCGCCAGACTGAGGAGTTCTTCCATGCGCGGCTGGCAGATTTCGGCCAGCAGCTTGCGCGACAGCCGGCGCGATTCCCGTCCGCCCACGGTGGAAACTTCGATTATTTCGTCCATGCTCACCATGTCCGCCATGGCGCAGCCGTACTTGACCTTGATGCGCTCGGCCTCAATCAGCGGAGTACGCAGACCGGAGGCGATGTCCTTGGTCAGATTCTGGCCGCCCAGGGGTAAAGCCCCGGTATGCATGACGGCGTCACCGGAAAACACGGCGATGTCCGTAGTTCCGCCGCCCAAATCCACCAGCGCCACGCCCAGCTCGCGCTCTTCCTCGGTCAGCACGGCCTTGGCCGACGCCATGGACTCCAGCACGATGTCCGCGACATCCAGACCGCTGTTGTGGCAGGTCTTGACGATGTTCTGGAAGCTGGTCACGGCCCCGGTCACGATGTGCACTTTCACTTCCAGGCGCACCCCGGACATGCCCAGGGGGTGGATGATGCCTTGCTGGTCGTCGACGATGAATTCCTGGGGCAGGGTGTGGATGATTTCGCGGTCCATGGGTATGGCCACCGCGCCCGCGGCCTCCAGTGCCCTGTCGACGTCGCGCTGCGTGACCTCACCGCCCTGGATGGCGATGACCCCGTTGCTGTTGACGCTCTTTATATGACTGCCGGCTATGCCCGCGTATACGGATCGTATGGAGCACCCGGCCATCAGTTCCGCCTCTTCCAGGGCCTTCTGCACGGACTTGACCGTCTCTCCGATATTGACCACGACTCCCTTGCGCAGGCCCGTGGACGGGCTTGTGCCTATGCCCACGATATCCACGCCGTTTTCGCCCGCTTCGCCCACCACCGCGCAAATCTTGGTGGTGCCGATGTCGAGTCCTATGATCAGCGGTGCCTTTGCCATGTCCTTCTCCTTGATCCCGTGCCGGATTCCCGCGCCGTCATATCTCGGCGGCGGTCCGGCCCTCCGCGCGTCTTTCCACCCATACGTTGGCGCCCTGCACCCGGATGCCGCCCGTCCCCGCCAGTTCTCCCCGGCGTGAAAGGTCGGCCAGCACCCGGCCCAGACGGCCCAGGTTGGAAAGCCAGTCTTCTATATCTATGGAAAAGACGGGTCCCGCCTTATCCGCGACAAGTTCCAAACCCCGCGCGGCGGAAAGCCGGATCTGCGTAATCCCGCCCGCGCCCTGCAGCACCCGCGAGTCATACAGCGACTTGACCAGGTCCGGCAGCAACCCCCGCAAGCGGCCGGCGCCCGGCTCCACCTCCAGCATCGGAAGCAACGCTTCGTCGCCGGGGCCGGCAGGCGCTATGCCGTTTCCGCGCTTGTCCGCATAGTACGGCGTGCCTTCATGCATGATCCGGAACACGGGGGTTTTCTCCTTAACCGTTATGACAAGTTTGTCGGGGAGCACCCGCTTCACCGAGGCTTCCTCCACCCAGGGATGTCCGGCCAACGCTTTCTCAACGGCGTCTATGGACAAGGCCAGCGTGTTTGCTCCTTCCTCTAAATCGACAGTTTTTAGAATTTCTCTAGAGTTAAGGCGAAAATTTCCGTAAATTTCCAAAGTTTTTAATGCGAAATAGTCGCCGAGCGTTGCGCTCCTGTAGCCGTAGACCAGAGCCAGGCTTATCCCGGCGAGCAGGAGGAGGAGCAGGGAGCAGAAGCCGAGCAGGGAAAAGGCCGCGCGCACGCCGCGCAGGGAGGGGAGGGGCAAGGCGCGGGGCAGGGCACGGGGTGCGCGTTCCGTCCGGGTTGCGCGCCGCCTGTTTTCGGCCGGGGATCTCCCGGCGCCGCCCCTGGTCAGGGTGACGATCCTGCCCCTGCGGGCAGGGCGTGAAATTAATGCCCCACCCATAGACACACTTCCTTTTCCAGAATGAAGCCGCTGTGCCGCCTGACCGCCTCCACGGCCGTGTCGATAAGTTCCAGGGCCGCCGCGCAGCTTCCCCCGCCCTCGTTGACGAGAAAACCGGCGTGCAGCGAAGAGAAGCGCATGCCGCCCAAGGCCCTGCCCTTCATGCCGGCCTCTTCGAGAAGGCGGCCGGCCGGGGCGTCCGGGGCGGGATTTTTGAAAACGCAACCGGCGCTTGCCGCGCTGATCGGTTGGCGCAGCCGTTTTTCCGCCGAAAATGCGCGCATGCGCCCGCGCACTGTGTCTTTTTCGCTTTCGGACAAGGCGAAGACAGCCTCCAGCAGCAGCACGGGAAAGTCACCCGCGGCCGGGGCCGGGCTGCCGAAAGGCAGGCCCAGGCAACGGGCGCGCCGGTAGGAAAATTCCGTTGCGGCCGAGCCGACCGGGAGAGTGCGTCCCTCCCCGCCCTTTCCCCGCTCCCCCGAATGTTCCGGGCAAGGGCGAAAGACGTCCTCCCCGATCAAGGGGCCGAGGCACTTGAAGGAATCACCGGATTGTTCCGCGCCCGTGCGGATTTCCCGCAGGCCGAGACGGGGTGAAAATACCGTCAGGGAGCGCAGCAGGGAGCCGATTTCCGTGCCGAAAGAGCCGGCGTTCATGGCCACGGCCCCGCCCACGCTGCCGGGAATGCCGGCCAGACCTTCCAGGCCGCCCAGGCCGGCGGCGGCGGCGGCGTTCAGCAGGACGGGGAGGGGCAGGCCGGCCGGGGCCGTGACCCGTACTTCGGCGCCGTGTCTCGCGAACGACGCCTTCTCCCGTGTCTCCTGACGAATCAGTACCAGGGGCAGATCCCCGTCGGCGGCGATAATGTTGCTCCCTTTGCCGATGACGGCGGGCAGGCCCCCGAGTTCGGCGACCAGGTCCGGCAATTTTTCGACCCCCGCCTTGCCCTGCAGCACGATTTCGGCAACGGGTTTCCCTCCCAGGCGGATGCCGGTGAGTTCCGAAAGCGGGGGGGCGTCTCCGATCCGGAGAGCATGCGGCGCGTGTTTCACGGCATTTCCAACCAACGGGGCCCGATTGTGGTTATGTTGCCCGCGCCGAGGGTCAGCAGCAGGTCGCCTTCGCGCAGTTCCCCGTCCAGGCGTTCAAGAAGCGTATCAAAATCGTCGCAGAAGCAGACGTCCTTACCGGATGCCTGCCGTATGCCGCGGGTCAGGTCAGCGCCGGAAACGCCGGGCAGGGGCGCTTCGGAAGCCGCGTAAATTTCCGTGATAAAGAGCTTGTCCACCCCGGTGAACACTTTGCAGAAGTCGCCGAAGAGCGCCTTTGTGCGCGTGTAGCGGTGCGGCTGGAAGGCGGCGACCACCCTGCGGTCGGGGAGACAGTCGCGCACGGCTTCCAGGGTCGCGGCGATTTCCGCCGGATGGTGTCCGTAATCGTCCAGCACCAGGACGCCGCGTTTTTCTCCCCTGCGCTCGAAGCGGCGGGCTACGCCCTTGAATTTGCGCAGGGCTTCGGCGCAGACCTCGAAGGGCACGTCAGCGTGCAGGGAAACGCCCACGGCGCCGAGGGCGTTCAGGATGTTGTGCCGGCCCGGTTGGGCGGGGCAAATTCGGCCCAGGCGAACGCCGCGCAGGCGCACGGTCCAGGAAATTTTACCGCGGCTGCCCGCCGCTTCCGCCGTCAGATCGTTGCCGGCGTTGAACCCGTAAGTCGTCACCGGGCGATTCACGCGCGGCAGGATGCGCCGCACGCCCGGGTCGTCGCCGCAGACCACGTTTATGCCGTAAAAGGGCACCTTGTTCATAAAGCGGACAAAGGCGTCGTCTATGCTGTCCCGGTCGGGGTAAAAATCCAGGTGGTCCATGTCCACGTTGGTGACCACGTTCATGATCGGAAAGAGGCAGAGGAAGGAACCGTCGGATTCGTCGGCCTCGGCGATCAGAAACTCGCCGCCGCCCAGGCGCGCATTGGCGCCGTATGCGTTCAGTCTGCCGCCTATAATCACGGTAGGGTCGGCGCCGGCTTCGTCGAAAACGGCCGCGAGGAAAGAGGTGGTCGTCGTCTTGCCGTGCGTGCCGGCTATGGCTATGCCGGTGCGCAGGCGCATCAGTTCGGCCAGCATTTCGGCCCTGGGAATCACGGGGATGCCGCGTTCCCTGGCCGCCGCCACTTCCGGATTGTCCTCGCCCACGGCGGTGGATTTGACGAGAACGTGCGGCTGCAGGAGGTTGGCGGCGTCATGGCCGACGACGATGCGCGCCCCGAGTTCGCGCAGGCGCAGGACGGCGGCCCCTTCGGCCAGATCCGACCCGTGCACGTCGTAGCCCAGATTGATCAGCACTTCGGCTATGCCGCTCATGCCGGCCCCGCCTATGCCCACCATGTGTACGCTTTTTATGTTCCGCATACAGTTCACCCCGTCCCTGCCGTACGCCCCGCATCGGCATTCCGCGTGTCCGTGCCGGTCCGGCCCTGCGCGCGGCGTTGGCGGTCCGCAGGCATGCTGCCCGTCTCCGCCGCTTTTCCTTCCCCGATCATTTCCGCAAGGGCGTCGGCCATGTGCGCGGCCGCGCGCGGCCGTGCCGCATCCAGGGCCTTTGCCGACATGGCGCGCAGTTTCGCCTTGTCCTTGAGCAGAGGCAGCAGGATTTCGGCCGGTGTCTCCGGACGCGCCGCAAAGCGTTCCTGTTCCAGAATCACGGCCGCGCCGGCCTCTTCCATGACGCGCGCGTTGAAGCGCTGATGGTCGCGCGCGGCGTGGGGGAAGGGCGCGAGCACCGAAGGCAGCCCGGCGGCGCAGAGTTCGGCCGCCGTCGTGGCCCCGGCCCGGCAGAAGGCCAGGTCCGCCCAGGCATAAGCCCCGCCCATGTCGTCGATAAAGGGCACGGCCTTTGCCTGTTCCGTTCCCCAAGCGCCGTATGCCGCGCTCACCGTTGCGAAGTCCTCGTTCCCCGTCTGGTGGAGAATTTCCACCCCGGCGTTCAGCAGGGCGGGAGCCGCGCCGACTACCGCCAAATTCACGGCACGCGCCCCGCGGCTGCCGCCCATGACCAGCAGCCGGGGAGGACGTTCCTCCACCGTGTCGTTTTCTGTAATCTCCGCCCCTTGCCGCGTCCGCCCGCACCGTTCCGCCTCGTTTTCCGAAAGCTTCATTCCTTGCCGTGCCTGCCCGCACGGCGCCGCGTCGTTTTCCGGCAGCGCCGCTTTCCGCCGCGCCCGCTCGTACAGCGCCGCTATGTCGGCGCGTACGGGATTGCCGGTCAGCAGGGTTTTGCGCGCGTCAAAGGCCCCGGTAACATCGGGCATGGACAAGAATACGCGCCGGGCCATGCGTCCAAGGATGCGGTTGCCGACGCCGGGCAGGGCATTCTGCTCGTGCACCGCCGTCGGTATGCCGAGCAGGGCGGCGGCCGAAACCCCGGCAAAGGAGGCGTAGCCGCCGAAGCCGACGGCCGCGTGCGGGGAAAATTCGCGGATGACGCGCACCGCTTCGGCCAGAGCGCGCAGCATGCCGGGCACGGCTCCCAGGGCGCGCGCGCCGCGGCCCATGAACCCGCGCACGGGCAGGGCGATGAAGTCCAGTCCCGCCGCCGCGGCCAGCCTGCCTTCCGGCCCGTAGGCGCCGCCCATGAACAGGAGGCGCGTTTCCGGCCCGCGCCGCGCGAGTTCTTCGGCCAGGGCCAGGGCCGGGAAAATATGCCCTCCCGTGCCGCCGCTGCTGAGCAGTATGCGTTTCGCGTCCGTCATGCGTTCTCCAGGTTGCGCGACAAATTGAGCAGCAGCCCCACGCAGATCAGGGAAGCCGTCAGGCTGCTCCCGCCGTAGCTGATGAAGGGCATGGGCACGCCCTTGGGCGGCACCACGCCCATGACCACCGCCAGGTTCAGCACGCAGGACAAGGCGGGGACCAGCAACAGCCCGAAGGCCGTGAGCCGCAGACGCATATCCGGCTGGCCGAGCGCGATGCGCATGCCGCGCAGAAAAAAGCAGAGCAGCAGCAAAAACATCAGGGAAATCCCGATGAATCCGGTTTCCTCCCCCATCACGGCCATGATGAAGTCGTTGTGCGCCTCGGGCAGATAGAAGAGTTTCTGTTTGCCCGCGCCCAGTCCCGCCCCGGACAGCCCGCCCGCCCCGAAGGCGTAAAACGACTGCACAAGGTGATAGCCGCTGTCCGAGGCATCGGCAAAGGGATCACGGAAGGCCAGCAGGCGGCGGATGCGGTAGGGTTCGGCCACCACCAGCAGATAGGCGCCCGCGGCGGCCGTAAGGCCGGAACCGACGAGGTAGACAAGGCGCGTTCCTCCGGCGAAGCACATGAAAAACAGCAGAATGGCGCAAAAGGCCGCGCCTCCGAAGTCCGGCTGCCTGAGCAGCAGGGCGCACATGGCGCCCGTAATCAGAAAGGGCGGCAGCACGCCCTTGCTGAAACTCTTCACGATGGTCTGCTTGGTGCCCATAAAGTAGGCCAGGTACAGAACCAGCGCGATTTTGGCGAATTCCATGGGCTGCATGCGCAGGGGGCCGAGTCCTATCCAGCGGTTCGCGCCCTTGGCGGCCGCGCCGAGAGGCGTCAAACAGGCGGCCAGCAGGGCGAAGCTGAGCAACAGGGCCGGGTAATGCAAACGCTCCAGCACCGCGTGCGGCAGGTACGCGGCCAGAGCCAGAGCCAGACCGCCGACCAGCAGGAACAGGAGCTGGCGCTTGAAGAAATAGTAGGTGTCGGCCTGGACGCGCTCGGCGGAAATGCCGCTGGCGGAAAAGACCATGGTAAGGCCCATGAAGACCAGGACCATGACGACGGCCAGCAGCCACCAGTCCGGACGACCGCGCGGCGCGGCCGCGGCGGCTTGCGCGACGGAACTCATCGCGGCTCCTCCCCGGCGGCGGCCGCCGCGACCAGACGCCGCAAATGCCGGCCGCGCTCCTTGTAACTCCCGTACAAATCATAACTGGCGGTCGCCGGAGAAAGCAGAACCACGTCGCCCGCCCGCGCCGCTCCGCGCAGGCGCTGCAGGGCCGCCGGCAGATCCGGATCCCAGGTCAGGGGCACGGCGCCGCTCCAGGCTTTTTCAAAAAATTCCCGGCTCGCCCCGAACAGGGCGACTGCCTTGACTTTTGCCGACAGCAGGGGACGCAGGGATTCCAGGTCCCCACCCTTGAAATGTCCGCCGGCCAGCAACAGCAACGGCGCGTCGAAACTCAGCAGGGCCGCGCGCAGGGCGTCCACCGTCGTGCTTTTGGAATCGTTGACGAAGCTGACGCCGTCCAGTTCCCCCACCTTTTCCAGGCGGTGCGGCAAGGGCGCGAAAGCGGCGACGGCGCGCGCCGCGTCCGCTTCGCTCACGCCGAACCCGGCCGCCGCGAGGTAGGCGGCTTCAGCGTTTGCGGCGTTGTGCGCGCCGATAAGCCGGCCCATGCGGAAGCGCCCCGCGTCCCGGAATATTCTCAGGCGGCCCTTGAAGCCCCGCCGCCGGTATTCTTCCGTCAGCTCTTCGGGCAGGACGGCCGTGTCGTCTTTCTCCTGCCGGGCAAAGATACTGAATTTGGCCGCGCCGTATTCGGCCATGTCCGCGTGGTGATCCAGGTGATTGGCGGCCAGATTGAGCAGGACGGCCGCCGCGGGGCGCAGGCTGAACATGCACTGAAGCTGGAAACTGGACAACTCCAATACCAGGACGTCGGCAGTTGCGCCGGATAATACATAATCTGAAAGCGGCACGCCTATGTTGCCCCCGAGAAAGACCTTTTTGCCCGCCTCGCGCAGCATGGCCGCGGCAAGGCTGACGGTGGTCGTCTTGCCGCTGGTTCCGGTCACGGCCAACACGGGTTCGCGCACACCGCGCAGGGCGAGTTCCGTTTCGCCGATCAGCGGGGGATTTCCGGCCGCGGCCCGCAGCGGGGCAAGCGCGGCGGGCGGCACTCCGGGGCTGACGACGATAAGGGACGCGCCCCGGAACTGTTCCGGGGTATGTTCCCCCAACAACAGTTCGAAACCGGCCTCGCGCACTCTTTCAAGCACCTCCTGCCCCGGATTTGCGTTGCGCTCCAGAAGCCTGACGCGCACGCCGTGCGCGGCAAGCAGCCGCGCCGCCGCAAAACCCGAAAGGCCCGCCCCGACCACGACGGCCGTCGCCCCCGGCGCGAGCGGCGCTTCCCCAGGCGGATGATGCTTCGTCGATTGAGGGTTCATCAGAAATTCCTTCAGCGCAGCTTGAGTACGGAGAGCGCGGCCAGGGCCAGCAAGGCCGAGGTTATCCAGAAACGGATGATGATCTTCGATTCCGGGGTGCCCGACAACTCGAAATGGTGATGCAGGGGCGCCATGCGCAGAATGCGCTTGCCGCCCGTGAACTTGAACCAACCCACCTGCAGGATCACGGACAGGGTTTCCACGACGAACAGCCCGCCGACCACCAGCAGCAACAGTTCCTGCTTGCAGAGCACGGACAGGAAACCCAGCGTTCCGCCCAGAGACAGGGAACCCGTATCACCCATGAAAATCTGGGCCGGGTAGGCGTTGAACCACAAAAAGCCGATGCACGCGCCCGCGAAGGCGCCGCAGAACACCGTAACCTCGCCCACGCCCGGCACATGCGCTATCTGCAGGTAGCCGGCCATGGCGACGTTGCCCGCGACATACACGAACACCGCGAAACATATGCCGGCGACGATAACCGGACCGGCGGCAAGTCCGTCGAGACCGTCCGTCAGGTTTACGCCGTTGGAGGCCCCGACCATGACCAGCACCGCGAAGGGCAGGTAAAACAATCCGAGATCCGGCGTGAAATTCTTGAAAAAGGGCACGGACAGTTCCGTGGAATAGGCCGGCAGGGTGTACAGGAGGCACATGGCCGCTCCGGCGACCAGCAACTGTCCGGCAAGTTTGCTTTTGGCGTTCAGCCCCTTGTTGTTTTTACGCCGGATTTTCAGGTAATCGTCCGCAAAGCCTACGGCCGCGAAACCCAGGAATACGAACATGCTCAAGAGGACGCAGGGGTTGGTCCAGTCGCCCCAGAGCAGCATGCTCACGGTCAGGGAAAAGGCCATGAGCAGGCCGCCCATGGTCGGGGTGCCGGCCTTGCAGCGGTGCGTTTCCACGTCTTCCAGAATATACTGACCGAGCTTGAGTTGCCGGAGTTTCTCAATGAACAGCGGGCCGACCAGCACGGCGATGATCAGGGCCGTGAGCAGAGCCCATACGGAACGGAAGGTTATGTAGCGGAAGACGTTGAAAACACTGACTTCCGAACTCAAGGGGTAAAGCAGGTTATAGAACACGGCCGTCCCCCTTTGCCCGCATCCGGGAATTGCGCCCATACGCGCCACCCGCCCCCCGCCGGGTATCCGCGCGGTGCCCGTCCGGCCGCGCAGTCTCCCCGGCCTTGCGCAGCAAGGCTTCCACCCAACGCTCCAGGCGGTTGGCGCGGGAGCCTTTGAAGAGTACCAGCGCGGGCCCCGTTGCCTCCATGCGCGCGGCAAAATCTTCGACGCGCGCGGGCAGTTCCTCAAGGTTTCCCGGCAGACCGCCCCGGTGCAGCCCCCGGCGCACGCAATCGGCCTGCCCCCCTGTCCAGAAAACCGCGGCGGGCCGCGTTGCGGCGACGATTTCCCCGAGCCTTTCGTGCGCAGCCGGGCTTTCTTCACCCAGTTCAAGCATTTCCCCGAGTACCGGCACAAAGGGCAGACCGCTCCCGTGCGCGGCCTCCGCGGCCGCCGGGATGACGCGTCCCGCCGAGAGCGGGTTGGCGTTGTAACTGTCGTCCACAAGGGTGTAACGTCCGCGCCCCGGCAAGAAAAAATACCGCACGGCGAAACGCTGCGCCGGCGTTTGCGCCGCGGCCAGACCCCGGCATATCTCGTCCGGCTCAAGCCCCAGGCCCAGGGCGAGCGCCGCGACCGCCGCCGCGTTCTCCGCCCCGAAAGCGCCCGCGCAGGTGTCGAAGAAGGGCGCTTCGCACACGAACTCCACATCGCCGGCGCACACCGCGTACCTGCCGCGCAAGCTCCCGGTCAAGGCCGCCTGTTCCGCGGGACCGAGATAACGCGCCCGGCACCAGACATCCGCGTTGTGCGCGGAAAAGCGCAGGCAGCGCACATTCCGCGCGGCAAAGGCCGCAGAACGGGCGGCGCATTCCTTGTCCAGTTCCGGGTAATCGCCGGAAACAAGGGCCGTTCCGCCGGGCTGGATGAAGTCGAGGAGCCGCGCCTTTTCCGTAGCCGCGCCGCCTTTGCCCAGTCCTTCGGCGTGTCCGTCGCCGACGTTCAGGATAAGCGCCGCATCGGGGCGCAGCGCGCGGGCAAGTTCCTCCATGTCCCCGACCTTGCTCACGCCCGCTTCCATCACCCAAAAGCGCGCGTCCGGGGCCGCGTTGAGCATGCTCAGGGGCATGCCTATGCCGTTGTTGAGATTCATGGGGTTGCGTTCCGTGCGGCCGCGTTCTCTCAGCACCCGGGCCAGCACTTCCTTGACCGTGGTTTTTCCTGCCGTGCCCGTCAGCCCGATGACCGTTGCCGAAGCGCTTTCACGGTGTCTTGCGGCCAGGCGGAGCAGGGCGTCTTCCACGTCGTCCGCAAGAAAAACCGGGGGCAGGTCCGGCCCGGAGGCGGCGTCACGCACCCCGGCCGGGAAGGGGTCGCGCAGGGCGACTACGGCGCCGGCCCCGGCGGACGCCGCGTCCAGAGCGAAATCATGCCCGTCGACTCTTTCGCCCTTGATGCAGAAAAAGATATTCCCCGGCATGACCTGCCTGCTGTCCGTAGCGGCCCCCGTGAAGGCCCCGGCGGCATCGGCGCCCGCTGCTCCGGTGCTTGCGGTGACCGTGCCGGTCAAACCGCGCGCGTAATCCGCGTCTGCCGGGCCTACGCAGCGCCGCACGCCGCGCAGGATGCGTTCCGGGGCGCACCCCAGCGCCGTTGCCGTTTCCATAAAATTCAGCAGCATCGCGCCGCCTCCGAAGGTTCGCGCAGGTCGGGCCGGCATTGCGATGAGGGGGTCCGGGGGAAATCATTTCCCCCGGCGGGTCCGGGGCGGCGCCCCGGCCGCCGGAGGCGTACAAAATCAACCTTGGGACGCTTCGGCGCCGTTGCCGTTTCCGTAAAATTCAGCATCATCGCGCCGCCTCCGCGAGTACCGCCCTGTCGCTGAACGGATATTTCACTCCCCGGATCAACTGGTAGGGTTCATGGCCCTTGCCGGCCACAAGCAAGGCGTCTTCCCGGCCGAGCAGGTCCAGGGCCAGGAGTACGGCTTTTTTGCGGTCCGCTTCACGAATCACCCGCGGGCATCCGGCCAGTCCGGGCAGTACATCGTCCATGACGGCCTCCGGATCCTCGTCACGCGGGTTATCGGAGGTCAGGACGGCGACATCGGACAGGGCGGCCACAGCCGCGCCCATCAGCGGACGCTTGGCGCGGTCCCGGTTGCCGCCGCAGCCGAACACGGTCACGACGCGGGCGAAGCCGGCGGCGCGCAGGGCGCTCAGGGCCTTGGTCAGGGCATCGGGCGTGTGGGCGTAGTCGACGAAAAGATGCAGGCCGCGCCCGTTGGGCACGCGCTCCAGCCTGCCGGGTACCCCCGTAAAGGCGGACAGCGCGGCGAAATCCTCCGCCGCCATGCCCAGGGCCAGTCCCGCGGCCTGCGCCGCGAGCAGATTCGCGGCGTTGAAATCGCCGACCAGGGGCGAACGCAACGTCCACTCGCGGCCCTCATGCCGCATGGACAGCAGCAGTCCCTCCCGGCTCATGGACAGAACGCGCCCGCGCAGCAGTCCCGCGTCCGGCCTCCCGGTCGCGTTCTCCTCCAGGCCGAAACCCAGGACTTCGGGAAAGGAGGCCAGCAGCCTGCGCCCGTAGGGGTCGTCCGCGTTCGCCGCGCGGCGTTTGTCCGCGGGCGGCGTTCCGCCGCGTTCCGGAGGCAGAAACAGCTTCTCCTTGGCCAGGAAATAGTCCTCCATATCCGCGTGGTAATCCAGGTGGTCCCGGGTAAGATTGGTAAACAGGGCGGCGGCGAACCGCACGCCGGCGATGCGTTGCTGGTCCAGAGCGTGCGAGGAGACTTCCATAAGGGCGTATTGCGCGCCGGCGGCATGCATGCGCGCCAGCATGGAATGCACGGTCAGGCAGTCCGGCGTGGTCAGTGACGATTCTTCCTCGTAACCCGGCCAGCGCCTGTTTATCGTGCCGATGACCCCTACCCCGCAACCCTGCGCGCTCAACATGCTTTCCAGTAGGTAACTTATCGTTGTCTTGCCGTTGGTGCCGGTTATGCCGACGACTTCGGGGCATTGCCGGTCCGTGTCGTAGAGGGCGCAGGCCAGGCGGCCGAGGGCCGTGCGCGGGTCGTTGACGATGACGACGGATAACCGCGCATCCGGATTTTGCCCGGAGCGATGAGGTACGGATGCCGCCGGGCTTTCAAGCAGCGAGAGACGTTCCGACGCGGAGCTTGCCGGCAACGGAGGATGCTCCGGCGCGCAATGTTCAGGCAACGGGCAATGCTCCGCCGCGCAATGTTCAAGCAGCGGGAGATGTTCCGGCGCGCAGAGTACCGCCGAGGGACCGGCCCGCAGCGCTTCCGCCAGAAAACGCTCTCCGCCGGGCGCGCCTGCGGCCTTGCCCGCGGGCAGGGCCGGGGGCAACACGACGTACACGCAGCCCGCGACGGCGTCCGCCGAATGCGCAACAACAGGGATATGTTCCCGCCGCACGCGCCCGCACAGCGCATCAAGGGAAATCCTGTCCATCATGAGCGCCTTTGCTCCTTGCCCTGTGCCTGGGGCTGGACCGGGGGTTGCCCGAGGGGTTGTGTCCGGGGCTGCGCCTGCGGCTGCACTTGAGGCTGCGCTTGGGGCCGGGTCCGAGGTTGTGCCCGGGGTTGAGCGTCGGGCTGAACTTGGGGCCGCAGCAGCGGCCGGCTCCGGGATTGCGCCCTGGGTTGGTCCGGAATCAGTGCGCGGGGCTGGGCCTGCGGTTGCGCCTGGGGCTGCATTTGAGATTTGGCCTGGGGCTGTGTCCGGGATTGCGCCTGTTCGGGTGCTTCGCGTTTTTTGGTTCCCCGGCCGTTTTTCCCGCCTGCCGCGGCTTTTCCGCCTGCGGCGCGGCGGTCGGCTTCGCCGGAAGAAGCGGCCTGCAGGGCCGGGGCTTCGTCCGAAGGCAAAATACCGTGGTAGGCCATGGTGTTCATGGCCACATGGCGGAAGACGGGGGCGGCGATCACGCCGCCGTACTGCGCCCTGGTCGGTTCATCCAGCAGCACGCAGATGAGGTAGCGCGGGTTCTCGATGGGCAGCATGCCCACGAAGGAACCGACCCGCCCTTTGCCGTACTTGCCCGTCGCATCGGCCTTCTGCGAGGTGCCGGTCTTGCCGCCGACCACCAGGCCGGGGATGCGCGCCTGTTTGCCGGTACCGCCTTCCTCTTCCACCACCTCGCGCAACATGTTTCTGATTTCTTTCATGGTGGACGGTGAAAAAATCAAATCATCCGCGCGCGCCGCGCCGGCCGGGACGGAGCCTCCCGCACGCTCCGCGTCCTGTTCGGCCGCGGCGTTGTAGGACACCCGCCCCGCAGCCTGCCCCGATTCGGCGTTGTAGGACGCGCGCTCCGCACCTTGCCCGGCCGCGGCGTTGCCCGTCGCCCGCTCCCGGTCGGCCGCGGATTCGGCGTTGTAGGACGCGCGCGCCGCGTCCTGCCCGGACGCGACTTTGTCGGGCAGCGCTTCCGGGCCGTCGTCCATAAGCAGTTTCAGGTCGCGTTTTACCCCTCCGCCTGCCAGCACCAGATATGCTTTGGCCATTTGGGCAAGGGTGGCGGAAAAACTCTGTCCGAACGAAGCCGTGGCCAGATCGATTTCCGCCCAGCGCCCGGCCGGGCGCAGTATGCCCCTGGACTCGCCGGGCAGGGGCAGACCCGTGCGTTCGCCGAAGCCCAACCTTTTAAGGTAGCGGTGGTATTTGTCCTTCCCCAGTTTCAACCCGATCTTCGCCGCGCCGATGTTGCTGGAAACATGCAGAATCCTCTCCACGCTCAGGTTCCCGTAGGGGTGGGTGTCGTGCAGCATGAAGCGTCCGAGCTTCCACATCCCCTTTTCGCAGTTGACCGTTGTGGAGGGCGCGACCACCTTTTCTTCAAGGGCCGCCGCTATGAGAAAGCTCTTGATCGTCGATCCCTGTTCCAGCATGTCCGTTGCCGGGCGGTTGCGGCGCACGGCGGGGGGAGAGGCGTTGACGTTGTTGGGATCGAAAAAGGGATACTGGGCCCAGGCCAGGATTTCTCCGGAGGGGACATCGGCGACTATGCATCCGCCCCAGCGCGCGCCGAACTTTTCCACCTGTTCGGCCAGGGCTTCTTCGGCGAAAAATTGTATCTGGGTATCCAGGGTCAGGCGGATGTCGCTCCCGCGCAGGTCCACGAGGTCCGCCGAACCGGGCATGGTCAGCCGTCTGCCGGAGGCGTCGCGTTCCACGGTCATGGTGACGGCGCGACCGGCAAGCTCGTCGTCCAGGGATTTTTCCAGCCCTTCTATGCCCCGGTCGTCAGTGTCCACAAAGCCGAGCAACTGTCCGGCCAACTGCCTGTAGGGATAGACGCGTTCCGTTTCCTGCTCCAGGTAGATGCCGGGCAACTTGAGGGCGCGCACTTTTTCCGCGGTCTGGAAATCCGCCTTGCGTTTGAGCCAGGCGAACTGTTTTCCTCCGTTCACGGCGTTGAGGATTTTATCCGCGTTCATGTCCAGGGCGGCGGCGAGTTTCAGGGCGGTATCGTTTTTGTCCTGTATGCGCGACGGGTCGGCGCGCACGGAGTCGCACTCCAGGCTCATGGCCAGGACGTTGCCGTTGCGGTCCGTGATTCTTCCGCGCATGCCGCGGACCGTTTCTTTCGTGGTGTGCTGTTTGCGCGCCATTGCGGCGTATTCCGGGCCCATGACCATCTGCAGGTAGTAGGCTCTGGCCCAGAGCGCGCCCCATATCGCGACGAAAAAGACGCCTACGGTCCAAAGGCGCACGCGGCCCCAGTCCGTGCGGGACAGGAAGCCCGGCTTGGACGCGTCGGCCGGACGCGCCGCCGCGGACGGTGCAGGCCGGCGCGCGACCGGCCCTCCGCCGGCGCGTCGCGTGCGCTCCCGCCATGTACGGCCCGCGCGCCCCGTTCGCGGCGTGCGCGCCCCCCGTGCCGCCGGCCGGGTATTCCCGGTTGTGCCGTTTCTGAACACAGTCATTTCCCTGCTGCCTTTTCCGGCTGCGTACCCGAATCCATTCTGCGGATGTGGCCCGGTTTGGCCGGACCGAGCCCCAGGGCTTCCGCTTTTTTACCCAGTTCATGCGGCGACAGCAGGTGTTCGCGTTCCGCCTTCAGCTTGGCGCCGAGATCCAGGGCCTGTTCCAGTTCCCGTTGCAGGTTGCGCGCCCGGTAGGCCAGCTTGGTGCGCTCAATGTTCAGCCAGACCAGCGACAGGGCCAGCGCCGCCAGAAAGGCCCCGGAGAGCACCAGGGGCAGCACCGATCCGCGCCCCTTGTTCCGCCCGGCCCCCGCCTCCTGTTGCGCGTCAGGCACCGGGCCGCTCCGCGACGCGCAGGCGCGCGCTTGCCGCCCGGCGGTTCACGGACGTTTCCGCTGCGCCCGGACGCACGGGTTTGCCGGTCAGGATGCGCAAGGCCGCCGCGCTTCCGCATGCGTGGGCCTGCGCAGCTCCCGGACGACGGCATCCGGCCGCCTGCTCCCGAAAAAAAAGTTTGACCGCGCGGTCTTCCAGGGAATGGAAGGCGATAACCAGCAGGCGC
Source organism: Desulfovibrio sp. (assembly GCA_031271265.1). Taxonomy (GTDB): domain Bacteria; phylum Desulfobacterota; class Desulfovibrionia; order Desulfovibrionales; family Desulfovibrionaceae; genus Frigididesulfovibrio. The sequence continues at coordinate 3,097 of JAISWB010000018.1, read as the reverse complement.
CCTCCGGGGCGCAGCAGGCCGGTCGCGGCGCGCAAAAAACTTTGCAGTTCGTCTAGTTCGTCGTTGACGGTCATGCGCAGGGCCTGGAAGGTGCGCACGGCCGGATGCCTGCGCGCCGCCGCCCGCCTGCCGGGCGGGTAGGCCCCGGCCACAACGCCCGCGAGGTCGCGGGCGCTCCGGATGCGGCCCTCATCGCGCGCCGCGCTGATGGCCCCGGCGATGCGCCCGGCCAGAGGGTCTTCGCCGCGGTTCCTGATGATTCCGCGCAAATCCTGCGTCGACAGGCTGTTGATCAACTCGGCGGCGCTTTTTCCCCGGCTCCGGTCCATGCGCATGTCCGGGGGCGCGTCGGCCTGCATGCTGAATCCCCGCTCGGGGCAGTCGAGTTGCAGGGACGACACGCCGAGGTCGGCCAGTATAAAATCCGCTCCCTCCCATCCCAGGCCGGCCAGAGCGCCGGCGCATTCGGAAAAGAGGCTGTGCCGGAAATGCACCGCCGGAGCGAAGGATTCCAGCCGTATTTGCGCCAGGGCCAGGGATTCGGCGTCGCGGTCCATGCCCAGCACCTGCACGTCGCGCACGCCCGCCGCGCGTGCCTTGCGCAGCAGGGCTTCGCAGTGTCCGCCGAGGCCGAGGGTGGCATCCAGACAACGAAAGCCCGGCGCAGGCTCGAAAAAGGACAGGACCTCCTCCGTCAGCACGGGCAGGTGCATGCCTGCCGTGCGGGCGGCCCGCGCGTCGGTGTTCCGTTCCCCGGCGTGTCCTTCCTCCGTCATGCTCCGCATAGTGTTCTCCCGACTGCGCCCGCTTTCGCGGTCGCCGGGGCATTTTCACCGTAGAAAACACCCTAAAACACGAAATCTATGCCGGTTTCCGCCATTTCCGCGGCTACGCCGGTAAAATCGCGGTTCATCAGCGCTTCGAAGCGGGCCGGTTCCCATATTTCGAAGCGCGGCCCCTGGCCCACGAGCACCGCATCGCTTTCGATATTTGAATAGTGCAGGTGGTCGCGGGACAGGAGGATGCGGCCCTGGGCGTCGACGCCGGTATCCTTGGCCCCGCCTATCACCACCCTGCGAAAATCGCGCAACTTATCGGAACCGCCCTTGACGCGGTGCATGCCGTCCTCGAACAGTTCCCAGTCCGGCAGGGGAAATCCCACGATGCACCGGTCATAGGTCGTGAGCACCACTCTGCCGCCGGGACTGCGGCTGAGCAGCGTCTCCCGGAATTCCGGGGGAAGCGTCATCCGCCCCTTGGAGTCGAGGCTGCGCAGGCTGCGTCCGCGAAAATACATGCGAGCTCCCGCGGTTGGGAGGCGGTATTCTCCACATATTACCACCTTCAACCACCTTTCCCCACTTATTCGCTATTTCCAGCAGTCTGTCAAGGCAAAAAAAGTCCTGCGTTTCTTTTTTGCCCTTTTCCCCGCGCAGTGCTAAAGCCTTTTTCAACGTTGCAATCTGAATTGAGAGGCGGTGAATGACTCGCACATACCTTGATGAAGTCTGCGGGGAACGGCAAAGCGTAAACCCGCTGTTCAACTTTCTGAACGCGCGGCTGCGCATTGAACCCGACGGCGCGGCGCGCCTGACCCTGCCTGTGGGGCCGGGGCTTATCCAGGGGGGCGGCGCGGTTGCCGGAGGCATCCTCGCCACCATGGCCGACGAAGTCATGGCCCATGCCGTGATGGCCGCCGTCGGCGCGGACCGGGCGACAGTCACCGTGGAAATGAACATGCGCTACCTGCGCAGCGCCGGCCCCTGCCGGGAAGCAGACCTTTACGCCGTAGGCCGGCTGCTCAAGCTCGGCAAAACCCTGTGTACAGCCGCTTCGGAAGTGTACGACGAGAATGATCGCCTGCTTGCTTCGGCAGGCGCGACCTTTTACCTTTTGGAGAAAGAGTGATTCGGAAGGGACGACGCAACATGCGAAAAATACCATGCTATCTCTATAAAGAATACCTTGATTTCGTCTACCCGGAAGAATACAGCGCCTTGTACGGCCACGCCCGCCCCTATGTATCCGACCTTTTACTGCGCGATACCGACGGAAATCTGTATCCTCACCCTGAATTTTTTACGCAAGTCTCCCCTGAGCAGGCGGAAGTATATATTTTTCCGCATGATATCGGTATTATTAACGATTACTTCGGAGGTGAAAAAACTACAGCACTTCTTAAACAGCTACCGTACATGCAATATCGCGAGAAATATAATATAATATCCGACGGAGGTGATTTTTCACGTTGCGTAAATATGCAGGTATGCCTGTTAAAAAGAAGCATTATTGCGGAAAAAACAGACTATTTACCTTCTATACCGTTTGTTATTCAACATAATACCCATGATCAACCGTATTGTATAGTGACGTGGTATAATATCCCGGAACATGTCTGCGGAGATAAACCAGATATTAATTTTGCTTCCTTACGGTATGATGTCTCTTTCGTCGGCAGGTATAGTCACTATATAAGAGAAGTTGCATGCAAATCTGCTGAAAGAGAAGAAAAACTATCATTTTATAATGGAGGATTCGATAAAATTATTATTAAAGGAAATTATTTTTTTAATAAAGAGCTTTCATATGAGGATAAATTGAAACATGAACGGCAGTTTCGTAATATTACAAAGGCGTCTTTGACGGTTTTGTGCCCACCCGGTGTAGGGCCGCAGTCGGCCAGGATGTATGAATGTTTGTATTACGGCAGGATTCCCGTATTATTTTTGCATGATATCCGCTATCCTCTGGAGCATATCATCAATTATGAAGATTTTTGCCTTTTTATAGACAAGGAAGATATTATAAGGACCGGAGAAATAGTGCGTGATTTTATCATGAAGCACAGCAGGGAAGAATTGCATCAGAAATGTATTTTGGCCCGTAAAACGCATGTTCAGTATTTCCGCAATGAGGACCGCGTAAAGCATATAGCGCGGCTTACGGTACAGTATCTTGACGCCCTGCGGCAGGGGTAGGGCAACCGGCACGGCATGTCAAGCCCCTCTTGCCGGATTTCAGCAGACAGGATAAGAACGCCGCAGGCAAGTCCTCCGAAAGGAGGGTAAGCTCATGGCGAAATTCCTCGCGGATGTGG
>JAISWB010000110.1 GCA_031271265.1 Desulfovibrio sp. | reverse complement strand
CTCTCGCATTTTGCCTCAACAGCCGATAAGCATGATGCGGCATTGCCGTATTTCAGCGCAGCGCGTTCAGGATTTTCAGGTTTATGTCTCGGCCGCGTTCCCGGATGCCCCGCTCGTCCGCTGGAGGGTCATCCGTAAGTCCGTCCAGACGGCAGAGCAGGCGTTTGCCGATGCTCCGGTAGGAGCGGCGCGCATAATCCCCGCAAATGTCGACGCCGACCAGACGCCCCCTGCAGCACATCGCGACGGCCTCCGCATGATCCGGCAGGAAACGCCCCTGGTCCCACCCGGTGTAAGCCGCATCGGGATGCAGCACATCCTTGTCCACGGAAAGATACACGCTCTCGACGTCCGGCAGGCGCGGCAGAAAAGCCGCCAGCAGCGCATCGGCCGAGCGAAAGCAGCGGGCGTGTTCCTTGCCGGCGATCAGGGCCGGCAACGGCGCGCGCCTGCCTATGCTCCACCAGGTAAGCTTCTTCCGCAAAAAAGGCCGGCAATCATTTTCCCAGGCATGGAGAAGACCTATGTCCGGAGACGTGATGCCCACGACGTGCACATGCCGCACGGCCTCAAGAGCGGCGGCGCGGCCCGCCCACGAACCGCAGTGTACGCCGAAGGGATACAGCATGTTGTCCGGATGATTGTCGAGAATCACCAGGTCTATTGAGGCGGGTGCGGACGCGCGCGCCCGGATCCGCCTGCGCAGCAGGGCAAGGGAAACATGATGAAAATCGCCGCCGCCCGGGAACACCGGCCCATGTTCCCCGGGCATGACGCGGTCCAGGCAGGCTTCCAGACACGCGAAATCACGCCGGGAGCAGCCGAAGCCGATGCGTTCACGCCATGTTTCGAGGGGGATGCGCAGTTCGTCCGGCCCAAGGGGCAGGACGGATGCGTCAAAATCAAGCACAAGCGGCGGGGCGGGTGCATGGAAATTGAGCAAACGCGGCGGTAGGGGCGCGTCGAAAAGCGGCGCAGGCGTAACCCGCTTCACGCATTGTTCTCCGCATGCGGTTTTACGGAACGGGCAAACGTCGCCCTGTCCGCTTCAAAAAACCGGCGCAAAGGGTACAGCACGGCGCGCAGCAGGGGGTTGTGCACCAGCACCGAATGGCGGGTAAAGGTGAAGGACGCCCCCAGGCCGGCCTTGACCTCCGGGTCCGTCCAGCCTGCAATATAGGTTTTGAAGCCGTTGTTCACGGCATACTCCAGGTTGAACAGCCAACTCAGGAAATACAGGTTCAGATCCCTGGCGGCAGGGTAGCGGAAGCCGATGTACTTGTCGATCAACAGGCCGTTGTGCGCCAGGCAGAGATTCCAGCCCACCGTCTCTCCTTTGTGCCGGTAGAGAAAGAGCAGCGCGCCCGCATCGCGGCTTTGCAGCAGGTTTGCGAAGAATGCGCGGCTCAGGAGGTCGAAATGCACTTCGCTCCGGTCGAATACGGCGCGATACAAGGTATAGATTTCATCCACAAAGGCCGGGTCGGAGCAGCGCGGGTCGCCGCATGCGATGATTTCCGGCTCCGGCGGCGGACCGCGTTTCAGCTTGCGGCGCAGGTCTTTGCGTCTGCTTGCGGACAGGCGGGACAGGTATTCGTCCGTGCTTGAGAAGTCAATCGGCACATAGGCCAGGGCCTGCCCGCACAGGGTAAAGAAGCCGCGCGCGCGGGCCGCGCGCACCAGGGCATCGGCAAAGGCGTTGTCTTCCGCGTCCTGAAGCGGAGAGGCGTCCGGCAAATCCTTGATCACGGTGATGCTGTCGTTCCCGTCCCGTTCGCGCAGCACGGCATCCAGGATGTCTTCCGGACCGTATGCGCGGGGCAGGACGGCGTACTCGGTCACCGTGCTGCCTACAAAGGCCGCCTGTACCCGGAACAGGCCGAGGCGGCGCGCAAAGCCGGCCGGCCGGCGCAGAAGCGCCGGTATATCGCCGGCCGCTGTTGTCAGGAGGTCGTACTTTGTGCGGAACACGCACAGGTCGGAACAAGGGGACAGGACGAAGCCTTCCGGCGGGCAGGCCCGGAAAAGCCCGGCAAACGCCGCCGGCTCCAGAAGATTGCGGGGACGCGCCGCGCCGCTACGGGTGCCTGTCTTTGCGGGCAAGGTAAAATCCGAAAGCAGCCGCGCAGGTAACAAAAACGCTTGCCGCCACCCAAAAAAATGCCGATGTCATTTTTTGCCTTCCAATTCGCAGGTCGGCTTCAAGCTTGCGTCTGATGTTACAGCCATGCCAAAAAGCCCCCAAGAATTTGATCACGGCAAAGCCCGACCGCAAACGCGGCAACGCTTACCTTTTTCAACCGGCAAGCCGCGCGCTTCTGCATACCGCCTCCGTCCTTAAGTCAACAGATAAGCTCTTTCCCGGCGGTTGTCCATCGGACGCCCGGCTGTTTGAACTTCCTCTTTTTGCCGATGCGATGTCGGCAATATGCGCGAAGACGCTCGACAGTTTGCCGGCGCTTCCTTGACATCATAAGGCGTATCCTTTAGGTATTTCCCATACGCAAGCTCCTGCGGCTTGTCGCGTAAGCGTTAACGTCACTCAACGCATTATCTTCCGCAACAGCGGGAAGGTATGCGTTTTTTTTGCATTTCCGACCCGATGCTGCGGCAAACCCCAAAGGAGTTTCTGATGAACACCTTGACCACCCTTGCACCATTGCTGGATCGCCTGTTTGATGAAGCCGCCGCTGCGGAGCCGGCGACGAGAGCCGCAGTAGCCCATCTCTCCGACGGGGAAGTGGAGCGCCTGATGCGGAGCAAAACCGGATACCTCGACTTTTACGGCAGCCTCAAGGATTTTCCGCTCGCCGTCTCGCGGGAAACCGGCAGGCTGCTCTATATGCTTGCGAGGAGTTGCGGCGCGCGGGCTGTAGTCGAGTTCGGGACCTCGTTCGGCCTTTCGACCCTGCATCTTGCCGCGGCCTTGCGGGACAACGGCGGCGGCATCCTTATCACCGGCGAGTTCGAGCCTTCCAAGGCGGCGCGCGCTCGGCAAAACCTTACGGACGGCGGTCTCATCGATCTGGTGGAACTTCGGGAAGGAGATGCGCTGCAAACATTGCGCTCCGATCTTCCGGAAACCGTCGACATGATCCTGCTCGACGGCGCCAAAGCGCTTTATCCCGAAATTCTGAGTTTGACGGAGAGCCGCCTCAGGCCGGGCGCGTTGGTCCTCGCCGACGATGCCGAACACAGCCCCGATTACCTGGCGCATGTGCGTTCGCCTGCGGCGGGCTATCTGTCCGCGCGGCTCTCCGAGGGCATTGAAATGTCCATGCGGCTCGGTTGAGCCTCGTGGAAAGATTGATGTATTGTTTTGAGGGGGGCCACCCCCTCAAAAACTCCTCCGGCAGATCAGCTTGAACCGGCCGAAATCGGCGTTTATTTCGGCTGCAATCTCCGGGATTTCCAGAATAAGTGCTTAGCGTATCCTCTGTACAGTTTTTGTCGATGTTCACTTATTCTACTGAAGCGTAGCCTATTTTTGCTTTTTCTCCTGTCTTCTCTATCTTGAAAATTACAGGCCGCAATCCGTCATTGCAACTGCAAATCGCAATGCCTGGTTTGCGTATCCAGTCTCCATAATAGAACAGCCCGC
>JAISWB010000087.1 GCA_031271265.1 Desulfovibrio sp. | reverse complement strand
GTAAACATCGGCCGTAAGGCCGATGCGCCGCGAAGCGGCGTTAGTCAGCCGAAAACCACGCTTTCCGGCTGACGATCCTGCTGACGATCCTGCGGTAAAAAGTTTACTTTTTACCGCAGATATCACTAATTCGTGGCTCTGCCCCGAACCCCGCCGCGAGAAATGATTTCCCCCGGACCTCCTCAATTGGAGGCACACGGCATTTTCCCTCTCCAGGAGAGGTTCAAGGGAATTATCCATCATTACCCACAGGCCCAAAGCAGGCCCGCGGCACGGAGCTCCAATCCCGGATACCGTGACGCCGCAGATCCGGGATTGAAGCGTGTAGTGCAAAGCTACCTGTCCAGCGCGGAAAGCGGGCCGGGGACGGCTTTTTCCGCATCGGAGGTCTTCATCGGCTGTTTACGTTCCTGACCGTCCCAGACCTGTTCGGCCTTGGGCAGGGGCTTCAGGTAGCGGGTCCAGACATGCTTGTCAAGATTGGCCTGATCCATTTGCAGTTTGCGGGACCATTCCAGAATGGGCGGCACCATGTTGCGGACATCGCCTTCCAGATCCTTCGCGATTTCATAGTTCGTCGCGGAAGATGCCAGTTCCACGGCCTTGCGGCTGAATTGCTGCGATTTGGCAAGGGTGTCCAGAGCCTTGGCCGGATTGTGGAAGCCGACGCTGTTTTCGGCCGACACCAGATCCCAGAACCACTGGCCCTTGCGGACCATTTCCCGCGCCTCGGCCATGCGGGCAGCATAGTCCGGCCCCTTCTCGCCCTGCCACTCGGACGCGCGACGCACGGCTTCATGCGCCAGAACGGATGTATCCTGGGCGACCAGCAATTGCTTATAGGTGCGGTCCTGTGTGAACTGCACCCGCTCGCGCAGGAATTCCACGCTCTTGTCCGTGTGGCACTGCCGGCAGGAATTGTTGATCATTTCGTCGTTGCGTAGGGGGGATGTCCACAGATGACTGGATATCTTCTTCTTGCCGTCCACCCTGGTATACGGCATGTGGCAGTCGGCGCAGGAAACGCCGGCCGCACCGTGCGTGCCGTTCTGCCAGAATTCGTATTCCGGATGCTGGGGCTTGAGCATGGGCGTCTTGGACACAGGATGCACCCAGTCGGCAAAGGCTGCGAAACCGTCGCCCTGTTTCTTGCCCTTTGTCTTGTAATATTGATACATGTCTTCGGGCTCAAAACCGTTGTCCCAGGGGAAGATGGGCTTTCTGGCCGGACCGTGGTCCGGTTCGTTGAAGTAGTACTCCGAATGACACTGGGCGCAGGCCAAGGAGCGCTTCTCGTTGCGGGACAGTTTGTTGTAGTCCTGATTGGAACGCGCGAGCCATTCCTTCGTGGGAGCACTGTACAACGCGAGTTCCATGGTTTCTGCGTTATGGCAGTTGGCGCAGCCGATAGTGTGTTCCTTGGGGTCGATCTTGTCTTTGGTGCGGAACAGGTTGAAGTTCATGCTCCAGAACTTGTCGTCGCCGAATTCTTCCACCCAGGCGGGGATTTTCGGCGTCTTGCAGTTCCAGCAGGTGGCCGGAAGCCCCGCAGCGTCGGCATAGCGGTTGATGCGGTCTATCTCGAGAATGTCCTCCACGGCGTAGGTGTGGCCGCGGGCTTCATTGTACTCGAAACTGAACGGATAGCCCAGCCAGAGGTTCTTGAGATAGGGTTGCCCGGCACCCGGCTTACCGAGCATCGGCGGGTTGGTGTCGTCGTTTTTGCGGAAAGCGAACGAGGCTTTGTACTTTGTTTCCGTTTTCCTCATCGCGGTTTCGTCGGCCAGTGTGTTGCGCTGGTACGTTTTGTACTCCGCCGGAAACTGCTTGCCGAAGGCCGAATTTTTGATTTCGTTTTTCGCCAGCCCTGTTTTGTACTTGGGCACAAGCGGTTCCTGCGGTTCGGAGGAACAGCCCGCCGCACTGACAAGCAACAGGCAGCAAAGGGACACTAACGCTGTGAAATGTCGTTTAAGCATCGGCAGCCTTCCTTTTGTCGATGGGTGTCAACTTGTTGTGCGGCACCGTCCGGTGACAGTCGGTGCAGTAGGGCTTCACGTCCATGGCAACGCTCATCGTGCTGCCCAGATGACAACGCCGGCAGTTGGCCTGAATGACGTCTTTCATCTTGGCGCTGCTGTGGATGAGGTCGGGGATCGTGGACAAGTCGGCCACAATGTCTTTCAGGCCCGTCTGTGCCTTGAAAGGAAGCTTGGCGCCCAAAGCCGCCGGCGTATGGCACTCGTTACAGTCGAACTGTCTGTGTACGCTTCGGCTGTGCGTCCATGCGGCCTCGTCCATGGCGTGGCAGCTTGCACAAAAGGCCGCGCCGTCGGTGGCCTTGACCGAGTATGACGCAACAAACAGGACAACTATGCCGGCAACAAAAGCTGTGAGCACGGCGGTTCCTTTTCCGTTTGTGCTGGGGTTCGGCATGGGCTCTCCTCTGTGACAGGTTATTCTGAATCGAACTCCTTTTTCAGGAGTCCACTGCATATCAGCATACCACCCACCGGAGAACAACCCTCTTTATTGTTGTGAATTGTCTTTTTTTCGACAATTCGGAAAAAAATGTACACAAACAGGGGGAGAGAGGTCACGGCGTATTCCCCCGGAACGGTCAACGTCCGCCTAACTTGTCCCGGGCGCGTCCGGCGAACCCGGCCAAGGGCAAGTAAAGAAAAGGCGCGAAACGCCGAGCGAGAAGCACATAGACAAGGGCGAACGCCGCGGCGGAAACTCCCGTCTGCAGGGCCGCGCAGAGCAGGGAATCCGGCGCGTCCGTCAGGTATGCCGCTCCCCGTTGCGTGCCCAGGGCGCAGAGGCCGGCGGGCAGGGAACACAGCAGGGCGGCCGCCGCCTTGCGTCCTTCCGCGCCCGCGACGGAAATGCCGAGTTTGCCGCGCAGGCGCAGGCAGATCCCCAAAGTATACAGGGCGACCCCGGCAACGCCGGCCGCCGCGACCCCTGACGCGCCCAGATGTCGCGCCCCGAAAACATACAGAGGCAGGGCGGCCAGAGCGGACGAAGTCCCGACCAGAGCCGGGGTCAGCGTATCCCTGTGCGCGTAAAAGGCCCGGCCCGCAATCTGCTGCACGGTCCAGAAAGGCACCCCGATCAGCAGTATGCTCAACAACACTCCCGAATCCAAGGCCGCCTGCGTGGAAAAATTCCCCTGCCTGAAAATGAGGCGCATGATCGGCCCGGCCGCGCTCTGCATCCAGAGCGTCAGGGGCAGGGCGACCAGCAGGGCGTTGCCGACGGCGGAGTGCAGCGTCGCCGCGAAACGGTCCCGTTCCCCGCCGGCGGCCAGCGCGGCGAGGAAGGGGTAGGACGCGACCCCGGCGGCCTGGGCGACCACCCCGACCGGCACCTGCATGATGCGCCGGGCGTAACTCAGCAGGCTGACCCCGCCTTCTCCGGCCAGAGAACCGAAAACGCGCACCAACTGCTCGTCCAGGGCCACGATGCTCTGCCCGAGCATCAGCGGCAGCGCCAGGAAAAAGACCTGCTTCATGCGCGGGTGCAGCAGGCACGGCGCAAACACCGCTCCGCCCGTACGCACGGCCAGCACCGGCAGGCAGAGGGCCCCGCTGAAGGCCCCGGCCGTGACCCCCCAGCAAAAACCCTCCATGCCGCGTTCAGGGAAACAATATCGCCCGAGAACGCCGAATAGAATGATGCAGCCGTTGTATACCAGCGGGGTCAGGGCCGGGACGGCGAATTGCCGGCGGCAGTACAGCAGGGCGGTGAAACAGGCGCCGGGCAGGAAACAGGCCTGGGCGGGCAGGATGATGCGCAGAAAGAACACCAGCCGGGCCTGCGCTTCGAGCCCGAAACCCGGAGCGGCAAGGGGTACGATGAGCGGTGCGGCCGCCCAGGCCGCCACCGTCAGAACAGCGATGCACAGAGCAGCCCAGCACACGGCGGCGGAAAAAAAACGCCGCGCATCGGCTTCATCTTCGGCAAAGGCGGCGGAAAGCAAGGGTACCAGGGTGACGGAAAAATACCCGCCCGCCATGAGATAATTGAGAAAATCGGGAACGGTGAAGGCAGCGAAATAGATGTCCGCCTCGGCGCTCGTCCCGAAATAATAGGCTATGATTTTGTCCCGCACCAAGCCCATGACCCGGGACAACAAAACCCCGGCGCCCAGGGCAAGGGCGGCCGCTCCCATACCCTGCGTGCGCGTGAGCAGGTTCTTTTTCGGCGCGCCGGTGTTCGTCATGCAAGCCTACCGCCGCAGGCGTGCTCCAGATATTCCCGCATGCGGCGGTCGAACACCTCCGTGTCGAAGTTATCCGCCCAGGCGGAGAGTATCGCTGGATCAAAGGCGCCGTACATAGCTTCGAGGCGATCCAGGCCGGCGTTCAGGCTTTCCGGAGTCTGTTCCGTAAAAAACAGGCCGGTCACGCCGTCCCTGACCGTTTCCAGCGCGCCGCCGCGGGCATAGGCCAGGACGGGGCGGCCCGCAGCGGCGGCCTCAAGGGGGACGATGCCGAAGTCTTCTTCTCCGGGGAACACCAGCGCGCGCGACCCTGCGATCAGGCGCGCTGTTTCGGCATCATCCCGGCGCAGGGCAAAGGTTATGTTCGGGCCTGCCGCGGCCTGGAGTTCTTTCCGTTGCCCGCCGTCGCCGATAATCAGCAGCTTGCGGCCAGAAGCGTTGAAGGCGTTTATCGCCAGATCAACCTTTTTGTAGGCGACGAGTTGCCCTAATATCACATAGGGAGCGCCGGCAGGCGGAGGCGTGAAGACTCCGTCGGCCGGCCGGAAGCGCGCGCAGTCCACCGGCGGGTATATCACTTCCGCCTCCCGGCGGTAATACTTGCGTATACGCCCCGCCACCCAACGCGAATTGGCGATGAACCGGTCCACGCGGGCGGCCGAGGCATAATCCCAGAGGCGCAGGCGATGGGCGAAAAGTTTGAACGCCGTCCGGGTCACAGGGCCGAAACTCTCCAGGTAGTCCTGATAAAAATCCCAGATGTAGCGCATGGGACTGTGGCAGTAGCAGACATGCAGGCAGTCGGGGCCGGTGAGTACTCCCTTGGCGGGCCCGGACTCGCTGCTGACAACCAGATCGTAGCCGCGCAGGTCGATTTGCTCCAGGGCCGCGGGCATAAGGGGCAGGTAGTGCCGGTAGCGGGTGACGGCGCCGGGCAGGCGGGCTATGAAGGTCGTCCGGATGTTGTGCCGCAGTATCTCTTCCGACACGGCCGACCTGTCGATTACGTGCGTATGGATGTCGGCCAGGGGAAAGATGCGGCACAGGCGTTCGAGAACTTTCTCGCCGCCGCGCATGCCCGTCAGCCAGTAATGAACAAGGGCGACTTTCACCAAAACTCCTTATAAAATGCTCATCCAGCGCGGGAAAGCCTGATGAACCCTGTCAACGGCTCATGTCCGTTGAGCGGTTTGGCCGCTTGTGAACCTGCTTCCGGATACGTTCCTGTTCCTCTTGGGTCATGCGCATCTTCCGGATCGGCTCGCGGCCTTCGAGCTTTTCCCCTTGCCGCCTGTACTCGGCAGGGACATGCGAGACCACGTAGACGGGCAAGCCGCTTTTGGCGTCGAACATCTTTCTGCCCGCCGCGTCCTTCCTCGCCGAGGCCCGGACAAGCGCCTGCGAAGGAATATGCCGCGCATCCGCCAGAAGCACCAGGCCGCTTTCCGAGCATGCGTAGCGCGCCGGCGCATTTTCGCCCGGCACGACTATGGGGTCGGAAAGCACGCGCAGTTCCGTACGCGTGTCCGCTTTCCCGGCGTTTTTTCCGGAACCCGGCGTTGCCGGCGGGACCTCCGCGTCTTTTGCCGCGAGCAGAAAGCTGAACGAGAGGCGCTTTTTTTGCAGCCCGGCCTGTCGGGTCAGCTCACGCAGGGTCTCAGGAGCCCCGTCGGCCGGGCAGGAGAAGTGGCACCAGCCGGAGAAACGGGTGGTCCCCGCCTGTGTGCCCCGGCATGCCGCGTAATTCGCTTCGGCGTGCGCGTTGCGGGAAGCGTATTCTTCCATTCCCGGCCGCCGCATCACCGGACCCCCCTCCGCGCGCGGATTGCGGTGAGATGCCCGCAGACGTGCTGCCGTATAGGCCGGTGCCGCATAGTTCTCTTCCGCGTGTATGCTGCGGAGCATGGGACAAGGGGCTTGGTGCGTGCAGGGGGCAAGCACCCGGCAACCGTGCGCCGATGCTCCCTTGCGCAGCAGGGCGACAATCTTGCCGCCCAGCCGCGTGCCCGGCTCAAGAACGAGGAGCCGGCCGCCGGGCTTCAGACGAGCCGCAGCAACTGCCGCCAGACCGTCCAGGTCGTCCTCCAGGGTTTCAGCTTCTCGCTTGCCGCGTCCCCCGTGCAGTTCATTCAGGACGTTGAGGGCTGCAATGAGGTCGTAGGAGCCTCCCCGGCGCGGGAACAGCATGCGTTCCAGCGAAGCGCGCACCGTGCGGATGCGCCAGGGCGAGCCGGCCCCGGCCAGGGCGCGGAAAATGTCCCTGCCCAGTTCCAGTGGATGCGGCGCTATATCCGCGCAAACAAATTCGAGCGGCAGGGAGCGCAGGTCCGGCCGGGCGCACCAGAGCGCCGCCGGCAGAGTCAGGGGACCGCTGCCCGCATCCAGAATGCGGGCGCCGAAGCCGAGACCCAGGTCCAGATCCGGCAGCAGCTGCGACAAGCGGCAAATATTCCAGGGCAGGAAATAGTTCAGGTAGGCGGCCGTCAGGCGCGGCGTCCTCCAATAGGACCGGGCCGCGCTCCCCCGCTCCGTCGTCAGCATGCGCGAGAGGTCGCGCACGGCCGCGGACAGGTCCGTGCGTCGGGACGCGGGAACGGGGCAAGCTGCGTCCAGGGCCGCCTGAATCCCGCTCATACCTCCGGCCGCGGCCGGGAGGCGGATCGCCGGGGCGCGGCCCGGCATGTTCACGGCACCTCCTTGGGTAGTGTCGTCATTGATACACCGGTGTTTCCTCAGGCTCCGGCGCGCAGGTTCGGCAGTGCGCCGGTTTTGCCGGTGAGCACGCGGAAGCGGACGGGGCTTTCGCGGACGAACGGGGATGCGGCCAGAGCGTCGACGGCCTTGTGGACGGCGTCGTCCGATGCCTTATGGGTCATGAGAACGAGCGGCACGGTGTTGGGTTCGGCTTTGTCGGCCGGTTCCTGAGATGTTTCGGCGGCATCGTCTTTCTGGATGACCTGGGCGAGGGAGATGGCGTGGTCGGCCAGGATGGCGGCCATGTCGCGCAGGACGCCGGGGCGGTCGGTGACTTTCAGGCGCAGATAATGTGGGCTGAATGATTCGTGGGGGGCTATGACGCGCGCGGGCGCAGGCAGATGCGGGCAGGCGTAACCTGTATTGTCGGGGGGCATATTTTTGGCGATGTCCAGAATGTCGGCGGTTACGGAACTCCCGGTAGGCAGATCGCCCGCCCCTTTGCCGTGCAGGAAGACGGATCCTGCCGCGTTGCCTTCGGCGCGCACGGCGTTGTAAGCGCCTTCCACGCGGGCCAGGAGGAAGCGTTCGTGGACCAGGGCGGGGCAGACGCCGGCCTCTATGCCGCCGTGTTGCGGGTCGTCGCCGTGCAGCCGGGCGTAGCAGATGAGCTTGATGCGGCAGCCGAACTCCCGTGCATAGCGGATGTCGATGGGGGACACGTCGGTGATGCCGCACACGGGTATAGCGGAGTACGGATACTCCGCCCCCCAGGCCAGACGTATGAGCAGGTACAGTTTTTGCGCGGCGTCCCGGCCGTCTATGTCCAGGACGGGGTCGGCTTCGGCGTAGCCGAGTGTTTGGGCTTCCTTGAGCGCGGAGGCAAAGTCCATAGCCTTGTCGCTCATTTCCGAAAGGATGAAATTGCTGGTGCCGTTGAGGATGCCGACCAAGCTGTCCAGGCGGTCGCCGGCGAGGGCTTGGCGCAGGGTGCGGATAATCGGGATGCCGCCGCAGACGGAGGCTTCATAACCGAGGTGTAGTTTTTTTTCCGCGGCCAGAGCGAAGATGTCGTTTCCCTGTTCGGCGAGCAGGGCCTTGTTGGCGGTAACGACGTGTTTGCCCGCGCACAGGGCTTTTCTGACGAGGTCGCCGGCGTGTTCGGTACCGCCGATGAGTTCGACGACGACGTCTGTTTCCGGGTCATCGAGCAGGTCGGCGGGGTTGTCTGTCAGGCGCGCGCCGTCGGGCAGGGGGCAGGCTCGCGCCTTGGAGAGGTCGCGCACAAGCACGCTTTTGACCCGCACTTCGCGTCCGGTTCGGGCGGTTATTTCCGCGCGGTTTTCGCGCAGGATGCGGATAAGTCCCGAGCCGACGGTGCCGAAGCCGGCGATGCCCAGGGTCAGGGGGGGATTGTGTCCGTCAGTCATTGCTGCCTGCCTTTGAACGCGCTTTGCGGATACGCCCCGTGCCTGCGGTGCCTAAGGCCGCGATGCCCGAGGGCAGCGGGTTGTTGTGTCCGTCAGTCATTGCCGTCAGCCGTCGCCGCCTGCCTTTGAAAGCGCTTTTTTGATGCCGCGTACGGCCTGATTGGTGCGCTGCCGGTTTTCGATAAGAGCGAAACGCACGTACTCGTCGCCCAGGGAACCGAAGCCCAGTCCCGGTGAGACGGCCACATGCCCTTCGCGGAGCAGGAGCTTGGAAAACTCCACCGAACCGGCTTTGCGGAAGTCTTCGGGAATGCGCGCCCATACGAACATGGTGGCCTTGGGGGCGGGCACTTCCCAGCCTATGCGGTTCAATCCCTCAATGAGCCAGTCCCGGCGTTGCCTGTAAGTATCGCAGATTTCCGCAACGCCGTCGTCCACGCCGTTGAGGGGGGCGTTCAGGGCCACCGCGGCCGCTATCTGGATGGGCTGGAAGATGCCGTAGTCCAGGTAGCTTTTGATGCGCTGCAGGGCGTGCACCATGTCTGGGTTACCCACGCAGAAGCCCACGCGCCAGCCGGCCATGGAATAACTTTTGGACATGGAGAAAAATTCCACGCCCACATCCTTGGCGCCTTCGGCCTGCATGAAGCTCGGCGCCGTGTAGCCGTCGAACACCAGATCGGCGTAAGCCAGATCGTGCACGACCATGACCTTGTGTTCCTTGGCAAAGTCGACGACTTTTTGGAAAAATTCGAGGGAGGCGATTTCCGTGGTCGGGTTGTGCGGGTAGCTGATGAAGAGTACTCTTGGCTGCGGCCAGGTCTGGCGGCCGGCCAGTTGCAGGTCTTCAAAAAAATCCCTGTCCCTGCCTATGGGTATGCGGCGCACGTCGGCACCCGCGATAATGGGCGCGTAGGTATGTATGGGATAAGTAGGGTCGGGGGTCAGCACCACATCGCCGGGCGACAGCACGGCCAGAGCCAGATGGGCCAGTCCTTCCTTGGCGCCCATGGTGGCGATGGCCTCGTTTTCCGGATCCAGGCAGACGTTGTAGCGGCGCTTATACCAGTCGCAGACGGCCTTTCTGAGGTTGGGGATGCCGCGCGAGGCGGAGTACCTGTGGTTCACGGGTTTGACGGCGGCTTCGACGACTTTGTCCACGATGAACCGCGGCGTGGCAAGGTCCGGGTTTCCCATGCCGAAATCCACAACGTCTATGTTGTTCCTGCGCATCTGCATTTTGAGATCCGTCACCGTCGAGAAGACATAGGGCGGCAGACGCAGCATCCTGGGAAATTGTTCCATGCGGGGGCCTCCTGAAATTTTGCCTAATCGCTGAAGACACCGTATATTCGCTGTGCGGAGCATGTGTTTGTTTCAATCCACATCCGGCTCCGTCCGCCTGATGACTCCCCCCGGCGGATCCAAGCCGGGCGGATGGCCTCTCCCGGAAGAGAAGGGCTATCGGGACGGTATGCCGGGCTTTGCTCGCCGTCAAGCGGGAATCATCCTGAAGGAAGAGGTATCAGGTCATAAAGGAAGTTTTGCTCAAAGGGGAAAGGGTGAGGCGGATGAACGGGAAAAGCGCGCAAGCCGCGGAGCGTGAGCCGGCCTGCTTCAGCATGGAAACGGACTATACGCCGCGCGGAGACCAGCCCGAAGCCATAGCGGCCATTGTCGGGAACCTGAATCAGCGGGTGCGCGACCAGATTCTGCTGGGCGTCACGGGGTCGGGAAAAACTTTCACCATGGCCGGGGTCATCGCCGCTACGCGCAGGCCTGCGCTGATCCTGGCGCCGAACAAGACCTTGGCCGCGCAGTTGTACAACGAGTTCCGCGGGCTTTTTCCGCGCAACGCCGTCGAATATTTCGTAAGCTATTATGATTACTACCAACCGGAGGCTTATATCCCGTCTTCGGATATATATATCGAAAAAGATTCCGCCATCAACGACAACATAGACAAGCTGCGCCACGCCGCCACGCATGCCCTCCTGACCCGCCGGGACACTATCATCGTGGCGTCCGTATCCTGCATTTACGGCCTGGGGTCGCCGGAATATTACGCGCGGCTGGTCATCCCCGTAGAGGTCGGACAGCGGTTGAGCATGGAAAACGTGATTTCCCGTCTGGTGAACATCCAGTACGAGCGCAACGACTACGATTTTCACCGCGCGACCTTCCGGGTGCGCGGGGACGTGCTGGAGGTGATTCCGTCGTATGAAAACGAGCGCGCCCTGCGCCTGGAGTTTTTCGGGGACGACCTTGAAACGCTGTCGGAGATAGACCCGCTGACCGGGGAAACCCTGGCCCGCATCGGCAAAAGCGTCATCTTTCCGGCCAGCCACTATGTTTCGGACCGGGACAACATGAACCGGGCCGCCGGCGCCGTACGCGTGGAACTTCGGGAATGCCTGACAGAATATACGGCGGCAGGCAAGCTCGTGGAAGCCCAAAGGCTGGAGCAGCGTACCATGCACGATTTGGAAATGATGGAGCAGATCGGCTACTGCAGCGGCATTGAAAATTACTCCCGGCATCTGGACGGGCGGGCGCCGGGGTCCGCGCCTTTTTGCCTGCTGGACTATTTTCCTGAGGATTACCTGCTTTTCGTGGACGAGTCGCACATCACCATCCCCCAGGTGGGGGCCATGTACAAGGGTGACCGCTCCCGCAAGAGCACCCTGGTGGAGTACGGCTTCCGCCTGCCGTCGGCGTTGGACAACAGGCCCTTGAGTTTCGACGAGTTTTTGGACCGCACGCGGCAGATCATCTATGTGTCGGCCACGCCCGGCCCCTGGGAACGGGATCGTGCCCTGGGGCTGGTCATCGAGCAGATCATCCGTCCCACCGGTCTTGTGGACCCGGAAACGGAGGTACGCCGGACCGGGGGACAGATCGACGACCTGCTGGCCGAATGCCGGGTCCGGGCGGACAACGACTCCCGCGTGCTGGTCACCACGCTTACCAAGCGTATGGCCGAAGATTTGACCGAGCACATGAATTCCATGGGCGTACGCGCCAAGTTTCTGCATTCGGACATCGACACCCTTGAGCGCATGAGCATTATCCGCGCCCTGCGCAAGGGCGATTTCGACGTGCTGGTGGGCATCAACCTGCTGCGCGAGGGCCTGGATATCCCGGAGGTCTCGCTGGTTGCCGTGCTGGACGCCGACAAGGAAGGATTTTTGCGTTCGGAGGGGTCGTTGATACAGACTTTCGGGCGGGCGGCGCGCAATGCGGAGGGGCGGGTGATCCTGTATGCCGACAAGGTCACGGCCTCCATGAACGCGGCCATGGAAGAAACGGCCCGCCGGCGTGAGCGGCAGAAAGCGTTCAACAGGGAGCACGGGATCACGCCCGCGAGCATCAGGAAAGAGGTGGACACGCCCTTTGATGCCCTGTTTGCCGCGCCTGCGGCGGGCGGCGCTCCGAGCGGCAGGCGCGGCGGCGGAGCGGGGAACAGGCTGCGCGGCGGCAGAGGCGACGAGGACGCGGCGCTTTCCGATCCACGTGAACTGGCGCGGCTTATCCAGTCTTTGGAACGGGAAATGCGCGGCGCGGCGCGTGAACTGGAATTTGAACGGGCCGCCGACCTGCGCGACCGTGTCCGGGCCCTGCGCAGCCGGTTGCTTGCGGCTGACGGCAGGCCGGCTGCATGACGGTTATTGGTAATAAAACATCATATTTTGAGAATGGTGACCTATGTATAGGCGGCTATATGATAATTATATGAAATATTAAGATTTTTCCGATGCGGATTCGGAATGGAAGATTTTACTTATAACAAGTTTATTTGCTTAACTTTCAACGGTGCATCCCTTTCGGCATGTCGCGCGTTGTTTGCGGAGCGCATTGGCAAAGTGACGTAAATGCCGGTTTTCTCGTCGGCAGCGCCGTAGCGGCGCAACTGCACAACAGCCGCGAATTGCGTGAGCTGCTGCGCGACGCGCAAGCCGAGGTTGCCGCTTTACTGACTACATTACAGATTCCCGCATGGAAATCTGAACAGCAGCCGTAGGCTGATGTCGCCGCGCCGCGGCGTGCGTCAGCCGGAAACCACGCTTTTCGGCTGACGATCCTCCGCAGGGAAAAGTTTACTTTTCAATGCGTATATCAGTAAAACCGCATTACAGCATTTTAACATTGAAAGAACATGCCCGCCGATGAAAGGGTCCGGGGTCGGCCGGAGCGGACGCACAGCCGATTGTTCCATCAGGCCGTGAAAACCCGTTCCTCCGGATTTGTATATTCTTCAACGCCGGTATTTCTCAAGATTGTCCTCATAGCGATGAGCGGACATTTTTTCCGGCTTACTCTGCTGTACGGCATCGACGGGCTTTTCAATCCCGATGCGGTCAACCTGCAAAGCGGGAAGCCCTCAGGACGGCGGGGTCGGTGCCCGCGTCGTCCTCGGCCTGACAACAAAAGAAACCCTTGCGCGGATCCGTCCTTCAACAGGCAAAAAAAACAAATAGGTATAGGCGAAATTGATATTTCTCGTGTTCCCGTTGCCGGATTACCGAGCAGGAGTGAGCATGTCGATTGAGAGGCCCGCGTGGGCAGGCATCATTTTCAGCCGAAAAAAATTTCGGCAAAACTCTCGAATAAGACTTGACTTTAAAAGTCAAAATCATCTATATTACCGAAATCCCTAGGTACTCCATGCGTTCGAGGTGAAACCGGGCGACGACGGAGTTGTCGAGCGTCATGTTCTCCGCTTTCGATGCGCGCTTTGCCGCCGTCCGGAACACATCGAAATGCTTGCCGAAGAACTCCTGACGAAAGGAGCATGTTGATGTTCTTGCCTGCGTACCGCGTAGGCACGCAGCCCGCACCGGGCAATGCCGGCACCTGAACCGGCAAAAAACCGACACATGAACGCGCAAAAGAAAAAAAAGTATATAAACTCCACACATGAGGAATACAGCATGAAAAAATTATCTATCGTCGTTTTTTCGGCCTGCTTCCTGTTGATTGCTTTCTCCTCCTTTGCGGCGGACATTGAACTTGCAAAAAAGTCGACCATCAACACCGTCTTGTCCAGGGGCGAACTGCGCGTAGGGTTTGATTCCGGGACTCCACCTTTTGAGATGGAGGACAAAAACGGCAACTACATCGGCTTTGATATTGATCTCGCCCGTGAGCTGTCCAGGGCCATGGGTGTCAAGTTTGTGCCGGTAGATATTGACTTCAACGAGATAATCCCTGCGCTGTTGACCGGGAAGATCGACGTTATTATCGGTGCCTTGAGCATTACGCAAGAACGAAATTTAAAAATCGGATTTTCCGAGCCTTATTTTATCGTAGGGCAATCCGTCCTTCTCAACAAAAAGCTTGAAGGAAAAATAACTTTATGGAGTCAGCTCAATAACCTCGAGTACACCGTCCTCTCCCAGAAAGGCACCACCGGAGAAGAAGCCGCCAAGCGCTACCTGGGCAACGCAAACCTGAAGACGGTTGAAGGAGACGCAGGTGCGTTTGAAGTTGTCAACGACCGCGCCGATGCCTGGGTCTTCGACATGCCCTTTAACGTCGTATTTTACGCTGAACACGGTAAAGGCAAGGTCGTCCATCTTGATCAACCCTTCACTTATGAACCGCTCGGCATCGGCATTTCGCAGGGTGATCCGGATTTTATGAATTTCATCAACAATTTCTTACGTCAATTTAAGGGCGACGGGCGTTATGAGCGTTTGTACGAGAAATGGGTTACGCGTACAGACTGGTTTGAGCGGATACGGCGATAAGGCATTCAGCCGTTGCGCGCCATGCCGGGCGGAGGTTGCCGGGCGTCATGTCCTCAACTTCCGACGTATGACCTGCCGTTGCCCGAAACATGCCGAAACGCTTGCGGAAAAGGAATAAAGCTTGAAAAGACTATCTGCCGCTGTTTTTTCGACCTGCTTTCTGCTGATGGAATTCACCTCTTTTGCGGCTGACCTTGACCTTGCAAAAAAGTCAACCCTCAACGCCTGTTTCCGGCAGTTGCGAAGTCGGTATCGACATAGAACACATGGAAACGGAAAAGGATCTCCGCGGGATAGCCGGTTTTTTCCACCCCGGTGAACAGGAGGCTTTGCGCAGGCTCACG
>JAISWB010000054.1 GCA_031271265.1 Desulfovibrio sp. | reverse complement strand
GCCGGGTAAAGCGGGAGCCTGCGCCGCGCAACGCGGCGTCAGACGGACACCTTAGTCTGTCGGCCGCGTGTTGTCAACACGAGTTATTTTGTCAACAGCGTGTAATAATAGGGAAAAATATGAATCCCAAGAGCGCGCGCACACAGAGCGAGGTTGCCGCGCTTGCGACTACCTTAAGAAAACGCGAAAATATGGACGGAACGCTACGAATACAAAGAAGCCGCGCCGCATTTGATTTTGCAGGCCTTTTTACAACGCGTGAGCAACGGCGGCGCGCAGATCATCCGCGGATTCGCCCTGGGGAGAGGCAGGGTGGACGTGTGTGTCCTCTATGCGGGCAAAGCGTACCCCCTGGAGTTGAAAATCGCCTCCTCCAAGGCCCGCGTTGAAGGGCTCGAACAGTTGGAGCGGTATATGACCGGCTGCGGCGCATCCGAGGGCCGGCTGGTAATTTTTGACCGGGATCAGTCCAAGGGGTGGGAGGACAAAATCACCTGGGCCACGGATAAGCTGCCGAAAGGCGGAACGGCGCATATAGTGGGCTGCTGAAATGTAATTGCCCGCGAGACGGCAGGTTGAAAAAAGGAGCTTCTGCGCCGCGCACGGCGCGGAGTGAACGCAGTACCCTTCAACGCGTGCAGCGCATTGAAGACATAACGTAAGAACGTAATGACCGACGACGCCTGCTCTCCGACTGTTTACGATACCCCTGCCGTGGAGCTTTCGTTCACGCCGCCGCAACGCGTTGCCGTCCGCAACGCCGACATCAAACGGCTGCTCTATATCCGCCTTGACGCCATCGGCGATGCCGTGCTGGCCGCCGGTCTGCTGCCTTCGCTCAGAACAGTTTACCCGAATGCCGAAATCATCGCAGTATGCGACCACGCCTGCGCCCCCGTTTATGCGGACGCGAACTATGTAGACCGCATTATAGAACTGCCTAAAAACAGCCTGCATACCGATGAAGGCTTCCATACGGCACGCCGGACGCTTGAGGCGGCCGGCGCGGACCTTGTACTCAATTTCGTACGATCCAATACACCATACACCCTTGCCTTATCCCTGCTGTGCGGTGCTCCGCTCCTTGCCGTCGCGAACAACACGAGCAACATGCATCCGGACAACCGCAATTTTCTGCAAAACTATGTGCAGACCCTCATCCCGTTGCCGGACGAACTGCCCGAAATAGAAGTTTATGACCGCGTCCTTGATTTTTACGGCCTGAAACACGAGCCCTGTTTTCCTTTCATGCCTGTCGGGGATGAGGCCCGCGCAAAAGCAACACAGTTGTGGTCGGAAACGGGTTTTGCGCCGGACAAGACCATCGCCGCATTCGCCGCCGCGGGAGTATCGTGTAGGGATTATCCTCTTCTCGGCGCGGCCCTTGCGCCGGTTTGCAAAAAATACGGGTTTTCCGTTCTGACGCTCGGCGGTAAAGGACATGAGAGAGAAGTAAACCACATGGTTGTAGATGCGCTGAGGAGCCACGGCATCCCGGCTCTGAATCTCAGCGGACGTCTGCAACTTGTGGAATCGACTGCGCTGCTGGGGGCGTGCCGCCTTGCCGTGGGTGTGGAAACCAGTCTTGCGCACATTGCCTGCGCCCTGTCCGTTCCCAATGTCGTAGTGCTCGGCGGGGGACATTTCGGGCGCTTTATGCCCTATTCGCCCAAAACCATCGCAGTATGCCTGCCCTTGGAGTGTTTCAACTGCGAATGGCGTTGCCCGCATCCCGACACCTACTGCATATCGGGCGTCCGGCCGCCCGCAATAACGCAAGCCGTGCGGATCGCGCTGGAACAGGGCGACGCCGGGAAATCCGGAAGGCTTCTGATGCAGGGATCCGTTGCGAAATCGCAAGCGCAGGATATGCCGCGCCGGCAAATTCCGAGAAAATTTATAACCTCACGCCGAGGCCGCGACCTGACGGTCATGACGACACGATAACCTACGATTGCAGACCTAACCTCAAGGCAGGAAAATGAACAAACAATGTTGATGCGGTCATGATGATCTGCACGCCTGGAATACCGAATACCTCGTATGTCGTAGTTGCGGCACGCTGATCGACAACACATCGGATGCATGTAATACGGACAATGCCGATAATTTATTGTATGGGCAAGATTATTGGCCTAAAAAACGCTGGCTGAATATCAAAAAATCGGCTGCAAAAATTTTGATGACGTCATTCTTTATCATTTTCGTGAACGAGCTGCGTACTGGATGACATATATATTGAAACATATTCTTCCGCCTGCAACAGTAATAGAAATAGGCTGCGGCGTAGGAACATTCGCCTATTGGCTGCAACAGCTCGGTTTTGCGGTGACCGCCACAGAGTTGAATCCGGATTGGCGTTCTTTTATTCGCCAAAAGCTGGCTATAGACGTCAGCGATTATCAATTGTCGTGTTCGTCCGAAAACAGCGCCCACTATGACGCCGTCATTATGATGGACGTCTTTGAACATTTCTCAAATCCTCTTGATATGACGGCAGCGTTGCGTAATGAACTCAAAGAAGGCGGCATAATCATGCTCCAGATGCCGCTGGTTCCGGCCGGCGCCGAATACAGTCTATTGCTTGCGCAAAAGGCATCCTTTTTGCGGTATCTGTTGCCCGGCGAGCATGTTCGCCTCTACCCCAAGTTGGCTGCCCAGCGCTTGTTCACACGCGCAGGCTTCCGCCATATACTTTTTTATCCGAGCATTTTCCCCGGCGACATGTTTTTTGTCGCGTCGAGACGTCCCTTGAAGCAGTATAGGGACGACATTATTCAAGAGGCAATTCTTGCAAATCCTCATGCTGTTGCAGCATATGCGGCGTTGGAGAACTTCAGGCGACTTATCGCATGATGCACGCAACGCACAAAGTATAGGCCGATATGTAGCGGCACGGGGGGGGGGGGGGCAGCTCCGGAGAACGGCCGGCAATTCTAATTATGGCCCCTTGTCGCCTTGGCTGTGGTTTTGCAGCATCGGCATGTGGGACAAAACGCCGATCCTGTGGGAATACGCGATGTTATTCTTTCGGTCCAATCGACTCAGGGGGAAAAATTTTCTCAAAAAAGTCTAAAATTAGAATCGCTGCGCCTTCACACCTTCCGGCGCAAACCGCTTAAAAGAATTTACCGAGTTCGGCAATCAGTTGTATATCGAAAAAAACTACCAATACCTTTGCGGCAAGCTTCCATATTTCCGGCCCGTTATACAGGTCGGAGCTTTTCCAGACGGCGATTGTCATGGCGCTGCAGTAACAAAGTGCGCTAAGCGCAGTTATATATATCATGGTGTTTGGTTTATGTGTACTTGAAAACATATCAATGAGCATCAAAAAAATATAAAAAGGTAGACCATAGCCTATCCAGAGTGTAAACCACAAGGATCGCTTACCGGCAAAGAGGTTTTGCATGGCTGTTTCTTACCATCATGTTCGATTGTAAAAGTCGCAACAGCTGGTATTCTGAGTCATCTGAGAGTTGTGATATAAGCGAACCGTCCACTTGGGAAAGCGAAGATTATATCAAAATATTTGGATGACGCAAGACACTAGCGGGCCAGGGACATCATCAGCTTAATACGGTTGATCTGGTTGGCTTCGCTCGCGCCGGGATCGTAGTCCACGGCCGCTATGTTGGCCTCGGGAAAGCGGTGTTTGAGTTCTTTCATCAATCCTTTGCCCGTGATGTGATTGGGTAGGCATCCGAAAGGTTGCATACAGAGAATGTTGGGGACGCCGGACTCCAGAAGCTCGACCATTTCAGCCGCCAGCAGCCAGCCTTCACCGGTCTGGTGGCCTAAAGAGATGAGTCCCTTGGCTTTTTTGCGCAGGGCGCTGAAGCGCAGGGGCGCGTGAAAGCGCTTGGACAGACGCAGGGCCAGACGCATGCCCATGCGGCAGTATTCCAGAAAGGCTATGCTGAGCAGACCGGCGGCGTAAGCCTTCCAGGTTCCGGACAGGTGCCTGTAGTTGAATACGTTGTCGTAGAAAGAATAGAGCACGAAGTCCATGAGATCCGGCACCACGGCTTCGCCGCCTTCCTGCTCCACGATTTCGGCGGCACGGTTGTTTGCGTCGGGGTGGTATTTGAGCAGAATTTCGCCGACCAGACCGACGCGCGGCTTGCGTTCCTCGGTGCGCAGGGGAAGGCGGTCGAAGGCACGGACCATTGAGAACACAGCGGCTTCAAAACGCAAAGGGCTGCCTTCGGCTACGACCTTCCGGCCTTTTTCCGCCCATACGTCCGCCAGACGCTCGGCGCTCCCCGGCTCAATCTCATAGGGTCTGACCCTGTGCAGCATGCGCATCAGGGCGTCGCCGTAAAACCCGGCCATGATGACCTTGCGCAGCATGGGGCCGGTCATCTTGAAGCCGGGATTGCTCTCCAACCCGCTCATATTGAAGGAAATGACCGGTATGTGCTCCATGCCGCAGTCGGCCAGGGCTTTGCGCAGGAAAGCGATATAATTTGTGGCCCGGCAGCCGCCGCCGGTCTGGGATATCATCAGGGCGATCTTGTTGCTGTCGTATTTTCCGCTGCGTACGGCGTGCAAAAGCTGCCCGACGACGACGATGGCCGGGAAACAGGCGTCGTTGTTTACGTAGCGCAGGCCTAGGTCAATGGCTGCCCGTTCCACGACCGGCAACTGCTCCACCTTGTAGCCTTCGGAGGAAAGCAGGGTTTCCAGAAACTGAAAATGGAGCGGGGAAAGCTGCGGGATAAGTATGGTATGCGTTTTGCGCATGGCTTCCGTGTAGGGGGGCGAACCCGCGAAAATATTAACGGCCGGGGCGCGGTAATCCTCTTTTGCCGCGCGCTCGCGCAAGGCCGCCAGCAGGGAGCGGATACGGATGCGCGCCGGCCCGAGATTGTCTCCTTCGTCCACCTTAATTTGGGCGTACAGCCGGCCCTTGCGCGTCACGATTTCCTCAAGCTGATCCGCCGTGATGGCGTCCAGTCCGCAACCGAAGGACACGAGTTGCAGCACGGCCAGGTTGTCCGCCCCGGCGGCGAACGCGCCCGCCCGATACAGGCGGGAATGGTAGGTCCACTGGTCCACCACGCGCAACGGACCGGGGTCGGGCATCAGGTGCGCCACCGAATCCTCCGTGAGTACGCCCATGCCGCAGGAATTGACGAGAGCGGCTATGCCGTGATGCACCTCCGGGTCGACGTGGTAGGGGTGGCCGGCCAGGATGACCCCGAACCTGCCGTTGTCGTGGATATCCTTCAGGGCCTTTTCGCCCGCCTTGCGGATGTCGTCCTTATAGGCTTCCATCTCGGCAAAGCCCGAGCGCACGGCCGCCTCCAGTTCAAAAAGCGGGATGTCGCCGAAGAGGGGGATGTGCCGCAGGCGCTTGGCCAGCACATCTTTGTCCAAGGGCAGGAAATGGTGGAAAAAGGGAATATTCGCATCCTGCAGGGCGCTTATGTTTTTCGCCAGCAGTTCCGGGTAGCCGATAACCACCGGGCAGTTGAAGTTAGCGGCCTGGGTGCTGAAGTTTTTTTGCTCGAAGGGCAGGCAGGGGAAAAATATCCAACCCACCTTGCGTTCGATAAGATCCAGAATATGCCCGTGGGCCAGTTTGGCCGGATAGCAGACGGTTTGTGAGGGTATAGTGCCGTAACCCTTGAAAAAAAGCTCTTTGGAAGACGGCGAGGAGAGTTCCACGCGAAAGCCCAGGCGCGTGAATATGGTGAACCAGATGGGATAATTTTCAAAGATGTTCAGAGCGCGCGGAATGCCTACCACGCCGCGCCGCGCTTCTTCCCGTGGTAACGGCGTGTAGCGGCTGAACAGGCGTTTGTACTTGAATTCGTAGAGGTTGGGCAGGTTTTGCGGAGTTGCGCCGGCGCCGCGTTCGCAACGGTTGCCGGAAACATAGCGTCGCCCGTCGCCGAAGGTGGAAACCGTGAGCAGGCAGTGGTTGGTGCATTGCCTGCACCTCGCGGTGCGGGATTTCACCTGAAAGTTTTCCACTTCCTCCGGACCGGGCAGGCTGCAGATACCGTCCTGCGGCCCCCGTTCCACGGCAATCAGCGCGGCGCCGAAGGCGCCCATAAGACCCGCTATGTCCGGACGCACCACCGGACGCTTGAGTTGCAGTTCCAGCGCGCGCAACAATGCGTCATTGGCAAAGGCCCCGCCTTGGGCCACAACGTGTTCGCCAAGTTCGTCGACATTGGTGATTTTCATAACCTTGTAACAGGCGTTGCGCACCACGGAGTAGGAAAGTCCGGCCGCTATGTCGCCAACCTCGGCGCCGTCTTTCTGGGCCTGTTTGACTTTGGAGTTCATGAACACGGTGCAGCGCGTGCCGAGGTCCACGGGCTTTTGCGCCGAAAGAGCCTCCTGCACAAACCGATCCAGAGGCATGTCCAAGGACTTGGCAAAAGTTTCCACAAAGGAGCCGCAACCGGCGGAGCAGGCTTCGTTGAGCTGGATGCGGTCTATGCTTCCGGAGTGTACGCGCATGCACTTGATGTCCTGCCCGCCTATGTCCAGAATATAGCTGACCTCGGGCTGAAAGAAGCGTGCGCCGGTGAAATGGGCCACGGTTTCCACTTCGTCGATATCCGCCCGCAGGCCGGCGGCCAAAAGTCCGCTGCCGTAGCCGGTCACGGCGCAGGCGCGGATGCGCATGCCGGGTTCGGCACGGGCGTAGATATCCTTGAGCATGGCTGCGGCCGTCTGCAGAGGTTCCCCCTGGTTGGGGCCGTAAAAGGAATAGACCAGACGTTTTTGCCCGTCCAGCAGCGCGGCTTTGATGGTTGTGGAACCGGAATCTATGCCGAGCCATGTGTCGCCCGTACAGTCTTCAAGAGGAGCGCGCGGCAACTGCTCGCCGGCGTGCCTGCGGCGAAACTCGGCAAGCGCCTCCGCATCGGCGAAAAGAGGGTCGAGGTGCCTACTTTCTTTTGTGTTTTCAGTGTGTTGCAGTTTGTGCAGAATAAGGCTCAGGGCATCTTCGCCGTCATGACCGGTTCCCAGGCCGGCCGAAGCATACGGGCGTTTGCCCGACTTTTTTTCTGTCGTTCCCGTCAGGCCGGGTATGGCTCTGCCTGCCGACAGTCCTCCCGAGCCGACGGCGCCGTAAGCAATGGTGCCCTCCGCGCCGGGTTCCAAAGCGCCGACCCTCAGGAAGATTTGTTGTTCAGCTTCGCGGCGGGCGTACAGGGCGGCGCCCATGGCCACAAAGTATTCAGCATACTGCGGAAAGACCGCGTTCCCCGCGTCCAGTTTCAGGGTCAGGACAAAGCGCTCGCGCAAGGACGGCAGGAAGGCCAGAGGTCCGCCCAGGAAAACGACCTTGCCTTTGATGTTCCGCCCCCGCGCAAGACCGGAGATGGTCTGGTTGACGATGGCCTGCATGATGGATGCCGCTATGTCCGAGCGGGCGCAGCCTTCATTGAGCAGAGGCAGGATGTCCGTCTTGGCGAAGACTCCGCAGCGCGAGGCTATGGGGTAGAGCGTCGTATAGCCCGCGGCCATTTTGTCCAGCCCGGCCGCATCCGTATCCAGAAACGCCGCCATCTGGTCGATGAAAGCCCCGGTGCCGCCCGCGCAGGTTTCATTCATGCGCTGTTCGGTGCCGCCCGTAAAAAAGGTAAGTTTGGCGTCTTCGCCTCCGAGTTCTATGGCCACGTCCGCATCGGCGATGGAGCGGCGTATGTAGAGTCCTGAAGCCACGACTTCCTGAACGAAAGGCATGTCTATTTCGGCGGAGAGAGAGATGGCGCCGGAACCGGTCAGGGCAAGATGCCTGCGTTTTCCGACCAGAACGGAGTCGGCTTCCGCAAGCATTTCCGCCGCTGTGGCACGCACCTCTGAGAGGTGCCGGCGGTAGCGGGCGAAGAGCATGGTGTCGTTCGCGTCCAGAGCGGCGACTTTAACCGTGGTGGAACCGATATCCAACCCGATGTAAATATCGTCGTGCATAGCCGGTTTTCATACCACATATCCCCGGAGGGACGCAACGGGCATTGCGGCATTTTTCAGGGCGGCGGTTCCACCGAACGATTAACGCCTTTGAAAATGAACAGCAGCAGGCCGCCTTTGCGATACAGCGCATCGGGGGTCACGCCGAGATCGGGCGGCAGATCCCGATCCCGGATCAGCAAAGCCGTATCTCCGTCTTCACGGGCCTTTGTGAGCCATGCCGGGAAGGCGCCGGCGCTTACCGTCCCGCCGCGGCCGTCCGGATAACTCAGGCCGTAAGCCAGTTCTCCTTCATCGTTGTAAAGCAGGACATCGCTACGTTTGAGTTCGAAAGCCAGTCCCGACGCCAGACCGACGGAACCGGCAAAAAGTTGCCGGCAGTGCCGGAGTTCCGCAAGGTGCGGACGGATCAACTCCTGAGGTTCCTTTTGGTCCGTGATCCGGGCAGGCAGGCAGAAAGCGGCCGCCAGAATGACCGGCAAGGGACACAGGGACGCCGCCCGCCAATATCGCCTGCGGTCCGCCAGGGAGACAAGGCTGAACAGCGTCCAGACCGCAACGGCCGCAAGGCAAAGCCACAGCTTGTACTTTTCATTGTCGGCATAGATCGCCGGTCCGGGTGTCAGATCGAAAAAAAGGACGGGAAAAGCGGCCAGACCGGCCAAGCCTATACCAAGATTGATCCGTCCGTTGATTTTCAAGGCGTCCGGTCCGTCCCGTCCTGCGCAACCGCGCACCCCCTCGGCGTAAAAAGCGAGAAGCAGGGCCGCCGGCGCGGCGCAGGGCAGGATATAGGTAGGCAGCTTGCCCTTGGCCGCGCTGAAGAACAGCAGGGGAGTCAGCACCCAGACCAGAAGGAAAAAAAGTTCGGGGCGGCGCGACCGCTCCCGCCATGCCTCCCGCAGGG
>JAISWB010000042.1 GCA_031271265.1 Desulfovibrio sp. | reverse complement strand
GCACCTCCATGTCCACCCCGTATGTCTCCGGGGTCGCGGCGCTGGTACAGTCCGCCTTTCCTTACATGGGGGGAAAACAGATCGCCGACGTGCTGCTTTCCACAGCCACGAAGTTCGACTATAACAACACGCCGGCTGTTTTCGTCCTCTACCGGGAGGAAAAGGAGACGGCAAATGCAGATCCGGAAAAAGCAGATCCGGAACCCCGATTGCAGTTATATTATGACGTGGACCGCTATACCTCTGGAATAAATGTGATAGATGACATAATGGGAGGAGACAAAACCGGCCTGATCAATGCGATTCAGTGGTACCTTAAAAATCTGACGAACTTAGATGATGAACCGGTCGAAGTATTGGAATCCATCATCAACAGTGGGCAAGCTATTGACAAAGACACATACCTTTCCCTGTTCGGCGCGGGCATCGTCAACGCCGGCAAAGCCGTGCGCGGGCCGGGTTATCTTGACGCCAATCGTTTGGAAAATGAGGACAAGGAGACATACGACGGCGTTGAATACGCCATGTACCCGGTGGACACTAAAGGCTTTGACAGCACCTGGAGCAACGATATCGGGCAGGTGCAGGTAAGCGGCAACACTGATCAGTTTACGGACGAGCTGGACGGTCTTGACGTCGGCCTTCTCAAGCAGGGAGACGGACTGCTCTACCTGACGGGCGCCGGTGAATACGAAGGCATGACCGCCGTACAAGGCGGCGGCATCTCCCTCGGCAAGACAGGACAGGCGGACGGAGCGGCAAAACTGGCCGGCAGCGTATACATCGGCCCAGACGGCATGTTCACCGGCAACGGTGATGTGGCGGACAGCATGGAATCCCACGGTCTGCTCATTCCCGGCCTGGACTCCGGCCCGGGCAATCTCACGGTACACGGCGATGTGGCAAGCGACGGGCGTATGCTGGTACACGTCTGGCCGGAAGCCGGCCGCGCCAACAAGCTCATCGTCGGCGGCGGCGTCGACCTCAGCGGCACATCGGTGAGTATCGCGGACATGGCCGGCGGCCATATGTTGCCGTCAGGCAGCTATGAAATCGTTAAAAGCTCCACCCTTTCAGGCATCCCCCCTGTCATGGGGGACCGCGTGGCCCTGCAGGGCGTGACCCTGCTGCACACCTTCGACTTGAGCAGCACCGGCAACATACTGTCCGCCGATTACCGGGGCACGGAAACCAATCCGCAGGCCAAGGCTCTGTCCGAAGGCTTCATCGGCGGGACGGTCATACTCAACCAGGGCGCGGACCTCGCAGCCGGCGCGGGGATCGAGAACGCCGCCGGCGCGGCCAAAAGCGCCGCCGGACGCGCCGGGCCGGGAACGGGCCACGGCATCGCGGCTTTCGGAGCCGTCTCCGCCGGCTGGTCACGCTACAACACCGGCTCGCATGTGAACATGAAGGGCTTTTCCCTGCTGACCGGCTTTTCCTCCGGGCGTGAACTGCCACCCGGTTTTCTGACGCTGGGCGCGTTCGTCGAATTCGGAGCCGGTTTTTACGACACCTACAATTCTTTCGGCAACGCGGCTGCTGTCCACGGCGACGGGGAAACGGAGTATTTCGGCGGCGGCGTTCTGGGCCGCATGGATTTCTCCCGAACCGGCCCCGGCCGCTTCCACGCGGAAGCAAGCGCCCGTCTCGGCCTGACCATGACGGACTATGACGGAACAGGCTTGCGCGACTACAGGGGCCGCGCCGCGTCCTATTCATCGGAGTCCGCGTACTACGGCCTGCATGCCGGCCTGGGATACGCGTGGGAATTGACGAACGAGGCAACGCTCGATCTGTACGGCAAGTATTTCTGGACGCGGCAGTCCGGGGACCGCGTGACCCTGTCCACAGGCGATCCCGTCAAGTTCGAGGATACGGATTCGCACCGTGTGCGCGCCGGAGCGCGCTTCTCATACAAGGTGAACGACAGCCTTGCGCCTTACATCGGCGCAGCCTATGAGCATGAATTCGACGGCCGGGTCAGGGCCTCGACCAACGGTTTTTCCCTGCCCGTGCCTTCGTTGGACGGTGACACGGGCGTGTGGGAATTCGGCATTGCCGCGACTCCCGCCGAATCTCTTCCAACCCTGACCGTAAATGCGGGTGTGCAGGGCTACACAGGCAAACGCGAGGGCTTGACCGGCAGCTTGCAGTTCAAGCTGGAGTTTTAGGGAGTTTCAATGTTGAAAGCGCGCATTCCTGATGAAGGGAACCGGCCTGAAAAGTCATTCTGAACGGAGCGAAGCGCAGTGAAGAATCCATCTCAGCATTAAAAAAACAAAATACATCAAGATGGATTCCCTTCGGAAGACCTCAGGGCATGCTTCGCGTTGCTCAGAATGACAAGAGTAACCTGCGGTCCGGCCGGGTAATGACCGCGCCGGCGATCAGAAAAGGGTCATTCTGAACGGAGCGAAGCGCAGTGAAGAATCCATATCAGCATTAAAAAAACAAAAGACATCAAGATGGATTCTTCGCTTCGCTCAGAATGACGTTTATCAGTGCGCCCGCAGGGTTTCACCAATGAAAATCAGGCGGTTGGCTCAATATAGTGCATGATATCGGACTGTTCAACGTCACAAACGGAAATTTTTGCAGAACTGATCCGACTTGACATGGGTAGAAAAAGGTGTATAAGCTCACATCGAATATACGCATCGAATTGAATGTATTATCCCTTGTCGTCCGTAACCGGAGCGGCGGAAAAGCGTTTCCGGGCAGGGTCCCTGCAGCGCCGGCGCCGCAGGGAATGAAAATCGTCAACAGGAACAGGCCGGACGCGCCTTATGGATCACGCCGCATCTCCCCCGTTTCCGGGTTCCGGGTCGGGGAACGCCGCCGGGGGACAGTCTCACCCGCAAATCGTCCGTGATTTTGACGCCGCCGGGCGTCCGCGCCGTCCGCTCATCGTCTGTGATTTTGACGGCACCGTCACGCCCTTCGACGTGACCGACGCCCTGCTTGAGCGGTTCGCCGCGCCGGAATGGAAACGCATCGAACAGGACTGGCTGGACGGCAGAATAGGCGCCGGACGCTGCATGGAACTGCAGGTCGCGCTGCTCGCCGTTTCCCCCCGCGCCCTTGACGAATTTCTGGATTCGGTGCCGGTGCGGGAAGGCTTCGGCGAATTCGCCGAACACTGCCGCCGCAACGGCCTGGACCTGCGCGTGGTCAGCGACGGCCTGGACTACGCAATCGGACGCATCCTCCGGCGCAACGGGCAAAGCGGCCTGCCGGTCATCGCCAACCGGCTGCTCTGCGCGCCCGGAGCGGACGCGGAAGCTCCCGCCTCCTTCCGCCTGGAGTTTCCGCACAAGGCCGACGACTGCCCCGCCGGGGTCTGCAAATGCCGCGTGGTCGCGCCCGATGCCCCCGGACCCTGCCCCGAACCGCGCGAAAAATCCGCCGGCGCTTCCCCGCGTCCCGGATGCGCTTCCCCGCCCGGCGGCGACCGGGGCGAGGACTTTCTGCTCATCGGCGACGGTCTGTCCGACTGCTGCACGGCCCGCCTGGCCCGCCTCACCCTGGCCGTGCGGGGCGGCGCGCTGGAGCGCCGTTGCCGGGAACGGGGATACAGGTATATGACGTTCACGAATTTTTTTGATATACTGCGGAACATTGAATTTCCCTAACGATAAGGAACGGTAATGCACCAAGACGAACAGGCGCTTCTGCGCGACGAAGCCCGGTATTGCTCCTACGGCGACACGGTACACTATCTGGAGCCTCCCAGGGTCTTCACCCGTTGCCGGGGCTCCTTTCTCTACAATGCGGAGGAGACGCCCTTTCTGGACCTGCAGATGTGGTATTCGGCCGTCAACTTCGGCTACGGCTGCGAGCGCCTGAACCTGGCGCTCAAGCGCCAGCTCGACACCCTTCCGCAACTGGCCTCCCAATACCTGCACAGGGAAAAAGTGGAACTGGCGGCCATGCTCTGCCGGGCCGTGAAACAATCCTTCGGAGCCGACGGGCGGGTGCATTTCAACGTGGGCGGCTCCCAGGCCGTCGAAGATTCCCTCAAGCTGGTGCGCAACGCCTCCGGGGGCAAGAGCCTTATGCTGGCCTTTGAGGGCGGCTACCACGGGCGTACCCTGGGGGCGTCCGCCATAACCTCGTCCTACCGCTACCGCAGGCGTTACGGGCATTTCGGGGACAGGGGCATGTTCATTCCCTTCCCGTACTGTTTCCGCTGTCCCTACGGCAAAAAGCGCGACGACTGCGACTTGTTCTGCGCCCGCTGTTTTGAGCGCCTTTTTGAAACCGAATATTACGGCCTGTGGGATCCCAAGGCGCAGGAAGCCGAATTCGCGGCCTTCTATGTGGAATGTATTCAGGGCACGGGCGGCTATGTGATCCCGCCTCCCGGCTATTACAGGCGCCTCAAACGCGCGCTGGACGAACACAAAATTTTGCTGGCCGACGACGAGATACAGATGGGCTTCTTCCGCACGGGCAAACTGTTCGGCATGGAGCATTTCGGGGTCGCCCCGGACATCATCATCTTCGGCAAGGCCATGACCAACGGCCTCAATCCCCTGGCCGGGATGTGGGCGCGGGAGGAACTGATCGCCCCCGAGGTCTTCCCGTGCGGCTCCACGCATTCCACGTTCTCCGGCAACCCCCTGGGCACGGCCGTGGCCCTGGAAACCATGCGCATGCTGGCGGAAACGGATTACGAGGCACAGGTGACGGAACTCGGGGCTTATTTTCTGGAAGGACTGCGGGAACTTCAGACGCGGCACCCCGCCGTCGGCGATGTGGACGGCCTGGGACTGGCCATGCGCATGGAAATCTGCGCCGCGGACGGTTTTACCCCGGACAGGGCGCGCCTCGACCGCATGGTGGAAGAAGGCCTGAAAGGCGACCTGGAAGCGGACGGCCGCAAGTACGGACTGGTGCTGGACGTGGGCGGCTATTACAAAAACGTCGTCACCCTCGCGCCTTCCCTGCGTATCACGCGCCCGGAAATTGACCTTGCCCTGCGCCTGCTGGATGAAGTCCTGCGCAGAACCGACGCCGGCAAACGGACCGCGCCCCGCCCATGACCCGGCCTGGACAACCTGGACCTTCCATGACCGGGCTTGAACGACCGGGAGCTTCCGCGACCGGACTTGAACAACTCGGGCCTTTTTTCCCCGGCAGCCGCATCGGCATGCTCCTTCTGCACGGGTTGGCCGGCACTCCTGCGGAAATGAAAAACGTGGCCAAAAAACTGAACGGCTACGGGTTCACCGTACTCTGCCCGCTGCTTGCCGGCCACTGCGCCACGGAAAAGGAACTGGTCGCCACGACCCGGCATGACTGGGCGGCGAGCGCGGCCGCGGCTCTGGAAGCCCTGCGCGCGCGCACGGACGCGGTCTTTGTCGGCGGCTTGTCGGCCGGGGCCGTGTTGAGCCTGCACCTGGCCCTGCAAGCGCCGGAAAGCATCCGCGGGCTTGCGCTGTATTCCACGACCCTGCGCTGGGACGGCTGGAGCATCACCAAGCTGCGCTTTCTCCTGCCCCTGTGGCTGCGTCTGCCCGTCATCGGCCGGCGCTACCGTTTCCGCGAGGTGCATCCTTACGGCATTATGAACGAAAAGCTGCGTCGCAGGCTTCATACCCGGATGCAGGAAGGCCATGCCGCCGAAGCCGGGCTGATCGCCACTCCCGGCGTGTCCCTGCGCGAACTGTGGCGTCTGGTGGACAAGGTCAAAAAGCGGCTGCACGAGATACGCCTGCCCAGCCTGCTCGTCCACGCGCGCAACGACGACATCGCCGACCTGCGCAACGCGCTCTATGTGCTGAACCGCCTGGGCGGCCCCGCGGAACTCATGCTCCTGGACCGCAGTTATCACATGATTACCGTGGACCAGGAACGGGACAAGGTGGGGGACGCCACGGCCCTGTACTGCGCAGCCCGGCTTTCCGACGCGGAAAAGGCGGAACTTGCCCGCGCCGCGTCCAGGGAACTTCCGGCGGCCATGCCCGCCGAAAGCATAGGCAAAAGCGCGGGCAAACGCCGCGGCGCCTTCGCGGCCTTGCGCGGACACGGGCCGGAACGGGGCGCTGCCCCGGACCCCGCCTGGCGCATCAGGAAAACATTCGGCTTTGCGCCTGCTCAGGCCGACCCGCCGGAGGAAATGAGTTCCCCCGGACCCCCGCGTCCGGCTCCTGTCCGCCGGAGCGCAGTCATCCGGAGGACGGAGCCGGATGTGGATTGAAACAAACATGAGCGCGCAGGCGATCCTTTTGTGGTTTGTAAACATGCTTGTGGATACGGGCGGGCAGCTTTCCTTCAAAAAAGCCGCCGCGCACGGCGGGGAAGGCGCCGGCCTCGCGCACTGGAAGCGCATGCTCGCGCGCCCCTGGATCTGGATCGGCATCTGCTGCTACCTGAGTGAATTCCTCGTCTGGACCGCCTTTCTTTCCCTGGTGGACCTGTCGGTCGGGGTCATGCTCGGGTCCATCAACATTGTGGTCATCATGCTTGCAGGGCGCTTCCTGTTCGGAGAAAAGCTCACTCCGCGGCGCACGGCGGGCATCCTGCTGATTACCCTGGGCGTGGCCGTGGTGGGACTGGGGCAGAATTTCAATCTCTATCCGGCTCCGTAGCCCGGAATTTATCTTCATCCTGTTTTCTCGTGTTTTGCTGTTTACCATTGAGAATCAAGTTGCAGGCGCTGAATCAGGATAGGCCGATGTATTTTCAATCGAAGGATATTAACCCGGATGTTGACTTGAACCAACGCCTTCCTGTGGTGCACGCGCAGAAGGAAACAGTACCGGTTTGGAAGAGCATGAAGGCCGACCGCAAGGCGATTATCAACGCCGTAATCGGTAAGTTGCACAATGGCGTCGCAAGGCTTGATATTGAACTTTCAGCAAGAAACGCCGGACACTTGATCAGCAGCGCAGCAAAACGGGGGATTGGAGGAAAGGCGCATATTGCGGCGGTTCGCAATATCGGAAAGTTAATGAAAGTTGCTGCGCGGGTGAAGTCATACGCAGATCAGGACGGGCAACAAGACGTAAAACGAATCCATCGTTTTTATGCGCCGATGGAATATGACAATGCGGTTTACGCTGTGAACATGCTTGTTAAGGAGTATTCAGGGGATAGGGATACTGAGCTTGAATCTGTCCATAAGCTCTACGACATGAAACTGGAAAGAAAAATGCCCGACCGTTCCGCTGATGAGGCTTCCCCCATCGGCCATGCTCGAACGGCCACGGGCATTTCAGAAATCACTTTAGGAGAATTGCTGTCCGCCGTCAAGCCCGAAATTTACGCCCGGACCGGCGGTCGGCCGGAAACCGTCCGACTTGTCCGAAAGGAATTTCTGATGAAACGCTTTTATATCATCGGGTTCCTGGTGCTGATGAGTTTCGACACGCTTGCCCAGATCAGCTTCAAGCAGGCATCGCTCCTGGCTCTGCCGGCCGAAGCGGATGCGGCCTGGCTGTTCCGTCTCTTTTCCCGCATCTGGATCTACGGCGCCGTCGCCGGTTACCTGGGGGCCTTCATAACCTGGATGACCCTGCTCAAGTACGCGCCCGTCGGGCCGTCCTTTGCCGCCTCGCATCTGGAACTGATCAGCGTCACCCTGCTCTCCGTATGGATTTTCGGTGAGGAACTGAACGTCTGCAAGATAGCGGGCGGCCTGCTCATCCTGCTCGGCGTGCTGTGTCTTGCCGAGGAAGGCAAGGCTGCAGGCGACGAACCGGATACATAAGGAAACACTGCTGAGGGGAGTCGAGCTTGCGCTTGTCCGGGCCGACTCCCTTCATATATGACTCGTTGAAATATCTATGCTCGAACTGCCGCCGACGGACGGCCTGCCCCTGCGGGCGTCCGATTTTTTCCGCAAGCCGCCCAAACCGCTGGACGCCGGTCTGGCCGCGCTGTTCGGCCTGCCCGAAATCGTCCTGACCTGCTCGGGAACGGCAGCGCTGGTCGTCATCCTGCACACCCTGCGCGCTTTGCGTCCGCAACGCACGGAGGTCGTTGTCCCGGCCTACACCTGTCCGTTGGTTCCTCTGGCCGTCGCGCTGGTTCCCGGTCTGCGTCCCGTGGCCTGCGACACGGCGCCGCAACATTTCGATTTTGATTCGGAAATGTTGACGCGCCTGTGTTCGGACAGGACGCTGGCCTTGATCCCCGCCCATTTGGGCGGGCTGGTAGCGGATACGGCCCCGGCCTCGGCAGCGGCGCTGCGCTGCGGGGCCGCCTTGGTTGAGGACGCGGCTCAGGCCGTGGGCGCGCGCGTTGCGGGGCAAAGCGCAGGTACGGCCGGGGACGCGGCCTTTTTCAGTCTGGCCGCGGGCAAGGGACTTACCACCTATGAAGGAGGAGGGCTGTTCAGCTCCGACCCGAAGTTCGCCCTCCTGCTGCGGCAAACGGCGCAACGCCTGTTGCGGCCGCATGCCTTGCGGACCTTGCGCCGGAACCTTGAGCTTGCGGCCTACGCGTTGTTTTACCGGCCGGACCGCCTGCGTTTCGTGTACGGCATACCCTTGCGCCGCGCTTTGGCTCAGGGGCGCGAAGATAAGGCCGCGGGCGACTGTTTTACACAAGACGATATCCCCCTGCACAGCCTGGACGCGTTGCGCGCCCGCGCGGCCGCCAACGCCCTGACGCGCCTGCCCGCGCACCTGGAA
Organism: Desulfovibrio sp.; assembly: GCA_031271265.1. Lineage (GTDB taxonomy): Bacteria > Desulfobacterota > Desulfovibrionia > Desulfovibrionales > Desulfovibrionaceae > Frigididesulfovibrio. Next base: position 2,177 of record JAISWB010000042.1, on the reverse strand, counting down.
GCGGGCAGACGGCGGGCCGGGCCGCGCCTTGATGCGCTGCTTTCCCTGCCCGGCGTGCATGTTTTCCGGGACAGGCCCGGCACGGAGGGCACGCGGCCCTTTTTCATGCTGCTCATGCCGGGAGCGGAGCAACGCGCCGAGGCCTTGAAACGACTGTGGGGCGCCGGACTAGGCGTCTCCAGGCTTTTTGTCCGGGCCGTGCCGGACTATGCGTCCACGGCGCCGCTGTTCGCCGGAGCACCGCCCTGTCCCCATGCCCGCGACCTGGCGGAACGCATGCTCACTGTTTCCAACTCCGCCATGCTTGACGAGGAAAATTTCCGGCATATCATTGAAACGCTGCGCGCATGTCTTTGACATACTCCCGCGACTTAAGTCGTGGGATTCTAAGATCATCAAAAGCCGCTTGCCGGAGCAAGTCTTACGCTTTCTCCCTTACAAGTAGATGCCCCTACTCGGAAAATATTTCTGGCAGCATTAACGTCTCTATCGTGTACAGAACCGCAGATAGGACACGTCCACTCACGGATAGAGAGAGGCAATTCAGGCAATTCATGGAGGCAAGATGAGCAAGTTTTACTCGATGGATAGAACCTGTCTATTTTTGCACCATAAACGCCTTGCTTTTTTATAACCCAAAAGAGTGTCGAAATAAATTGTGCATGGCCAAGGTCCGATATTTTCCTACCCCACAATCGTTGCATGGCTTTTATATTCAAGTCTTCAATGAATATTTCAGCATATTGAGAAACCAAAGCATGGGCTTGTTTGAAATGATAGTCTTTACGTTGATTGGCAATATTCCTGTGCTTTCTTGCAAGGTCAAGTCGCGCCTTTTCACGATTGTTGCTGCCCGGTTTCTTTGTACTGACCTTTCGGCTCAATCTCTTGATTTCTCTGGAAGCCTTACGCATGAACATAGGAGATTGTATCTTTTCTGCATCAGATGTTGTGAGGAAAGTTTTGAGACCGAAGTCGAGGCCGACGCTTTTACCCGTTCTGACATTGATAGGTCCGATTTCCTCATCAACAACAAAGCACAACCAAAAATCTCCAAGTGTATCACGTTTGACGGTGAGGGTCTTAATTGTACATCCAATTTCTCTGGACTTAGCGTATTTATATATACGCCCCATAATCTTGATTTGATTCTCTTCCAGAAGTTTATACCCAGCTTGTTTCAATGTGAAAGAACGGTACTTCCGAACCTTCTTGAAACTTGGTGGCGCAGTTTTTATTCCATGTTGGAGATTACGAAAAAACAAATTGTATGCTCTTTCGATTCTTTGAGCTATGTCTTGAATCGCTTGCGAGCCAAGTTTGTTCCAATGTGCAAAGCGTGGAGTTTTCTTAAGGCGTGTTATATGCCGTTGTATTTTTACAACACTTAAATGTTGGCCGAATAATTTATAATAGCGTCTGTGGAGAGCAATCAAATGATTATAAATCGATCCGGCAAGATTAATTTTACCTGCAAGATGCTTATTGGATTTGGAGTGATATAGCTTGAAAACGTAGGCTTTCATTTATTTTTCTGATCTTCAATATATTTTATAACTGTTGCCTCAGAAATACGCCCGACAGATTCGCAGTAGTATGAACGTGTCCATAAAGAAGGAAGTTTTAGGAGATGTTTAAATTTCGCTCTCAGCATTCTTGATGTATATCCTTTGAATTGTTGAACGATATAGTGTGGAGCATCAACCGGTTTTGTTTTGACAAATAAATGAAGATGATCCGGCATAATTTCAAATTCAATAATTTTAACATTAATTTCAGCGGCTTTTTGCAAAAGAAGCTCCTTGAGCCTGTTTTCCACACCATTGACTAATACTTTCCTGCGAAACTTAGGACACCAGATAAGATGATAACCAAGATTAAAAACTGCTGTATGGGAGTGTGTCCAACGCTTATGGGCCATGCGAAATTATGGCATAATTTTTTTTGTTTGGCAAAGGACAAAAAGCAGCGCCGCCTGAGGCGGCGAAGGTGCGACTTTCATCCAACGGCTAAAGCCGTTGGCTTTCCCGTCGCTTTTCGTAAAATGAGGTACCTTTTTTGTTGCCGGGAAGGCAGGATATTTCACTCCTTGATCCAATTTCCGTGTGGTGAAGCCGGAACCGCAACAGCAAGTCGGCACCTGAACGACAGACCCCTCCCACCCTGCCGGGATCACG
>JAISWB010000003.1 GCA_031271265.1 Desulfovibrio sp. | reverse complement strand
CCGACAGGCCTGGTGGCATAAAAAAATATATAAATTAGTAAGTTATGAAAATGTTGTGCCATACAAAAATATAATATGCTTAATTTATTAACTTTTTACTCAAAATTGTTAAAGACCGGCTAAGTCAGTATTTTCGAATAGGCGCGAAGTGGCCTCATGGCGGAGGTCGTGAAAACGTAAGTCACTGATTTCCGCAGCAGCGCAAGCGGCCCTCATCGTGGCAGTGATGCTGTCAAGCGAGTAGCAGAAGACTTTTTTCCGTGGGTGATTCCGGTTCTGGGCGGGATTTCAAAATATCAATGGCCGTTGGCGGAAGAGGGACCGTTCGTTCCTCTCCATTTTTTGTTTTGGGAAGGTGTGCCGTGCCGCGTTTGAGGTCTAGGCAATCCCAAGTGAGTGCCGCGATTTCCCCGCGCCGCATGGCGGTTTCCAGTGCAAATTTCATTACGTCCTGAAAGTTCCTGGGGGATAGTTTCAGGATTTTTTCTTCCTCGCCTTTCCGTAAGCGCCGGGTGCGCCCCGGTGGGAGCTTGGGCCGAATGATGCTTTTCGCCGGATTGTGCAGCCCTTCCATACCCCAGTTGGAGCGTGCGACTTCATAAAGACGGGAAATGAGGGCTATATCTCTTGATATAGTGTGCGGAGAGCGGCCTTGCTGCTCCCGTTCGCGGATGAATGCCGAGAGGTCAGCGCCGCGCAGGGCAGCCAGCGTCTTCTGAGCGAAGGGGTACTCCATAACTCGTTTCGCTCGGACAGTTTCTTTATGAGCATGAGCAAGATTCCTCTCGATATATTCAGGAATGAGCCGCTCAAGAGCTTCGCGCACGGTTGTGCGTTCGGCTTCTTTTTGAGAAATGAACGAGCCGCCATCCATCTCTTTTTCTACCAGACGCGCCCATTTTTCAGCATCAAGTTTGGTTTCAAAGGTTTTGCACTGGATAGGGTGCCCTTTGCGCCGGATTCTGGCTTCCCACTGGAGGTTGCCGCGCTTACGAATAGTTGCCATGCTGCTCTCCTACAAAGCATCTATTGTGTTGAAACGGAACTCAAGAAAACCATCGATAGAAGCCCCTGCACCTACGGGTTCTGCCCAATCAAAATTACTGATGTTCCACTCTGGATCTGATGGCTTCACGCTCAAAGCGGGCGGAAGAATATTACATATTCCGCTATACAAACTTTGCGCTTTGTTGAGCAACAAAAGCCTTGTCTCTGAATTGAAGTCAGTCAGTTTGAGTAGGTTGGTTGGCATGTAGGCCGTATTCGATGCAGCGCTATACAGGCCGTAAAGCTTCTCTGGTGCTGCGCCAACCACATCAAACTCTTCGTCTCTTCTATTTTTGTAATCCTTGTGGTCTGCAAGGTGGGCAAGGGAATAGCCTCCCGGCCCAAAGTTCTGAAAAACTTTAGCGCGAAAAATAAATGACCAAATATGCTTGGGAAAAGAGTTGTCGTCCAAGCGGAGAGCGTCTGAAATTTCAAAATTTTCTTGCGCTATTTTCTTGCGATAAAAAGCTATTTCTTTGCTGCCAGTGTAACGCCGGATGCCTGGGAAAGCGCAGCTCGATTTTTCCCAAAGGTAAAAATCCGGGTCAATGCCACGGTTGATAAGTTTTTTACGCCAACCGGGCCGATTCTTTTCATTGTCTTCGGTAATTGCACCAACAATGTCGGGATGCAAAAATCGTATATAGGGGGTGACCATTCTGACCATTTTTAGAACTACGTCAGGCGCTGGAAGCTCCCATTCAGGCCAGCCACCAGTGGCTTTTACCTGCTGTCTGGGCTGTCGAGGAACGGCAACATCTGGAAGCGGTTGCGAGGAAGCAGTCCCCAAAAACTCTTGATACAAACGAACAGCAGAGCGAAGCGTTGCCGTTCCATTATAGATATCACCGTCTATAGGAATGGCATGACGTGGAGGGCGATTCTGGCGCTGGTCTTCTTTGGAGTAGGTGAGCCTGAATAGAAGCGCGGAAAGTTGATCTTCATTGAATAGGGCGTCAAGAGAGCCTTCATGCTTTTCCACCGTCGCGCAGTTGGACACCCTGCTACCGGCTGTGGATTCCTTGAGTGCTTTCGCCTGGCAAAGCCAGACTCGAAATTCTTCCTGTCGCATATTTGCTCCTTGCTTGAAACTGAGTGGAGCAAATTTGGAGCAAAAAGTCAAACAATCACAAAAAATACCAAATCAGCAATCACATTTATTTTGCTAATTTGGTGTTTTTGTTGAGTTTATCTTTACATCTTTCTCGGCGTCTAGCTTTCAATTCAACGGTTTTCAAGTGCGTTCACGCGGGCCGACTCACTGCATCAGAGAGATCGGCCGTCGTATTTCCCGGCCCAGCACCCACAACGCGCCGTTGGGGGCATCCGGAAACACTTTCGTACCGTAGCTGATCGCAGTTTTCAGCACGGTCATCTCCGGCCAGAGGCCGAAATCGGCACGCAACGCCTTGAGCAGGGACAGGGCAGTGGGAGTCACGGTTTCCCCGATGCCGAGGAACCCCCGCACCGCAATGCCTTCCAGCATGCGCAGGACGGCGGGAGCCGGCGACGGCAACAGCCCGTGGGCGCAGTGAATACAGCCGTCCGCCAGAGGCAGCGGACTGCATACGAAACGGGCGGGCTTCAGGGACGCAAAAAGACGGCAGCACAGACAACTGTCGATAATGCTGTCCAAAGCCCCGACTTCGTGAAAGGTCACGGATTCCGGCTCCTGCCCGTGTACCGCTCCTTCGGCCGCCGCCAGCAACTCGAAAGCCCGGAGCGCCAGAGCTTTGGCCTCCTCGGGCATATCCGAGGAGGCAATCAACGCCGCGATATCCTTGAACGTTCTGTGCGCGTGTTCGTGCGGCAGGTCGATACGGCAACCGATGCCCGTCGCGCCGTTGACGGAACGCGTTTCCAGGCGCACGCAATTTTCCGGCACCGGGATATGCAGTTCGGCGACCGCGCGGCCCAGTTCCTCATCGCCGACTCCGGCCAGGGCGGCAAGACCCCCCAAGATCATGTCGCCGGACAAGCCGGAAAGGGCACGCACCGTCAGGATGGCTTCACCTTCCGCGCAGGCGTCCGGAGTTTCGGACACGGAGAAACTCTCCGGCGTGTTCTCTTTCCGGTGTGTATCTTCATGCATGTGTTCGTGTGTATGTTTATGCGTATGCGCGTGCGTATGAACATGTCCGGGCGTGTGTGAACTGCTGCGTGTATGCGTATGCCCGTGTGTATGTGGATGTCCGTGTGCGGACGCATGCGCCGGCGGATGCGCCTGTTTGTCCGCCGGCGCGGGTACGGCGTCTTTCACGGCGCGCAGTCCCGCTGCTCAAGCAGGTTGATGACTCTGGCGGCGGCGCAGGCCGCGCCGTACCCGTTGTCTATATTCATAACGGCGACGCCCGGCGCGCAGCTCACAAGCATACAGGCAAGGGCCGCTTCGCCCCCCTTGGCCATACCGTAGCCGACCGAGGTGGGCACGGCGAAAATCGGCCTGCCCGTCAGTCCTCCCATGACCGAGGCCAGTGCGCCGTCCAGTCCGGCCGTGACGATGACCACGTCAAAGGAGTTGACTTCATCCAGATTGGAAGTCAGCCGCCAGAGACCGGCCACCCCGTTGTCCTCGTACACTTCGCGTTGTATGCCGAGGTAATCGAGGGTGCAGGCGGCCTCCCACGTGACGCGCCCGTCGGCCGTACCCGCCGAAACAACGGCAACGCGGCCCTTGTTTTTTTTCGGCAGGGTGAAAGCGTACGCTGTGCGCGCCAGAGCGTTGCAGCAATACTTTTCCCGGAGTTCCCGGGGAAGTTTCCGAAACAGTTCCGGGTCCAGGCGGGTAAAGAGCAAAGGCGCGGCCGGGTCTAGACCCCGCCCTTCCAGGAGACTCAGCAGGGCTTCCGGGCTTTTGTGTTCACAGAACACGGCCTCGGGCAGCCCTATACGCGCCTCGCGGGCGTGGTCGAAAAGAATTCCGTGCATGGTGCGTTCCGACATCTTCGTTCTCCGCGCGGCCGCATGCGGCGCGCCGGTTACGAATCTGTCTAAAGCATAATGTCCCAGACCACAAGAGTGCCGCCCGCGAGACAGCACAACGCGAAAAGCAGGGCGGCGGCGCGCCTGTTGCGCAGGCGGATTGTCGGGGGACAGGAGCATTGCGCCGGGAGAAGGGGAAAACAGCCGCGGAATCCGCGCAGCAGCATGGCCTGCTCCACGCGCCGCGCTTTTTGCCGGGAACGGACGAGCAACAGGCCGATCAGGCGGGCGTAAACGCGGCAGGCAGCCGGAGACGCGCCCGGAACAAAACCGCGCAGGCGCGCTGCCTGGAACAGCCTGACGTATTCACGGGCCATGAGGCCCAGGTCGGCATAGGTAATGAGCAGCAGCGCAGTCATTTTGTCCGGCACGCGCAAGGCGCGCAGGGCGCGGCCGTTTTCCGCGAGCGTGGAACTTCCGGCCAGAGCCGCAATAGCGCAAGCCGCGGCGTTGCCCTTCAGCCAAATCAATAACGCCGTCTCGAACCCCGCCGTGCGGAACGCAAGCGGGCCCAGACTGAACAACGTCCGCGTATCTCCGCCCGGCACGTATGACAGCGGCAGGAGCAGCCAGAAAGGCAGGAAGAAGGCGTTGACCGACGCCAGACGCGGGGCGACCTCGCGCAGGGGCAAGCCCGAACAACAGAGCAGCAGGACGGCGAAAAGGCATGCGCCGAGGGCCGGCGCGGGCCGGGAAAGCAGGGCGGCGCACAGGGAAAAGACCGCCGCCGCCGCCAGCTTGCGTTCCGGGCGCATGGCGCGCAGAGAAAAATACGGCAGGCTGCGCGCCGAATCCGCCGGAGTGTCAAAGGTCGTCCGCATGATCGCGCTCCGGGCGCGTTGCCGCCGGCAGTTCAGGCATGGTTTTGCGCAGGTAGCCGATTATCCCCATGCTCAGAAAGCCTTCAATAAGCATTATCGGAAGATGCGCAAGAAAAATGACGCCGGCGGCGGAACGAAAGACCTCTCCCGACAAAGACAGGGCCAGGGCGCAGAGCAGCGCGCTGAACAGCACGGCTCCCGCCCCGCAGGCAAAGGCGGCTGCCGCCCAGACCTTACAGTCCGTCCTGAAAAAGGGACGGCACACCGTCCCGCACAGCACCGCCGGCCCGGCCATTATGCACAGGTTGACTCCCAGCGTGCTCAGTCCGCCGAAGTTGAACAGCAGAGCCTGCAGGAGCAGGGCCGCGGCAACGGCCGGAAAAGCCGCCGGCCCGAGGACCGCGCCCAGTACGCCGTTCAGAATCAGGTGTACGCTTCCCGGCCCTATGGGAATATGGATGAGCGATGCCGTAAAAAATGCGGCGGAAAGTATGCCTGTGCTCATGATGTGATCCCAGGGCAGGCGCTTCAGGGACCAGCCGAGGGCGGGCAGGGCAAGCGCGGCTCCGCCCGCGAGTACCGGCGCGGACAATACTCCTTCGGAAATGTGCATCGGTCTCCCATCCTCCGCGATGCGGCAAAAGCATCCAATCTTGCCGGCTCCGCTGCCCCTGCAACTGATTCTCGCCGCTGAGGGGCCGGGGACCGGCCGGACGAACGCAGTGAGGGCGGACGGAATCTCAAAAGGCTTCCCCCGCGGGGTTTGGCGTGGAGCGCAGATTGTTCAATGATCCCTTAGTGTTTTTTTCTCCGCGCTACGGCAAAGGCACTCAATCCGGCCAAACCTACCAGCCAGCCGGCGCCGCCTATAATGTCCCGCAACGATGGACCGTCGCCGCCTGCCGGCGGAGGCGCAACGGCGTAGGCAGGGGTAGCGCCGGCAGTTCCGGAGAGCCGGAGCGTCCCGGCCGGCGCCGGAGCCTCGGACACTGCGGCAGCCGGGGACGCCTGCGCAGAGGCTTCCGGTACCGCGGATTCCCGTGACACAGGCGCGGAGGCTTCCGATACCGCGGGTTCCGGGGAGAGCGTAGAAGGAACCGCTTCCCGCAACGCCGGCAGGATGAATTCCGCCCTGTGGCCCTGTCCGGCCAGGACGATGAAACGCAGGTCGCCCCCCCCGGCGGGGACGGGGAAACAGGCGATGCCGGCTTCGTCGGTCACGCCGCTTGCCAGGAGTTCGCCCCGCGCGTCTTCCATGCGCACTTCCCCGCCTTTGACCTTGTTCTTTTTGCTGAACCAGCTCTCCGTGCAGATCCGTTCCCCCTCGGGACGGGCATAGATGAAAACGGCATGGGCCGAGGCTTTCGCCGCCGGGAAGCTCCAAAGCAGCAGGAACAGCAGGAACGGCAGGAGCGCCCGGACAGAACCCCGCCGGCGCCGGCCGGCGTATAGATCAACATTGCGATGTTCCGCTGTTCGGCCTTGCGCCTGCTCAGGCCGAGGGTCCGGGGCGGAGCCCCGGCCGCCTGGGGCATAAAAAATCAATGTTGAAACGCCTTATTTGCCGGGTTGTGCGGCGCGTTGCGGGAGAGGTTCAGGACTCAGGAACTCGTGGAACCTGACCCAGAGTACCGCGCCCAGTTCCACGGGCTTTTCCTTTCCGTCAAAGGGCAGCCGCGTCCCGTCTTCGCTCAGGGCGGCAAATCCCCACCAGCCCGCGCGCGGGGCCGCGTAGGAGAAGACGCCGTTTTCGTCCGTCTTCACCGTCTGCGTAATCATGCCCGCGTGGGGCGCGCGACCGCGTTTGTCTTTGCCTGGGTACCATTCGATCTCCACGTCCGTGCCCGGCGCGGGCTTGCCGTTCAACAGCACGCGCCCCTGAAAGAGATTACCCGCGTACAACGCGCCGGGGCGCGCCAGGGGGACGATTTCCGTCTTCAGGCCCACGGGCGCGGACCAACCCTCGTCGTCGCCGAAGGCGTCGACGTAAACCTTGGTATAATGCAGAATCCAGCAGTCTTCTTCCTTTTCGAAATAGGGCTTCGGCTCCATGACGAAGGTATAGAGGCCGGGTGCGTCGAGGCGGCGTGTCGTGCTCCAGACCTTGCGGCCCTGCTCTTTGCCTTCTTTCAGGGTCGGGAGCAGGTCTTCATTGACGCCGTTGCGGCGGACGATAAAGGAGGCCGGTTTTTCCAGGTCCATGCCTTCGTTTATGAAGGGATGCCAAAATTTGAGAAGCAGCGTCACGTCGGCCTTGCGGGCGTCCATGACCGTGCCTTCCGAGGGGATGACCATGCCGAAATGCGCCCGAGCCTCGCCCGCGCCGGGCAGGCAGAGCAGCAAGGCGAAAAGGGCGGTGCGGAGTCTGTCCATGTTCATCGGAAATTCCTTTGCAATTTGAAATGTGTCCGTTATGGCTTGAAACGTGTCCTTTGCGCTGCCGAGTTGTGTGAATTTTCCTGAATTTGTGTTACGATACGCCGGAAGCCGGGGCAGGTCAAGCGTTTGCTTGCGGTTTTTTCGGGGTAATCTCCGCTGCTGAAAAATTCGAGTGTGTCGACATAACTATGTGTTTTCGTAGGAAAGCCCCCATCTTACTACAATGCGGCCTGATGTGTTGATTGGCGTGTAAAAATGATCCGCTTGAGCGTGTGATGAGCGCGTAAAAATGACCCACCCCGGACAACGGTTCTCCAGGGGGAAAAAGTTCCCTTCGGAGGACACCGGGAGATGTTGGGAATGGAGACAATCAGGAAAATCCGCCTGACATTGAGTAAAGGGATGAGCATCCGCGAAGCGGCGAAGAGCTTCAACAAATCGCGCAACACAATCCGCCGGGTTCAGCGTAGGGGTGCCGCGAGTTTTTCGTACGGGAGGGAACGGACCTCGACCGGATTCAGAGACTGCCCGGTAACCGCCGCACAGCCTGCGACGGAATGTTTGGAAACGGGCATGCGCACGGCGGCATAGGCATATTTATAGGCGTTATCCACAGGGGACAGGCTGTCGTTGTGCGTATAGGCGAACACAAGCTCGTCGCCTTCGGCCGGAAAGATCGCCCCTGTGTCGGCGGCGATGCTTCCGCGCACCCCCGCATAACGGCTTCCATACAGTTCCCCCGGCAACGGGCTTCAGAAACTCCAGGCCACACCGGCGCTGACATAGTGCTGGTTGTAGTCGTACAGGCTGCTTGTGGAGTTGTTGACGGTATACTGGTAGCCGGATTCCAGCGACCAGGATTCATTGATGCGGTACGTCAGGCCGCAGCCCGGGCGCAAACGCTCATCCCTGCGGTTCTTGATTTCCAGAACCGTGGCCGGGCCGTTGTAGTTTTCCCACGTATACGAGGCGAAAGGGGCCAACTCGAAACCGTAAGGCAGTTTGAAAAGCAGGCGGGCGGAAACTTCCCACCCGTCATAGGCATAGTCCTGTTTACCCGGCGCTCCGCCCATGTACTGCGCCCCCAATGTGAACTCGTGGTTCTGATCGGAGAAGAAGAAACGGGCGTATTGTCCCAAAGAATAGTAGGCTCCGTTACGATCCGGGTCGCGCGAATACACGCGCCCGTCAATACCGCCCCGGGTGATCAGTTGTACGGAAGGCGTGGTAGCCCAGAGAAAAGTCAGTTCCGGGCCGAAGGCCGCGACATTCTGATACCACTCATAGTCAAAAATTTCCGCTTTGAGCCGCATATCCAGAAGCGTTTCGGCGCTCAGACGGCGTAACCCGGCCGCCGCCCGTCCCCATTGCGATTCCCGGGCGCGCAGCCTGTCGTTGAGGGAGGCATTTTCATGGCCTCGCCAGAATACTTTGACATCCCCGACCAGCCACCAGTCCCCGTCCCGCAGCGTCCGCCAGCCCAGATCCAGATCCGCGCCCAGATACGCCCCAAAGGTTTCCTTGGCTTCGGCGTCCGGCACTTCCACCCGCCAGTTGCCCAGATCCAGGATGCCCGAGTCCGGCCCCAAGTTCACGTTGGAGTCGTACATCAACCCGGCCCTCACCTTGCCGTGGATCTGGAATTGGCCGTACCGCTTATCCAGGTCATCCAGAAGGCCGGAAGTGCCGCCGGCCGCCGCGCCCTCGAGGGATTCCCGCATGGCCAGACTGCGTTCGGCCGCCGCCCTGTCGCCGATCATCATGTAGATGTTGGCCAGTTCCCCATACAGGCCGGTGTCGCCGGGATGCCGGGCGAGCAGCATCTCGTAAGCCAGCACAGCCTGATTCCAGCGCCTGGCGGCAACGGCCGCGCGGGCCAGTCCCAGAAGCACAACATCGTCTTCAGGGTACTCCCGCGCCAGCAATCGGTAGAGATCATACGCCCCGGCTCCGTCGCCCTTTTGCAGCAAGCTCGCGGCTTCGGCCTTGCGCTGTTCCGCCGCGCCCCGGCGCAGGGGATCGTCCATGGCGGCCAAGGGCGACAGCGTACAAAAGCACAGAAAAACGGCTGGAAGGATCGCGCGTATGTATGTCACTTTCATTATCTACATCGGCCGCCGGACGTTCAACTTTGAACGGTTCATGACCAGAGGCTTTTTTTCTGTTTCACAGAGGTCAAACTTCTGTCGCGTTGCTCGGGCGGTAAAGGCAGCCGAAGCAAACCGAAGATTGCGCTTTCCGGTGCAGCGGCATGTCACGGCCGGACAGCCAAGCGTGACAGATCGATAAACTATCTGGCAAGCGAGCCGGATATGCTGCCCGCGTCAGGTTGTGGACCGGAGCCTCCGTCAACGATAACATTGTATGTGCCGCTGACGCTTCCCCCGTTGGGAAGAGCCAGAAGGTCTTCCGGTCCCAAAATATCCGCCGCGGCCGGATACGTGCCGTTCGGAACATACGGCGGCGCATAAGAGCCGCCGGGGCCAAGGGTATAGGTCCCGGACAGATGCATTTGAAAGCCGCCGGCATTGGCCTGGCCTGTGCCCCCGGACAGATTATAAGCATAGTTTTCACTCGGATAACCCGAATATTCCAGGAAGATCCGCGCATTTCCGTCGGAAATGCCGCCGGAGCGCAAATCAACCTGAAACCCGAAATTTCCGCTGTGATTCCAGGTTGGCGCGAAGTAAACAGCGCTGGTCAAGGTTCCCGTCACCGAGGCGGTCGGCGGCGGCAATGTGAGGGTAGTCATGCCGTTCACCGGCAGGCCCGCGATGGCTGTTTCCTCCAGGCCCGGCGGAGCGGCGGGCAGGCTGGGGATTTCGGAAGAAGCCGCGACTGCCGCGCCCGGCTCCGGCGCGGCGGCGGCCACGGCGGGTTGCCCGACGGCGGCGAGGTCCCGCCCTATCTGACGCCGGTCCGCCGGTTCAATGGGCGAAACGCTTGGAGGCATGTCCGGCGCAATGGTAATTTTGTGCTCGGTGGGCACATCCACTCCGTTCACCACTACCTGCC
>JAISWB010000047.1 GCA_031271265.1 Desulfovibrio sp. | reverse complement strand
GCTGCATTGGGCAGGCATCCCAGAAGGATCGGGCGGTCCGGGTCGCCGTTGACGAAGGCCGTCAGCACCTCAACTCCTTTCAGCAACGGGAAATGTATGCCCGACTGCTCGCCGGCGTGAGCCTGCATCAGGCGCAGAGGAATGGAATTGCTGCCGTCGCCGGGGTCGCTGCCGTCGGCAAAGAACACTTTTTCCGCAAAGTGAAATTTCACCTTGTATCGCCCGTGTTTGTCCAGTTCCGCGTACTCGCCGCTGCCCGCGGCATCGATCTCCGCGTGGACCACCCCTGCTATCACCGGTCCGGGGGTACGTTTTTCCGGAACATAGGGTCCGGCGGTCAGGGGACGGCAGGCGAATTCATTCCTGTAGCCCGGCGCAGCACCTTCGGATAGAAATCCGAAGCGCCGTGCCCTCTCAATAATGTCTTCTTCCAGGTTGTCGCGCGACATGACATAACGGTGGCGCACCCGCACAAGCAGGTACCTTTCCTTGTCCAGGCCGACGGTATAGCCGGCTCGCAACCAGGGGACGGTACTCCGCCCGTCGGCATGCTCGGCGGCGCAAGCCAGGGCGGAAAGATGCACGGAGGCCAGATTATCCGCCGCCGCTTTCGCGTCGCTCCGCGAAAATTCCTTGCTGTAGCAATCAACCTCGCCGAAAAGGCCAAAGTCGCCGTAAGAAGCGTATTCCCCGTGTCCCCACGGGTTGCCGCCCGATCCTTCGGCTTTACCGGCGGTAAGGCCGGGGTCTTCCGAGGAATAGTCCCGCAGGGTCACTTTGTTCGGTCCGTCGGACAGGGTATGGGCAAAGCTGAATACGGTTCCCGGCTCCGTGCCTTCACGCCGGTCAAGGGTATCATGCGGGGCAAGGGCTTCAGGCGTACTTTTGCCGTCCGCAAGAACCAGCGTATCCCCGTTGTCCGTCTGCCGAATGTAGGTATACGCGCCCACCCGCTCCAGCCTGCGCGAGAGGAAGGCAAAGGCGCTTTCGTTATACCGGCAGGTAAACGGACTCGCCTTGTAGGTTCCTTTCATTTCGTCCGCAAAGTCCGTACCGGCGGACAGCCCCTCCTCAACCAGAAGTTTATTGAGCAACTTGGGCAGGGACAGGTTCAAAAAAATCTGCGAGTGCGTGGAATTGTTCAGCCGCCACGAGCGCGGACGCAACTGCACCCTGTAGACGGCGCCCGCCGGGGTCGGGAAAGCGTAGGTCACCTTTTGGGCGATACCGTTCCAGGAGAATCGCTCTCCGGATTTCCCGCCTTGGCCCGTCAGGGTAAGCTGCGGGGCGCGCAGAAGATCTTCCTGCAGGGAGCGCGCCTGCTCCGGCTTGGTCTTGGACGCCGCAAGCAGAATGTCGAAAGCGTACCCTTCACTGACGGCCTCTGTGCCGGTAAACGCCAGTACCCTGCAGTCATCCGCTTTAAGCGGCGACGAGGAAAATTGCCAAGGATCGTTGACGGACATGCTTTCCTCCTGTTCTCAGGCCAAAGGTGACGCAGGCGCAGGCCCTGCAGGTCGAGGGTCTTCGCCGTTTTGCAGGTTTACCGCATCCGGATTGAAAAGCCCGTCAACCATGAGCGCGATGGCCCCAGTCGCCCGTTACGTTGCAGGCGGCGCCGAAGTTGTCCTGAAGGGTAAACACGGCCGGCAGCAACGCTACAGCGCTTTGGTCAAAGCCGAGTACGGAAACAGCAATGCCGAGAGACGCCGCAACAGTGCCTCCGGGCACGCCCGGCGCCCCCACCGCGAATACGCCGAGGAGCAGGGTAAACAGAACTTATGGTGCCGGGAGCGGGGAGGGAGTCGGTCAACAGAGAGCTGCTTGTCATGCAAAACAATTTCCGTAAGCACCGAACCTCATAAATTATGGCGGCGCCGATAGGGATCATAAAGTCGACCGTGTCGCAACTGAGGACTTTCGCGTTGCGCGCGCAGGCAAAGGTAGCCCTAGGCTAATTGTACCCGGCTGTCAAGAAAAAACTCTCGGGTTGCGTGCGCAGGCAAGGGCAACCGGCAACACGGCCGCGCCGGACATGGTGCCCGCGGCGGTCAGGTCGGCAGGACCGTAATGCTTGAGAACCTCAAAAGGGCTGCGCCGCGAAATAACCCCGCCGATGCCGTACAACAGCGTAAGCCGGACGAAATGCCGGACTCCTTAATAATTTTATGTTCACGTTCAGAAAACTGTCAACGTTCCTGGGCAAGGTAAAATACTTTCTCGTTATATGGATATACGAATTCGGCAGTAGGAAGTTCCGCAGCGGGAGCCGCGCCTGCACAGACTCTTTAATATTCCTGATTATATATACTTCTCAGCTAACTGTGAAACACCTCGCCAAGGTATTTCCTCAATTTCCCAAACAGAACCTTACGGTGGCGTTTGGGAATCCACACGATATGGAATTTGCATTCCCATTTCGTATGGCATAAGCTATTGTTTTATTCCATCGAAAGCCTCCTTTGCTCCTTTGAGCGACTCACAAAAGGAGGCTTTCCTCTATTCCCGGAACTGTCAAACTTATGAGTCCCCCGGCAGAGCCGGGGGATTTCTCAATGAATTAAGAGATTGCGGACGCGCCCGTTCATCGGCTCCGATTTTATCGGGAAAGGGAGTTACACCGGATGATTCAGTCCACGCAGGCGCTATGCCCACGCTTTCGCGCCGGCAATAGACGACACGACGTCGACCAGCAGGTCTATTTCCTCCCGCGTGTTGTAAAAGGCCAGGGAAGGCCTGACCGTGCCTTCAAGGCCGAAACGGCGCAGTATAGGCTGGGCGCAATGGTGCCCGGCCCGCACGGCGATACCGGCCGCGCTGAGCCGGCCGCTTATCTCTTCAAGGTCGTGCCCGTCGAGTACAAAGGAGAGCACGCTTGCCTTATGGGCGGCCGTGCCGATGAGGGTAAGGCCGGGTACGGCCGAAAGCGCCCGCGTGCCGTAGGCGAGCAGTTCCTGTTCATAGGCGTCGATATGCTGCATGCCTATGGATGAGAGGTAGTCCAAAGCCGCGCCCAGACCGACGGCGCCGGCGATGTTGCCCGTGCCGGCCTCGAATTTCGTGGGCGCTTCATGATAGACGGTTTCGGCAAAGGTGACGTCGGCAATCATGTTGCCCCCGCCCTGATACGGCCGGGCGGCATCAAGGACTTCTTTCTTGCCGTAAAGCGCGCCTATGCCGGTCGGTCCGTAGATTTTGTGCCCTGAGAACACAAAAAAGTCGGCATCCAGCGCGCTTACATTTACGGGCATGTGCGAAACGGACTGCGCCCCGTCTATCAGGATGCGCGTCCCGTTACTGTGGGCCAGCGCTATCATTTCCTCCACGGGGGCCACAGTACCAAGGGCATTGGACACATGCGCCGCCGAAACGAAACGGGTGCGCGCATTAAAAAGGGCCGCATAGCCGGACAGAATAATCTGTCCGCTGTCGTCCACGGGAGCTGCCCGCAGCTCGGCCCCGGTTTCTTGGGCCAGAAGTTGCCAGGGCACGATGTTGGCGTGATGCTCCAGCAGGGTGAGGATGATTTCGTCACCGGGCCGCAGGTACTGCTTGACGTAGGCTTGGGCCACCAGATTGATGCCTTCCGTTGTCCCGCGAACAAAGACGATGTTGTCGCTGCCGGGCGCGCCGATGAAGCGGGCGATTTTGCCGCGGGCCGCCTCATAGGCATCGGTGGAACGCGCCGCCAAGGTATGCGCGCCCCTGTGGACGTTGGAGTTTTCATGGCTGTAATAGTATGTCAGGCGGTCGATAACCGCGCCGGGTTTCTGGGTGGTGGCGGCGTTGTCGAACCAGACAAGCCTGTGCCCGTTGACCACTTCCCCCAGAATGGGGAAATCGGCGCGTATTGTTTCCACAGGCACATTGCCGATGCGGGCGGCGGAGGGTGCGGCCTCCGCCGCCGGAATCGGATTCAGGCCGCCGGCGTCCGGCCCGCGCGTCGAGGCGCGTGCCGAATGGGGGACGACCTTGGGCGTGTAACCCTGTTCCTGCGGAGCGGACTGACCGCTCAGGAGGGACTGCGGAGCAAATTCCGGACTGTATGCAGCCAGAAGCGCCGCCAGTTCCGCCGTGTCCGGCAGTCCGTACTCCTTGGGGTCCAAGGCGGGATAGCTACTTATACTCATAGTATTCTCCGACTTCCACATCCTCCAGAACCCCGAGGGCATCGTCGGCCAGAACGGCTACCGAGCAATAAAGGGACAACAGATAGGAAGCGATGCCCTTGTCGTCGACGCCGCGCAGCCTGACAGCCAACCCCCTGTTTTGTTCTCCGGGCAGGCCGGTCTGGTAGAGACCGACAACGCCGCGTTTCTGTTCGCCGGTGCGCACAAGCAGGATGTTGGTCTTGCCGCCCGTGCCCTTGGGATTTTTCAGACCGTCCACAAACAGTTTATCTGTGGGAATCAGCGGCACGCCCCGCCAGACGATGAAGGTGCCTCCCGCGATATTCGCGGTTGCGGGAGGTACTCCCCGGCGCGTGCATTCCCGCCCGAAAGCGGCAACCGCCTTGGGATGGGCAAGAAAAAATGAAGGTTCTTTCCAGACCTTGGTCAGCAGTTCATCCAGGTCGTCGGGTGTGGGCGCCCCATCGCGCGGCTTGATGCGTTGGCTTTCGGCGGCGTTTTTCAGCAGCCCGTACTCATCGTTGTTGATGATCTGGCTTTCCTGCCGTTCCCTGAGGCTTTCCACGGCCAGCGCCAACTGTTCGCCGGTCTGGTCGTAAGGCGAGCTGTAAACGTCGGTTATGTTGGTGTCCACATTGATGATTGTGGCAAGGGAACTGAGTTCGTATTCCCTGGGCTTGTGTTGGTATTCGACGTAGCCCTGCGGAATTTTCTGTTTACCGGGGTCCTGACTGCACAGGGCGTCAAGGGGCGTGTCGCCTTCCACGACCCTGTTGACCCGATAGATGCCGGCGCTCAGTCCTTTGAATTCCAGCAGACGGGTCAGCCAGCGCGGCGTGAGGGCGCCGAACTGGGGTCTGGTTTTGGTGATGTCGGCAAGCTGATATGCCGCTTGGCGGCCCAGCGCGTTGAGGGGTGTGTTGTCGGCCATGTCATTCTCCTTGCATCGTTTATAGGTTAAATGTCGAACCGGCGGCCTGCGCCCTTGACGGCGAGTCTGACGCTTCCTTCTTCTCACCGGCAAGTCGCAAAATCGCCCAAGCGGCATCCAAATTTTTGCTCTGATATCAACCGGTAAAATTTGTTAGGGTGAGAAGGTTGCAGACTACGCTCTGCAACCGGGAAACTGCCGCTCATACGTCAACCGCTGCCCTGTAATGCCGCAAACATGGAAGACGGCATTACAGGGCGGTGACCGGGAACAGTAAAAAACGCGACACTACTCAATCGCCCAAACCACCGGAGTGTTTTTTACGTCCCTTGCTCAGGCAAATATCAACCCTTCTGCGCGGTGCGAACTAATTTTTTTGTATATGGTTATACTGAATACGGTTATCCAGAATGCGGTCGCTGCTGCCGCTCCGCCTTGCTGCGCCTGCGCTTTACTTCAAGCGCGGCCCTGCCCCGCCGCCGGCGCGGGCGACGATGCGGATAGGGACGCTCCCCGCAAACGGGACAGCCGTGACTGAGTGAGTTTACGCCCGTGCGGTCGGGGTTGCTCGGCTGACCGGTGTACCGATGAAGGTCTGTCAGAATTTCAACTACCTGTCGGGACAACGGCACGATATGCACTACACGCATTTTCATCCGCTCTGCGGGTATCCGCCACTCCGCCCCGGCAAGGTCAAATTCCTCCCATTCCGCCCGTAGCAACTCGCCCGGTCTGACGAACACATGCGGGGCAATGCGCAGAGCCGCTCGGACGACTATATTGCCGGTGTAGGCGTCTATGTCGCGAAGCAAAGCGCCGATGTCCGCCGTATCCGTGATGCTTGAGAAATGCCCTCCCCTCATCTGGGCAAGCGCTCCCCGCAGGTCGGCGGCGGTATCGCGTTCCGCCCGGCCCGTCGCAACGGCATAACGGAAAATTCGACTGCAGCCCTGCAATGTCCTGTGGGCGGTATCCACCGCCCCGCGTTCCTCAATCCGGCGTAGCGCGGCCAAGAGTTCCGGCGCGGTTACCAACGCATTTACCAACTTTACGTCGGTATGTCGGTATGTCGGTATGTCCACAGATTTTCGTAGGGGACGTTAGATGAACTGTGATGAGAAAAGTGAAGTCCCGCAAGGTCTTTGGGACTTTGCGGGACTTCATGGAAGAAAGGTTTGGTGGTGCCATTTGAGGGAAGGTCTAACTTCTCTCCAAGATGATAATTACCGTTATATTTTATATAGTTATACCGGACGCCCCAAGGTGCCTGGTCTCAACATATCGTTTCGAGCGGATTGAGGGATTACGAAATTGAGGCTTGCTGGGAGCCAATTTGGGGAGAAATACAACAAAAGTTGTAAAACTGGAAAACC
>JAISWB010000046.1 GCA_031271265.1 Desulfovibrio sp. | reverse complement strand
TTAAACGCAAAACGGCGTCCGTGCGGATTTGCCGCGGGCGGCGTTTGTCGAATTATTTCATCAACAGCGGAGACGCGCCCGGCTTTTTCAGATTGATGCCGCCCGGACCTCCGAAGCCTCCCGACGACAGGGTCAGGTTGGAGCAGGCTTCCAGGTACTTTGTTTTCAGTTCTTCGGGGCACTTTTGGTATTCATAGAGTACATGGCGCATGGACACGGAGCCGGTGAACCCGTTGTCGAAGGGGTAGCCGAAGGGCATGAGCATCATCTGCACGCCCTGTTGCGTGGGCAGGGTCTGCAGGACTGCGGGATCCCGGATTTCCGAGGCCGCGTCGTCGAATTTGCCGAGCACGGTTTCACCGCTGACCAGTTTTGCCATGCGTATGTCGTAAGCCATCGTGTTCTCCTTGTTAAGGACGGACGAAATAGTCGCCGGTGCAGACGAATTCGGCGCCGCCGCTCATGTGGACCACATCGTCGTCGTCCCAGTGTATTTCAAGTTCGCCGCCGGGCAGGCGGACGAAGACGGTGCGTTCCGTCCACTTGTTGACGGCGCAGGCGACGGCCGCCGCGCAGGCGCCGGTGCCGCAGGCCATGGTTTCGCCGGAGCCGCGTTCCCAGACGCGCATGCGTATGTGGTTGCGGTCGTCCACGTGTATGAACTCGGTATTCACGCGGCGGGGAAAGAGCGCGTGATGTTCGAAAAGGGGACCGACGGCCTTGAGGTCGAGCTGGTCCAGTCCCGGAACGGGGATCACAAGGTGCGGGTTGCCCACGGACAGGGCCGTGCCCCGGTAGCGGCGTCCGTTGACGATGATTTCCCTGTCAATGAAGTTGTCGCCTTCGGCATGCATGGGCAGGCTTGCGGGGTCCAGGCGCGGGCGGCCCATGGCGACGTTCACGCGGACGACGCGCGGGCCTTCGGAGAACAGCGTGACGCGGCGCACGCCCGCCGGGGTTTCCAGGCGGAACGTGTCGGACTGCACCAGACCTTTTTCATACAGGTATTTGCCGACGCAGCGCGCCGCGTTCCCGCACATTTCGGCTTCGGAGCCGTCGGCGTTGAAGATGCGCATGCGGAAATCGGCTTCGGCGGGGTCGGAGGCTTTGCCTATGAGTACCAGTCCGTCCGCGCCTATGCCGAAATGCCTGTCGCTGACGGCAACGGCCAGAGGAGCGGGGCGGGCAACAGGTTGTTCAAATTCTTCGACATAGATGTAGTCGTTGCCCAGGCCCTGCATCTTGGCAAAGGGCAGACGGCGCGGCAGGTCCGCATCGTCGGGAAACCCGATCGGGGCGGGCCGTGCCTGCGAAATATCCTCTCTGTTCACCTGTGTCTCCTTATGCAGATTCCGTGTACACCTGCGGGTTCCTTATACTCTGCTCCGCCCCGCACGGCAAGCGTCGCGTGACGGCGCAGGCGCGCATCCCGCGTGTGCCGGGCGGCAACGAAAACTGAGCCGGCACAGGCATCGAGAATTGTGCCGCCCTGTCGGGTCGGTGTCCCGAAAACCATGTCAACAGCACATTATCTTGACCGGTATAGGCAGCACACGAATTGACCGATACAGAGTTTCTCCGCATTTTGTTGCCAAGCCCGCGCAACGGGTATAGACACAACTGGAACGGCGCGTATGACGCGCAACATAGTTTTTTTTGCGCTCCGGGCAACCCGGCGGTGAATTTTCGGGGCAGGAAGCGCACTTTCGGAGGAGCGTGCATGATCGGCATTTCCAAGCTGTACTGCGGGCAGGTGGAGCCATCGGACGCTTTGCGCTACGGGCGCAAGGCCGGTGAACTTCCCTCCCACCTGCTGCAGTTTTCCGAAGACAAAAAGCCGGTAGTAGTCTGGAATATGACTCGCCGCTGCAACCTGCGTTGCGTGCACTGTTACGCGCAAGCCACGGATATTGCCGGCGGCGACGCGATTTCCACGGAGCAGGCCAAGGCCGTGATTGACGACCTTGCCGCCTACGGCGCGCCGGTTATGCTGTTTTCCGGGGGCGAACCCCTGGTGCGCGACGACCTCGCGGAACTTGCCGCATACGCTGTGTCCAGGGGCATGCGCGCCGTCATCTCCACCAACGGCACGCTCATAAGCCGGGAAAAAGCCCGCGAGCTCAAGGGCGTCGGCCTCTCCTACGTCGGCATCTCCCTGGACGGGGGCCGCGAGGTGCATGACCGCTTCCGCCGCGTGCGCGGTTCCTTCGACAAGGCCCTGCAAGGCGTGGAACACTGCCGTGAGGAGGGGCTGAAAGTCGGCCTGCGGTTCACGATCAACAAGCGCAACGCAGGTGAAATCCCCGTGCTTTTCGACCTGATCCGCGACCTGGACATCCCGCGCATCTGCTTTTACCACCTTGTCTATTCCGGGCGCGGTTCGCAACTGATGGAGGAAGACCTGAATCATGCCGAAACCCGCGCCGCGCTCGACCTGATTATGGACCGCACCAGGGAACTTTTCGACCGGGGCAAACCCAGGGAAGTGCTGACCGTGGACAACCACGCCGACGGTCCCTACATCTGGATGCGCCTGCAACGCGAAAATCCGGCGCGCGCCGCCGAGGTGTTCGAGTTGCTTCAGTATAACGAGGGCAACAGTTCCGGCCGGGGCATAGGCTGCATTTCCTGGGACGGGCAGGTACACGCGGACCAGTTCTGGCGGCTGCACAGCTTCGGCAATGTGCTGGAACGCCCCTTCTCCCGGATTTGGGACGACCCGGAGCTTCCGCTCCTGGCGGCCTTGAAGGACAAAAAGACGCGTGTGCGCGGACGCTGCGCGCGCTGCCGTTTCCTGGGCATCTGCGGCGGCAATTTCCGTGCCCGCGCCGAGGCCCGCTACGGCGACGTATGGGCCGAAGACCCGGCCTGCTATCTTACGGACGAGGAAATACACGCCGGGGACGCGTCCGCATGACGCGGGGGCTGTCTGTCGGGGAGGACTCCGGGCGTTGTCCGGAACCGCTTTTCGCGGTTGAAAACCTGCGTTTCACCCACCGGGGCAAAGACACTCCTCTGCTCAACGGGGCCGACTTACGTTTAGAAAGAGGTGAACGCCTGGGATTGACGGGCAAAAACGGCAGCGGCAAAAGCACCCTGCTGCACATAGGCGCGGGGCTGCTCAAGGCGGACGGCGGCCGCGTCATCCTGGAAGGCAGGGAATGCGTTTCGGAAAAAGACTTTGTCGTCGCGCGCCGCTCCCTCGGCTACCTGCTGCAAAACACCGAGGATATGCTGTTCTGCAGCAGCATTCTGGAGGATGTGGCCTTCGGGCCCTGCAACATGGGAATGCCCGAGCCGGAGGCCGAGCGCGCGGCTTATGCGGAGCTCGCCCGCCTGGGGCTGGAGCACCTGGCCGGGCGCAACGGACAAAGCCTGTCCGGGGGCGAACGGAAACTCGCGGCTCTGGCCTGCGTGCTGGTCATGGATATCCGTTTGCTCTTTCTCGACGAGCCGACCAACGACCTGGACGACGATGCCGGCGAACGGATGATCCGTGCCCTGGAAGACTGCGCCCTGCCCGCCCTGGTAGTCTCCCACGACCTGCCCTTTATGCGCCGCGTCTGCACCCGCCTCTGCCTGTTGCAGGACGGGCGCGTCAGCGATATCCCGACGGCATAGGGCAAGGCAGCGGGTAACGGCGCGCCCGCCCGCTTAAGGCCGGACCCGGGAGGGAGATGTCTCAATCCGCGCCCCGCCCGTGGGGAATACCTGACGGCCATTGATCAAGAGTCAGTCAGGCCGGAAACACCCCCACGCCCGTGGGGAATACAATTTCCGGCACTTTCTCGACCCATGTCAAAAAGAAACACCCCCACGCAGGGGAGGCGACCATACGCAGAGCGGTCAAGCCGGCGCGCATGCCGTCCGGCAAACGGAACAAGCGCCGCGTATGGTCTTCAGACTTCCTTCTGCCTGGTAAACAGAATGATCGCTATGTATTCCAGGTCGCCGCTTCCGATGTTTTCTATGCCGTGCGTTTCCCCGTCGCGGCATAAGTTGACGTCGCCCGGGCCGAGTTTCACCTCTGTGCCGTTGTCGTTGAGCAAAGCTTCGCCTTTCAGGATGTAATAGACCTCACAGTCGCCTTCGTGCTTGTGTACGCCTATGGAAGCGCCGGGAGGAATGACGGTCTTGCTGAACAGCCGTCCTGCGCCGTTGGATTTATGCAGGTCGAGAAAGTGTTCCATGAAAACCTGCCCTTTGCCGCCCCTGAATTCCTTGTGCACGTCCGTTTTGAGTTCCGCATGTTTCTGAATCACAGTATCCTTCCTTTTGGTTGAAGTTTCGTTGGTTGAAGTTTCGTTGGTTGAGGTTTCGGTTGCGGCGGGAACGCCGGCCCGTTTTGCCTTATGAAAGGCTGTATCCGAAAGCCTTGATCCAGGCCAGGCTTGCAACGGTATCGGGCCCCGGGAGGTATTCCAGGCCGATGCACCCCTGATAGCCGAGCTTTTCCAGTTCCTTGAACACAAAGGGGAAATGTATCTCACCGCTGCCCGGCCGTCCGCGTCCGGGGTTGTCGGCGATCTGTATGTGCCCGATATAGTCCAGGCGTTTGCGCAGGGTGCCGACCAGTTCCCCCTCGCTGCGCTGGGCGTGGTAGATGTCGTACTGCATACGCACGTTGGAGCGGTTGACCTCGTCGATCATCTCAAAAACAAGGTCCGTGCGGTGCAGGTAAAAATCCGGCACATCCAGGCGGTTCACGTTTTCCACACTTACGCATACCTTGAGCGGCAGCATGGTATCGGCGGCGAAGGCGAGGTTGGCGAGCAGGGTACGCCGGTGTTCGTCATCGCTGAAGGCGGGATTTATCCTGCCCGCAAGGCAGTTCACGAACGGTACGCGCACAACGCCCGCATAACGCGCCGCCTCCGCGACCCCGGCGCGGAATTCTTCCACCCGGTCCGGATCGGCGGCTATGCCCCGGTCACCCCCGGCCCAGTCGCCGGCGGGCAGGTTGAACAGCACAAGGTTGAGACTGTTTTCCCTGAGCAGGGAGGCGAGTTCCTCCGCCGGGACGTCATATGGGAACTGCACTTCGACAAAGCGGAACCCGGCCTCCTTCGCGGCCCTGAAACGCTCCCGCAAGGGAAGTTCCGTAAACAGCATGGTCAGGTTTGCGGAAAAAAGCAACATGGTCTTTCCTCGGTTGCGGTTTGTTGTCCGGAATCGGCATGCCGGCAGCAACGGTCACGGATACGGGTACGGCGGTCACGGATACGGGTACGGCGGTCACGGGGCAACGGCCTCGGCAAAACGCCGGCGGCAGCGACGATCACGGGTAGGGCGGACAGGGCGCGGCCAGGTCCAGGCCCAGGTCCAGGGCGCGGTTGTTCGCGGCGTGGTGCGCGGGGTCGAAATTGCTTTTCAGCCGTTTGCGGACGGCATCGGGGCCGACGGCGCCGGTCAGGGCGAGAAGGACGCCCAGCACGCAGATGTTGAAGGCCACGGCGCGCCCGAAGGTTTCCTTCACTGCGGCGTACATGGGCAGCCCGACTTTGCGGGCGTCCACGCGGCCGTCCGGCTGCACGAGGTCTACATCGTAGAGAAACAGGCCGCCGGGACGGATCAGGGGCAGATATTTTCCCGCCGCTTCATTGGTGAGCGCGACCAGGATGTTCGGTTGGCGCACCTTCGGGAAAAAGATGGGCGTCTCGGAAATAATCACGTCGGAGCGGGTGGCTCCGCCGCGCGCTTCCGGCCCGTAAGCCTGCGACTGCACCGCCGTCAGCCCTTCTTCAAGGGAGGCCGCCTCGGCAAGGAGTACGGCCAGACTGATGACTCCCTGCCCGCCCGACCCGGACAGCAGAAAACGGAATTTTTCCATACCGGACCTCTCATCCCCGCGGGCGCGTTTCCCAAGGTGCAAGCTGCTGCCCGGCGGCTTCCATCCATGCTCTTCCCCGCCGGCGCGTATTCCCGAGGAGAGGGTATTGCCCAAAGAATGTTTCAGTTTCTTAAAACCCTTGCCTCACAACCGATTCAGGGGGTAAAATCATTCGTAAGTTATACCTGACGCTTGAACTTTATGCGCTTTTTCTTCCTTCATCATATTGAAAAAACTAGAATATGCTCTTTGTAATGCGCAAGAAGCAAGACGCTGCGTATAACACCCTCTGAAACATTTCCGGCTTTACGCGGCGCCGTCCGCAGGGTGCGGACTTTCGGCTGCGCGCACGATGCGGGCGTATTCGGCGCAGTATTCGGCGCGTGCTTCCTGCACGAAGATGCCGCGCGGGATGAGTTCGGGCCGTTCGCGCAATTTCGGCGACCCGAGAGGCGCCGTGTTGTCGCGGTAATATTCCATAAGCGCCACCTGGTCCCCGACCTTGTTTTTGCGGCCGAAATAGGTGGGGCAGCCGACCAGCACTTCCACCACGGCAAAACCCTTGTGGGCCAGAGCCTTTTTCAGGATGTCGCGCAGTTCCGTGACATGGAAGGCCGTTGTGCGGGCGACGAAGGACGCTCCCGCGCCCACGGCCAGCTTGACCGTGTCGAATTCGTTGTCGATGTTGCCGTAAGGCGCGGTGGTCGCCAACGTGCCGGCCCCGGAAAGGGGCGAATACTGCCCGCCCGTCATGCCGTAAATGCGGTTGTTGAGTACCAGCGCCGTCAGTTCTATGTTGCGCCGGCAGGCGTGGATGAAATGGTTGCCGCCTATGGCCAGCGCATCGCCGTCGCCCATGGGGACGATCACCTTCAGGGACGGCCTGACCATCTTGATGCCCGTGGCGCAGGCCAGAGCCCGTCCGTGCATGGTGTGCATGGTGTGGAAATTCACATACCCGGAAATGCGCGAAGAACAGCCTATGCCCGACACCATGCACAGGTTGAGCGGATCGTAACCTTCGGAGTCCACAACGTGCAACAGCCCGTTGAGAACGATGCCGTGCCCGCAGCCCGGACACCAGATGTGCGGGAAAAAACGCCGGCGTATGAGATCCTGCACGGCCATGCCTAATTTCCTCCGGCACGGCGCGGGAAACCGCGCCTATGTACATGTTGCCGGGCGGGCGCGCTCCCGTGACCCCGCTGTCCCGCGCCGCTTGACGGAAATGCGGGAAAAGGCCGGCAGACGGGCGCGTTCATATCCCCCTGCCCTCCACCACGCGCATGATGCCTTCTATGTCCGCAGGCGCGACCAGCAGGCCGTCTATGCGGTTGATCAGAAAGACGTTGTCCGGGTTAACCGCCGCCGCCTTGACCTGGGCCAGCACCTGCCCCATGTTCATTTCCACCACGAAAATGTTGCTCGCGCGGGCGGTTTTCTCCCGCACGAGCTGTCTGGGGAAAGGCCAGAGGGTCTGAAGTTCCAGCAGGCCGATTTTGTGGCCCCTTGCGCGGCGGTCCTCGACGTACTGCAGGGAGCTGCGCGCCGATGCCCCGTAGGAAACGAGGATGCTTTCCGCGTCTTCAAGGTGGTATTCCTTCCAGCGCGCCAGCAGGTGGACGCGGTTTTCTATCTTGTCTGCCAGGTGGTAGAGCAGGTCGTGCGCTTCGGTGGGGTTCTCCGTGGGGAATCCCCAGATATTGTGGAACAGCCCGGTCACGTGGAAGCGGTGTTCGCCGCCGTAGTCCGACATGGGCAGGCGTCCGTCCTCGCGCGGCAGGTAGGGGTGGTAGTCTACGCCGACCTTGACCGAGGTTTTCAGGCGTTCGACGACCGGCAGTTCGCCGTCTTCCGGTATAACCAGTTTTTCGCGCATGTGGCCGACGACCTCGTCAAAGAGCAGGATGACCGGCGTGCGGTAGATTTCGGCGAAATTGAAGGCTTCGACGGTGACGGTAAAGACGTCCTGCACGGAGGACGCGGTCATGGCGACCACGGCGTGGTCCCCGTGAGTGCCCCAGCGGGCCTGATTGACATCGCCCTGGGCGACCTTGGTGGGCAGCCCCGTGGAAGGCCCGGCCCGTTGCACGTTGACCACCACGCAGGGAATTTCGGCCATGACGGCGTAGCCGAGGGCTTCCTGTTTCAGGGAGAAGCCGGGGCCGCTGGTGGCGGTCATGGCTTTGGCCCCGGCCAGGGAAGCGCCGCATACGGCGCACATCGAAGCGATTTCGTCTTCCATCTGGATGAAAGCGCCGCCGATGCGCGGCAACTCCTGCGCAAGATGCTCGGCTATTTCCGTCGAGGGGGTGATGGGGTAGCCTGCGAAAAACTTCAGACCGGCGTACAGGGCGCCGCGCACGCAGGCTTCGTTGCCCTGCACGAAACACGTGTTCCCGCCGTCACAGTTCATACCTGTTTTCCTTGCCCGGCGGAACTACCGGTCCCGCCGAAACGTCCGGTCTTTCCGGAACTACCGCTCGTGCGGGGACTCCCGCTTTCGGCTAAACTCCCGCTTTTGTCGAAACTGCTGCGCTTTCCGGAAGTTGCAGTCTTTCCGGAGTTCCCGGCCTTTCCGGACCGGCCGGCCTTGCCGGAGTCCTCGGCCTTGCCGGACCGGCCGGCCTTGCGGAGTTTCACGGCCTCCGGGTCCACCGTTATCGCCAAGTCGGGACAGTAGAGTTCGCACATGCCGCAAAGGACGCAACGATCAGCATCGACGGCGCATTTTTCTCCGATCAGGCGCAACGCCTTGCGGGGGCAAAAGGCGACACAGATGCCGCACCCCTTGCACCATGCGATGTTGATTGCCGGTCCTTCCACTGAGCCTCCCGCGGCGCGCGGCGGTGCGTTTTTACAGCCGAAGAATAATATTTTGGAGTAGTTACTTAAATATAGATAAAACAGTTTGCCGAAGTAAAAAAAACAAGTCAGAGGTGGTGGCTGCAAGCCGAATTCGTGACGTCAGGTTTACTCTCATGCAGGAATACTTACTACACCTGCGCACGCCTGTCCACGATGATTTTTCCCCTGCCTTCCGCCACTGCCCCGGCCTGACGCGCCCGAGCCGTCCACCGGA
>JAISWB010000015.1 GCA_031271265.1 Desulfovibrio sp. | reverse complement strand
AACTTTTTTCAGAACCAACCCGTGAAGTTTTCCGCGTTGCCAACCCTCGCGTTTTGCCCGAAGCGACATCGACGACCGGTCCACGCCGAATTGCGCGGCTACGTCTGTCAAGGTTCTGTCGGTCCTGACCTCATACTCAGCCCGTGCCTGCTCCCATTGCGATGTCGTCAGCCTTGGCATGTTGCCTCCTTATGCAGCGTCATCGACGCCATGTGCTTTTATGATGCTTTTCAGCCGTTTCGTTGTGCCTTCTAGGTACTGATGTAAAATGCTCCATGTGATATATTCCGCGCCTTGTCGTGACCCGGCAAACACAAACGGTATTTTATATCTGACCATAAATGATGTCACGGATTGACAGGCACTATGCGCGTTCATCTTGCTTTTGAAGCGTCCCGATGCCAATTCACCCCACGATGCTTCGATAACCACGCAAAATGCGTCAAGCCCGACGGCGCGTTGCAGCTCCTTCTCGAAGCGCTCACGCTCTTTGCAGAGACAGCCGACAAGATCATCGAGGCCTTTGCGTTCGACCGAAATTTTGTCCGCCAATCCGACCAGGCTGTAATCGCCGGTCTGCAATGTGCCGGGAGCGACTTCAACATCGCCGTACCGCTCATGCGCGAAGGTGAACGGCCGTTGCTCACGAGAATCAACTACAATTTTCATTTGTCCCCCTCCATATCAGACGCCAGAGCGATGTACCCGCAGGCGTCCAAAAGGTTGTCGGGCTTGTGGCGGTGCGCCTCTCTGGCCAACTTCAGCAGCGCCATGCACACGCACACGTCTTTTGCGGTAATCTCCATGCCCATGTACGCGCTCCACAGCGCCGCCGTCCTGTTGAACGATTCAGACGGCGGACCGTATGAATTTTGCCTGTCGGCGTTTATCAGCGAATGAACTTGCAGAAGTATATCGCCGTTGTTCATTGCAGGAGCCTCCCTTCGTCCACCATCAGCCGGTAGCCCCAATCGTTGAAGGACGACGGAAAATGCCGTTCACCTCGGAAATCGTCAAAGCCGTCCATCACCACTTCCGCCTCCTCCTTTTGCCGGGCAGGAGCAGCCCTCTGCTCAAGTTCGGCCACAATCTGCCCCTTCCTCTGTCGTGCGAGTTCCAATGCCTGATGCCTGACGGCAGGAGCCAAGCTCCGCAGACCGCCAAGGCAAAGGCCGTCTGCCCCGTCAAGGCGGACATCAACCCCAAGATTTTTCAGTTCGGCGAGCGGACTCATATCCTCACCTCGTCAGGGAAGTTTGGATCGTCGAAGTCGAATTTCGGAGGTTGCTCTTGGGGTACTGTCGGAACCGTCGGATGTGTCGGCAACTCTTGTGCCGCAAGGAGTTCAGGCAACACATCTACCGTCGGCGTACTGTCGGCTACTGTCGGCAAACCCGGATCAGGGAAATTCACGCCGACGGTTGCCGACGGTTGGCCGACGGTATCGGCAACGCTTCTTCCCGTTGTGCCGCAATGCTTGCCGACGGTTCCGACAGTTCCGACGGTTGCTTTGAACTCAACTATTTTTTCTTTAGTGACCGTCCGCCCTCTGTCGCCCTTGTTTACTGAGCAGGCAGCGAGCCCAAGCCCGGAAGCTGCCCTCCCTATCTTCACGGCAGACAGCCCAGGCATCTTCAGTTTCGATTGCACCAGAGTGAGCAGGTCCGCATTACTGATGCGCCACCCGGCCGCCTCAATCCTGGCATATTCTTCCACCACAACCTGCATGATAGCCCGTTCAATGGGGTCAGCCTGCTTCGCTCCCTGTTCCGCAGCGAAGAACCGCCAGCATTGTACCTGATGCTCTTTTACCCAATCCGCCAGCAGGAGAGCCCGGCGCATGGTATCTTCAGTGACCGGATTCATGCCGTCATTCCCGACCAGAGCTGCGTCCAAACAATGCAAGAGAAGGCAAAGACGCTGCGCCTGTCCTTTAAGCTTGGAAAGCAACGCAGCGTTTTGCGAAAGAAATTCTTCCTGAGCGATGCGGTTAAACCACTCGATGAAAACGGACTTGGCTTGTGATGAGGCAGTAACAATCTTCTCAACTTCCCGCCCTTCAGCGTCATATTCGATATCCCAAGTCCACAGCGCGGCAGCGATGGAAGTAAGCAGGTCTTTCGAGGGTTGCGACAGATAACGCTCCGTCCAGTATCCGGGCTTTTCCCTCTCGGCCCTAATCAGCATGAACCGCTGGAGGAACCCGGATGCCTCGTCAACGCCGGAAGCCCCGGCTTCAAAGACCTTTGGGAGCATGGCGGGCTGAATACCGCCGAAGATGCCCACATAGGCATGCGGGATATACAGATTGCGGGTTGGGTTGCTGGTGCGGGAGGTTTTCCACTCCTGACCGTCATAGCTGGACAGAAGCCGGGAACGCGTACCGCCGCCGCTGTTGCCGGAGGAATACTTGTCCATATCCGCAATGATCCCGGACAACTCATCACGCCGCCACATAATGCCGCGTGGATTTTCGGACAGCACTTCGCCCAAGGCTTCTACAGTGGCATCGTCAACGTATGCCTGCCGCCTTTTTGGTTGTATGGGCTTATCGGGTATAGGATCTCCCCGCTTGGCCTTCTGGCGCTCCTTGCGGTAAAAATCCAGTTCATTCTCATAGGCAGTGTACTCTTCCCGCCATTGTCTGAACGCTTCGTATTCAAGCCGTTTCACAGGGCTGAAAAAGGCTGCGGCACAGGGCGTTTTCCCGATACCGGAAGCGGCCACAGTGGCAATCCAGATATTTCCCGGTTCTCTCCATGAAGGCCGCAGGCTGATAAGGCGTGTGCCTCCGACAAGACAGGATAGGACACCGAGCAGGCACGTTGTAGGGATTTGCACGGGACATGCGAACGCCTCTGCCGCTTCCTCCAGTATGGCCCTGACCGCTGCCGGGAACACCTCCAAGGGTACAGGAGGCGGCGGCGGGAGGATGCGGGTTTCCTCAGATTCCTGTCCATCCTCTCCGGCAGGGACAACATCCACCGAATTAGAGCAGGCTTTTTTTGCTGATGCCGGGACAGAGCGCGGATTGTCTTTTCCCCTTGAAAAGCCGCTGCCTATCGTTTTTCGCACCGAGTTTTCCCCGTCGTCAGCCACAAGCCCGCAGGATTGCGCCGCCTGGAAAAGCAAACATTCCGCTTCGTCCTCAGACAAAGCTCCACCCCCGACCCATTGCCCCAAGGCGAAGGAAGCGCGATTCAGGGCATCGTTGCGGGTTCCGGAGGGAGAAGCGGCAAGCCGGTTCAGTTCTCCTTCAATGGCCGTCCGGACATAGGCGAGCAGTCCGGAGGTCTGAACTGGTGGAGTTAGCTGCTTCTGTTTCGGCGCGGCAGGGGGAGCAAGCAGTTTCAGCAGCCAGTCGGGAATTTCCGCCAAAGGGGTTTGCGGATTTTCAAATGAGTATTTTCCTTTGGCAGTTCGGCTTGGGGGGAAAATGACATACCCGCCGTCTCCGCGCGTATCCAGCCCAAGGCCAAGCTTACCGGCGCTGTTCCCGATCTTCATTCCCACAGGATGCCGGAACAGGTAATGAAGACCGCCGCTCGGCGTCCGGGTCCGCTTCGTTTCAGGCAGTGGAGAGTTTGCAGCTTCCAAGGCGGAAAGCGATTCAAGGCCATTCTCGCCTTCCTTGTGGCCTAGGTCCACATCTAGGGCGAAAATCCCGGAAGCGCGCCCAGTGGAAAGTCCTATCAGGGCATCCGGCCACCTTCCCCACCAATCTTGGATTATTTGCGGGTCTGAGGACGCATCCTTGAATCCGTGATCGGTGTACGGGCGTTTATCCTTCGGCTTACAGGGGAAGATCGGCAGCCCTTTTTTCGCGTAGCCAAGCGCGGCGGCCAGGATTTCCGCTTGGAGTTGCTCAGCGGTTGAGGAATTGGCATTATCTTCAGGTTTCATGTTGTACCCCCCTACCGCACACAATACCGGAGATCATAGACGCGTCGCTTGTGCAACGCGCAAAAAACTTCGGCCTTACTGCCTTCCTTAAAATTACTGCGCAGATACGCGCAGAACCGGGGCTTGACATCCGCCAGCCAATCCGGCAAGCTGCGGTTTGATTGCTGTGATTGATTCAGGCCGCCCGGTGCATACGGACGGCCATTTCTGTTCTCAGACATTATCTTTCCACATTAGTTTCGGCTTTGCGCAGCCATTCCTGAACAACCGCCCAAGACCACCTGGAGCAGCGCTTGCCAAAACGATGCGTCGGTCCCGGCAGTTGCCCGCTTCTGATACGTGCCCACACAGAGCTCTGACACATTGAAAGACGCCGCGACAGGTCCCGTACAGACAAAAGTTCGTCCACAAACATAAGGTGCTCCTTGCTTCGTCCAGCTCGTTATTGAGAGTTGCCTACAAGGAAGCGCGAACTTGGTGTTTTCTTGGTGAAAACTGCATGAAAAAAGCCCCAAGCGTCTCCGCAAGGGGCTAATTTATTTTGAGATAACTTTTTTGAAAAATAATTCGCGGCTTGGTCTTTTCTTGGTAAAATTTAATCGTCTATGCCATCCTTGGTGTAACGCCTGTCAATCTCTGCCGGGTCCATCAAAACGGCACGATTTTTCTCTCTGGCATTTGAACCTAGCTTCTTTTTCGATTTGTATTCAAAGCTGAATGCATAAAAAGCAGCTTGGTCACCGCGCCCTGGATACCCTTCCGGCGTTCTAATCCCGCGCTCCCAGTTTTGAATTGTAGTAACACTCACTTCGCAAGCCTCAGCGGCTTTCGCCTGCGTCACGGCTTTACGTTTACGTTCAATGCGTTGCGGATCGGCTTCCTGCGATGCTTCCGGCGCGGCTTGTGGCCAAGCAGGTTGCAAAGGTTTCAGTTCTGGAATCGACAGGCGTTGCGTAAACCCAGCATGGATTAACCATCGTTTTGCATCTTCTGTTTTTACCCAAATTAACGCCCATGTTCTATTGAGTAATTCTTCTACATCATTCTTGTCAAACAATGATAAATCGTTAATACTATATATAGAAATTGTATAATCACACCATATCTGATAAGTCTTATATAAGTTATCTTTTGGATAGACGTTAATTATATCACCCATAGGACCAGATATTGTGAATGCACCAATCTCATTTACAAGTTTAAATGCAGTATGATAGGTTGTAGCTAATTCATATAAATTAAAACCAAAAGCTTTCAGTATCACTAGCAGATTAGAATAATTTTTAATATAAAATTTATTACCAACTAATATTATGTCATGCATTTCGATATGCTCCTTTCAAGGTTTTCCTCATATTGCTTCACCGGCAGGCTGTACGGGCCAGATTTTCGGCACAGGCTATCTATATTTTTCAGACACTAAACTTTCTATTTTTCCAGCAGCCTTGAGAACATTTTCAATACTGATTTGCGGAATCTTGTTTTCCCTATCCAAATATCCATTTAAGTATGCAGCGGAAGGATTCTTGATATTTGCTCGCTCACAGACCAGCCAAGCAACACTTTCAGCTTCAAATTCTCTAGCTTCATAGCTGGCTGCGACGCAGACAGACCATAACTTTTTATCAGGCGTTCCAAGATGCCCACAGAATAAGTGACCGAGTTCGTGCGCTATCGTCGCATATTTGGCTTCGCGCGAAAGATTTTTGTTTACGACAACGCGATAGGAAAATTTTTCTTCCTTTATATATTTCTTAATACTCCCTGCCGATTGTGTCCCTTGGTCTGCTTCATAGTATGTTACTCGATATGTCTGTTGTAAATTTGATAATAGAGTTTGAAAATATGATTCAGATATTTTTCCTTGAGTATAAAAAGGATTGTACAATTCCTCTTGAAAATCTCCACCTTCTGTATCATTTATCTCAAACACAAAAGCAACTGGACCAAATGCTTGCAGGATAACCAAAGGATGTGCATTTGGTTTGATAGTTCTGTTGAAGCTCTTCTTCCATTGCCTAGCTGTAGCAACGTATTTGCTACCAGGCTTCTGTATATGCAGCAACATTGCATTATATGGAGCAATCTTAGGAAATCTCTTCATAAACTCTATGAGTTCTTTGAAATCTTTGCTTGATTTGTATGTCCCAACTGAATGGAATAATTCATCAAGTGCTGTTAGATCATTTTCTTGAAGTGTATTCATATACTACTCCCCTGTATTCATTATTTTTTCTTCATTAGCGTGCTTGCCTCCTTGCCGAACAATGAACTTCGGCCTATCCATCGGCATGGGCTTGGTTCAATGCCATTGCCGAGGATGGAGGTAAGCGCAGATCCATCCCGCAGTTCATCCAGATAGTCGGCCCATTCCTGCATGTCACCGCGCCGTTGCTCGAAATATGTAGATCGGTCATAAGCTTCAATCACACTGTCGCGTTCACGGTGCGCAAGCTGCTTTTCGACATGCGCCGCGTTAAAGCCTCTCTCTCTTGCCAATGTTGAAAAAGTAGTTCTGAAGCCGTGGACAGAAATATCACTACTTCCGTGAATAACCTTCAGGGCGACCATCAGCGATTCACTGGTGATGCGCCTGCCATTAAAGCGCGGACTCGGAAAACATAAATCACAATCTCCAATAACAATTCTCTGAAATTCCTTAAGTTCTTTGAAAAGACTAACTACCTGCCTTGAAAGTGGTATGGTATGGGCGATTCGCATTTTCATACCGCCGCCGTACTCATGCCTCATCGCGGGAATTGTCCAAACCGCTGTATCAGGGTCAATTTCTTCCCATCGAGCCCCCCTTATTTCCTCACTGCGTAGAGCTAGATATGGGAGAATTTTCAGACAATATGAAACAGATAGCC
Organism: Desulfovibrio sp.; assembly: GCA_031271265.1. GTDB lineage: Bacteria > Desulfobacterota > Desulfovibrionia > Desulfovibrionales > Desulfovibrionaceae > Frigididesulfovibrio. The sequence continues at coordinate 19,565 of JAISWB010000015.1, read as the reverse complement.
CCGCACCTCTATATTGATAAATTTTTTGCAAGAGCATCCCGACTTCAGCCGGTGTAATAAGTGCTGCTCTGTGTTTTGCCTTCTGCGGCTTCAGCGCGTTTGAAATACGGTCGGCAAGGTTGCGGTCAGTGTATCCGCAATCCCATGCGTAAAGGCACACGCGATTAAGTACCCCGGCTATCCTGTGGGCCATGTGAGGGCTTGTCTTGTCTTGGATGTCCTTGACGGCGTCCACCAGTGTCTTTCGCTCAAGATGTATAAAGGGAATCTCACCGATGTACTTAAAGATGGTATCCAGGTACCATCGGAGTTTTTTTTGAGTAATGGGGACAATTTCGGCGCTGTGTTTTTCAAACCATTGGTTCCCGACGACGGACACCGTCATGGCAGCAGCCCTCTCCGCAGCCAATGCGGCAGATCTCTCGGTTTTCTTCTGTTCTCCGGGGTCAATGCCCCGCTCAAGAAGCTGCCGTGCTTCAAAGCTTTTTTTGCGGGCCTCGGCTAGACCTATTTCGGGATATTTACCGAGCGTCAGAGTTTTCGGCTTGCCGTTGAACCGATATGCCTGCCACCACGCCACGCCAAGACTACGCCTTCCAATGTAGGCGTACAGCCCATCCCCGTCGGAATGCTTTTGCACTGTGCCGTCGGCTTTGAGATTCCTCAGTTTCGCGTCCGTCAGTTTGCCCATGATGGTAACTCCTCCTTCGATTTTTGCTTGTCTGAGAGGTTTACCGACATGTTTACCATTAAAAAGGATGCTCGTCCATAGATTTCCCTGCATATCCTTGGATTACCAAACCTGCTAAAACATAAGCCCCGCAAGGCTTTTCAGACATTGCGGGGCTTCCTTAAATTTTTGTTTGGTGCCGAGGGCGGGACTCGAACCCGCACGCGCGTAACGCACTACCCCCTCAAGATAGCGTGTCTACCAGTTCCACCACCTCGGCGCGGGTGCAAAGCCTATATACCCGCACGCCATCTTTTGGCAAGCGGATTTGTACGCCGCGCTGTGCCGCTTGTGCCGCGGGCTTCCTTGGCCTATGATACCGCGACGTCGGCGGCCCTGTCCTCAATACGGGCAACGCCGCCCGCGGCAGGCGCCGAAGAACTGTGCGGGCGGGCATGGAACAGGCCGTCGCGACAACGGCACAGGGAGCGTATCTATGCGTGAGACTTGGGAAAAACTGGGCAAAGAAGTCATAAGCATCGAAATTGAGGCCCTTGAGCAGGCGCGTTCGCGCCTCGGCCCCTCCTTCGCCGCCGCTGTGGAGATGCTCGCCGCCTGTAAAGGCCGCGTCGCTGTCTGCGGTATGGGCAAATCCGGACTTGTAGGCCGCAAGATCGCCGCAACGCTTTCCTCCGTCGGCAGACCCGCGTACTTTCTGCACCCGGCCGAAGGCGCCCACGGAGACCTCGGCGCCGTGCGCGACGGCGATGTGGTCATCGCCCTGTCCCATTCCGGCACAACAGAGGAACTGCTCGCGCTGCTTCCGGCCCTGCGCGCCCTCGGGGCCTCCATCATCGCCGTGACCTCGGGGCTGCATTCGCCTCTGGCCGAGGCGGCGGACCTGGTCATCGACGCTTCCGTGCCGCGCGAAGCCTGCCCGCTGAACCTCGCCCCCACCAGCAGCACAACTGCCGCCCTGGCCATCGGCGACGCCCTCGCCGTGTGTCTTATGGAAGCCGGACACTTTACCTCCGGCGACTTTCACCGCCTGCACCCCGGCGGCGCGCTGGGAAAACGTCTGAGCCTGTCCGTTGCCGACCTCATGCACCGGGAAAAGCTGCCCCTCGCGCGCGAAAACGTCCCGCTCGGCGAAGCCCTGGCCGCGCTGGACAAAGGCGGCTTCGGCGCGGTACTGCTTACGGACGGGGAAGGCAAACTGCGCGGCATCATCACCGACGGCGACCTGCGGCGCATCCTCTGTCGCGGTATCCCCGACCTCGACCGCCCCGTCTCGGCATACATGACCGCCGACCCGCGCAGCGCCGTTGAAACGATGAGCGCCGCCGAACTTATGGATATCATGGAACAGACGAGTATTACCGTCCTGCCCGTGCTGGACGACGCCGAGCGCGTCGCCGGGCTTGTGCACATGCACGATCTCCTGGGCAAAGGGCGCATCCGCTTCGCGTCCGCAACGCGCGGTTCGCCCAAGCTGTATCAGTTTGCCTCCACGCCGCGCGCTGAAGACGCCCCCGGTGAGGAAGGACGCCCGTCGTGACCGCGTCCGCCCGCTTCGCGCGTCCTTCAATCCGCCCGCTTCCGCCCGGCGCGAAACAGGATCGGACCGGCGCGTCCCCCGCATCGGGCAACACCCTGCGGTTGCCCCTGTCCGGGGAAAACGCGCCCCTCGTCGCCCTGCTCGGCCGCCCGAATGTAGGCAAATCCACCCTGTTCAACCGTCTTATCCGCAGCCGGCGGGCCATCACCCACGACCGGCCGGGCATCACCCGCGACCGTATGGAAGGGACCGTAAAACGGAAAGGAGAATCCACCTTTCTGCTCGTGGATACCGGCGGAATCACCCCGGACGGCGGGTACCCCGCAGGCGCCGCACCCGAAGGCCTGCGCGGCTTTGAGGACGAAATCATGGCCCAGGCCCAAGCCGCGGTGCACGATGCCGACCTCCTCTGCCTCGTGGCCGATGCGCGCGTCGGACCGACTCCCCGCGACGAACGCCTGGCGTCCTTCCTGCGCAAGACGGGCAAAGACATCCTGCTCGTACTCAACAAGGTGGACGGCCCGGAAAACGAAGACGCCCTCGCCGCGGAATTTCACAGCCTCGGCCTGCCCCTTGTCTGCTGTTCCGCCGCACACGGCCATAAGGTGCGCGAACTCGAAGACGAACTGCGCAGGCGGCTTTTCCCCGCGCACAACCCGGAAGCCGCGCCCCTCCCGCACTCCATCCCAACCGCCGGACAACAGGCGGAAACCGGCGAAGAAGTTGAGGCGGACGCCGGTCCCTTACGCCTGGCCCTGCTCGGCCGGCCCAATGTGGGCAAATCCTCGCTGGTCAACGCCCTGCTCGGCGAGGCACGTATGATCGTGAGCGAAAAGGAGGGAACCACGCGGGACAGCGTCGACGTGCGCGCGCGCATCAACGGGACGGACGTCGTCTTTGTGGATACGGCCGGCGTGCGCCGGCCCGCGCAGGTGACGGATACCGTGGAACGCTTCAGCGTCGATTCCTCCCTGAAAAGCAGCAGCAAGGCCCAGGTGACCCTGCTGGTGCTGGATGCCGCGCAGGGACTGACCCGGCAGGACAAACGCCTCGTCGAACTGCTGAACGAACGCAAAACACCCTTCATGCTCCTGGCCAACAAGACGGACCTGTTCAAAGGCGACGCGCGCCGGGACAACGAAAAAGAACTTCAGGAAGCACTCGTATTCATTCCTCATGTCCCCCTGCTTTTCATATCGGCCGAAAGCGGCCGGAACCTGGACAAAATCGTGCCCCTGGCCCTGGAACTGCGCCGGGAATGCTCCATGCGCATCGGCACGGGGCTGCTCAACAGGGCCATGGCCCAGGTGCTGGAACGACACCGCCCGCCCGGCGTCAAAGGCGGCAGAGCCAAGTTTTTCTACCTGACCCAGGCCGAAAAAGACCCGCCGACCTTTGTCTTTTTCGTCAACGATGCCGAGTTCGTGCGGCCTGCGTATGCGCGCAGCCTGGAAAAAGCGTTACGCGCCCTTTTCGGCATCCGGCACGCGCCGATCCGAGTGAACTTCCGCTCCTCGCACACGCGAAAAAGCGGGGACTGAAGAGCACGGAGGAAGCATGACAACGAACGGCGAAGACAAGGAAAACCTGCCCGCGGTCGGCGCGGACACGGGTAACGGCAACGTTTCCGGCCCTTGCCCGCAACTGTCCGGGAATTCGGGCGACCTCCCTCCCCCCGCCCGCGCGCCGGAAGGCCCCCCGCGCGCGGCCCGGGACGGACCCCTGGGACGCATCGTAAACCTTATGCCCTGTTACGTTGTGCTTATCGACGCCGGACACCGTATCCTCGCCCACAACGCGGCCTTTGAAAAATTTTTCGGAGCGCCGGACGGCAGGCCCTGTTATGCGGCCCTGCGCGGACTCGAAAGACCCTGCGTCTTCTGCCCCTTTCTGCAGGAGGAGAAAAGCGGCAAACCCGCCACCGTGGAATGGGTGCATCCGCAAAGCGGACGGGCCTTCCGCGTCCATGCCGTGCCCTTTGTCGGCGACGACGGCACGCCCTGCGTACTCAAAACCGGCTTCAACATCACCTCGGACCTGCGCATGCAGCAGGCCCTCGACCTCAGCGAGCAAAGCTACCGCGCCATTACCGACAACCTCTCCATCGGCATAGCCCTGCTTGATACCTCCCTGCGCATCAAGGCGGGCAATATCCGGCTCAGCCGCTGGTTCGGCGGACTTTTCTGCCTGGACGCGCGCATCTGCACCATCCTGCGCTGCGGTTCCGAGTACGAGCGCGCCGTCAACGAAGAAAAATTCTACTGTCCCGAATGCCTGTTCCGAGCTTCCCTGCTGGGCGGCGCGAGCCACGAAAAGGAATACGGCCTGCGCCTGAACGGCGCCGACAAGGAACGCATGATCCGCCTGGTGACTTGCCCCGTCAAACCCGGCAGGGGCGCAGGCCGGCAGGTCAAGGCGCTGATCATGATGCTGGAAGACATCACCGGCCGCCTGCAGGTGAACATGCAACTCCAGCGCGCGCGCAAACTGGAGGCCATGAACACCCTGGCGGGCGGCATAGCCCACGAAATCAACCAGCCGCTGTCCGCACTGCACCTCTATGCCGGCGGACTGCAGATGCTGCTGGAAAAAGATGCGAATCTCGCCCCCTCCATACTCCGGGAACGCCTGGGGCTCATCATGCGCGAGGCGGACAAAATACGCAGCATAATCGCCAATATGCGCGCTATGGTCAAGCTGGAAAGCCCTCTGCCCCTGCAGCCGGTTCCGCTTGCCAAGGTCGTGGACGGGGTGCTGGCCATGATGAAACACCGCATGACCCTGAAAAAAGTCCATGTGCGCGTGGAGATCGCCCCTTCCCTGCCGCCCGTGCTCTGTAACGAAGTGCAGCTTGAACAGGTAATGGTAAATCTGCTGTCCAACGCCATGCACGCCCTGGACGGCCTGGGAGACGCCGGCGGGGCGCGGCGCGCCGTCCTGATCCGCGCCGCGTTGTTGCCCGGAACACGCAAGGTGCGCCTGGAAGTCGCGGACAGCGGTCCCGGCCTGAGCGTAGACACGGAACGCATCTTCAACCCCTTCTATACAACCAGGGACGGAAGCGGAGGCATGGGCCTCGGCCTGTCCATCGTGCACGGCCTTGTGGCCCTATGGGGGGGCGTGATAAGCGCCGCGGCACACCACGAGGAACTGGGAGGCGCGGCATTTTTGCTGGACCTGCCCGCGGCCGGTGAAACACCGGCTCCCGATGCCGCCTCCGAAGCCGTCCGCAAACGCACGGTCAAAGCGCGCCGGTGAGTGCCGCGTCCGGCGCCGGCAGGGTTGCAATCAAGCCGAATATATGCTTTTCTCAAAGCACATGTTGCAGCAACGCACGCCGGCCCCCGGACGGCCGCAATCATACCGGATACGCCCATGCCCAACGACAACCAAAAGGCTCCTGACTTCGCCGTCGGCGAATCCGGCGGCACGGACGACGACATTATCGATCTGCTGGAAGTGGTGAAACCCGGCCGTCCCCTCAGCGCCGAAGAACAGGACGATGCGGATTTTACCGACGACCTGGAGTCCATGCTCGACGACCTCTCCCGTGATGAACTTGCCTCCGCGCAGTCCGGCCTGCGGAAATTTCCCGACCCCACGCCCGTCGACTACCGCGTCGACCACAACGAACGTCTGGACCTTCCCGATATGGACGATCTGGACAACATCCTTAAATCCCTGGACGCGGATGACCGGCGCGCCGCCCGCAGAGAAAGCGGCGCCGTCGAGCTGCCGCCGGACCTCCGGGAACCGCCTCTGCCGGACCTCGACGCCGTCCCCATTGCCGGCAGCGTCGAAGAGCTGTCCCCGGTCGCCCCGGCAGGCGGCGGACTCAAGGATGACGACGCTCTCCCGCTGCATGCGGATGCGTATGTGGATGAGGGCGCGGAAAAGACGGATGAAGGAGCCATAGAACTGGACGTGGACGGACTCGGGGATATACTCGCCGCCGCCGCGTCCCCGACTCCGGAGGACGCGGCACCGGGACCGGCCGGGGACCGCGGGCCGGACGTTCCTGCAGCGGATGCGGTAAGTCCCCGGAAACCCGCGCCCGAGGCCGGCTCCACCGCACAGGCGGCCCCGGAACCGCCCCCCGACCTGTTCCAGGCCGGCGGACCGAAAGATGCGGCTCCCGCAGCGCAACAAGATACCCCTCCTCCAGCCGCCCCGACCGAGGCAAAAGCCGCTCCGGAGACAGCGCCCGAGGCAAAAGCGGCCCCGGAGGCAAAAGCGGCTCCGGAGGCAGTGCCGCAGGCAAAAGCGGCTCCGGAGGCAAAAGCGGCCGCCGAGGCTACGCCGGAGGCAACGCCCGCTGCTCCCGCGCCGACCGCCGAAGCGGGCGTTGCAGCCGCCGGGAAAGACGCGCGCCCGGCCGAGGACGCGGAAAGCGAACTGCCCCCGGATGTTTTGGACGCGCTTTCCGATGTCTATCCGGGCTATGCGGACGAGCCGGCCGGCGCGTTTTCCTCTGCATCCATCGACGATGTGGACCTGGTAGAACTGGATGCCCTGCTGGACGGCATGCTTTCCAACGCCCCGGCCTCCGGTCCCGGCCCCGCTCCCGGCGAGCACGCGGCGTCACGGCCGGGGGTAAACGCAGCCGGTGCCGGTTCCGCCGAAACAGGCAGCGAGGTAGGCTCTCCGCAATCCCCATCCCGCTCCGGGAAAGACCCGGATGCGCCCTTGTCCGGGCAGACGATGCAAAGCAGCCTGTCCGGAGGGCCGGCCATAGGGTTTGAAGAAGCCTCCAATCTGGCCGCCATACCCGGACTGATCCATGACCTTAACTCCCTGCGCGGGGACCTGGAAAACCTGCGCACCGAGGCCGGGAGCGCCCGGACGGAAGCGCAGGAAAAAGAACGCATCGGCAAGCGACTGGACAGTTTCGGCGCGGGTCTTGCCTCCCTGGCTGCCCGCCTGGAAGACCTTGAGCTTGCCCACATGGCCGGCGCAAACAAGGAAACCGCCCGTGAACAGGACGCCGAAGCCTCGGCGTCCAGACTCGCCGCCCTGGAAGAACAGTCCAGGCAGGCCGAAACCGCGCTTGCCGCGCTGAAAGAACAGACCGGGCGGGCCGAAGCCGGACTTGCTTCCCTGGAAGAAAGGGCGCAACATCTGGAAGACGCACACAGCCGCCTGCACGCCGACCTGGACAAGATGGCCGCGGCCGCGGCCGCGCGCGTCATACGCGAAGAGATTGCCGCGCTTGTTGCGGAACAACACAAGCAGCAATAAAACCCGACGGGCTTTGCGCCGCCGTATGCGGGTGCCCCAGTGCAAATCGTGTACTGCCAGAAAATGCGGTTCCCCAACAGTTCCGCGCATGCGCAGCACTGTTGCCTGACGGCGGCCGAGTTTGCCGCGGCCGGCGCGCCCACTGTTTTTTTTCCCGGCATTCCCTTCATAGAGGCCGTGATGACCCCGGCGGGCCGGACGGCGCCGACCCTGCTCCGTTTCTTTGCCGGCATCGGCCTGCCGGCTCTGCCCTCCCTGCTGTATCCGGAAACCATAGGCACGAGCCACAAGGGGTTGTACGGACGTCTGTTCCGCGCCCGCTTGCGTTCGGCCGTCGCGCGGGGCGTCGATGTCGTCTGTTTCGCGTCCAGCGTCAGGGAAGCCGGCATCGCCCTGGACATGCGCCGCAGGCTCGGCAAAAGCGACGCGCGCGTTGTTTTTGAAATCCATCATCTCATCTCGCGCCTGAAAGACGGCGAAGAAGCGAAATATCTGTACGCGCTCGAAAAACGGGTTTTTTTGAACGTCGATCTGGTGGTTTTCAACTGCACAACCCTGCAGAACGCCTGCGCCGGCTACCTCCCCGAACCGCGCGCGCATGTCGTCGAGCCGCTGGGCTACAACGAAAGGACGATCCGGCCGGTGCGCGGGCCGGAGCAGCTTTCCGCGGCCCGCAACGTCCCCGGGTTTTCCCCTGTGCCGGACGGAGAGTACGACGGGGGACATGCCGTTCCGGCTGCGCGCCCGGAACCTTCGGAATTGAGCGGCATCGTGAACCTGGCCTACGTCGGCTCCCTGCAGCAGGGCAAAGGCGTGGAAAACCTGCTCCGCGCCCTGGCCCTGCTGGAAAAAAATTTTGTCCTGACCGTCATCGGCGGTACGCCCGAGGCCGATTTCCGCCTTCAGCGCCGCTTGTCCGAAGAACTGCACCTTACGGACAGGGTGTGTTTTACCGGCCGGTTGGAGCAGGCGGCAATCGCCGGACGCCTTGCCGACTGCGACATTTTCGTCATCCCCATGAACACGGACGAGGATTTTTTCGCCCCCATCAAGATGTACGAGGGGCAAGGCCTTGCCCTGCCCATAGCGGCCACGCCCATGCCGTCCCTGCGCCGGGGGCTGAAAGACGGGGTCAACGCCATGTTCGCCGAAGGCACGGAACCCGGCGACCTCGCGGCGCTGCTGTGGCGGCTGGCGGCGCAACCGGACTTGCGCAGGAGCATGCGCCGCAACAACGCGGCCGCAGCCCGAAAATTGAGCGCCGGCGCAAGGGCGGCAAGGCTCCTGGACCGCATGCGGGAACTTTTCCCCGCGCCCGCAGGCAACGCGTAACGGAAAATTTTCAGATTGTATCATTTACGGATCATAAAGGATTTACGATGGACAACGGATTACCCGCCGGATTTCGCCTCGGCGTTGCCGAGGCCGCTTTCAAAAAACCCGGCCGCAACGATTTGGCCCTGCTTCTCAGCGACAGGCCCGCCGCCGCGGCGGGCCTGTTCACCACCAACAAGTTTCAGGCCGCGCCGGTGCTGGCGGGCCGGGAACGGCTGCGCGTCTCCCCGACCGCCCGCGCCGTACTCATCAATGCCGGTCAGGCCAACGCCTGCACCGGCGAAGAAGGCATGTTCCGCTGCCGGCAAAGCCGGGAAATGACCGCTTCCCTGCTGGGCATCAGCCCCGACGACATCCTCCCGGCTTCAACCGGCGTCATCGGCGCGCAGATGGACATGCGGGCATGGGAACGCGCCCTGCCTGCCCTTGCGGGAAATCTCGGCCGGGCGGGACTTGAAGACTTCGCCTCGGCAATCATGACCACCGACGCCTTTCCCAAGTACGCGCGGCGCAAGCTGTGCATCGGCAACGAAAACCCCGTCGGGATCGCCGGGGCAGCCAAGGGCGCCGGCATGATCTGTCCCGATATGGCGACCATGCTCGCTGTTGTGTTCTGCGACGCCGTCATGGACCCCGGCGAATGGCGGTCCCTGCTCGCCGGGGCGGTTGACGCGAGCTTCAACCGGGTCAGCGTGGACGGCGACACCAGCACCAACGACACCCTCTACGGTCTGGCCAACGGCGCATCGGGCGTGAGCATTTCCGGCACGCGGACGGCGATTCTCGGAAAGGTCCTGACCGAGGTGCTGGAAGAATTGGCCTACATGCTGGTCAAAGACGGCGAAGGGGCGACCAAGGTCATGCACATAGACGTCGTCGGCGCGGCAAACGACGCTGATGCCGAACGGGCCGCGCGCGCCGTGGGCGGTTCCCAACTGGTCAAAACGGCCATGTACGGCAAGGACGCCAACTGGGGGCGCGTGATTTGCGCCCTGGGCCGCTCCGGAGCGGCGTTCAACCCCGACGACGTGGTGTTCGTACTGTGCGGCGTGGAGCTGTTCTCCAACGGCAAGCCGGCGCCCCCGCATTACGAAGATCTGCTCACCCCCGCTTTGGCGCAACGGGATATACGCATGGAACTGCGCCTGGGATACGGTCCCGGCAAGTATAAGCTTCTGGCCTCCGATCTGACGCACGACTATGTGAGTGTCAATTCGGATTACCGCAGCTAGAGCGGATCAACTTTGAAAGTGCGCATCCACGAATGAGGAGAGTCGACCTGGGCAAGCGCAAGGCCGACTGGGGAAATCATCGACCTTGCGCCGAGTAACTATGTCTATTGAATCAGATACCTTAACAAGGCCGACTGGGGAAATCATCGACCTTGCGCCTGCTCAGGCCGACCCCGGCGGAGTTCGGGGGCGGAGCCCCGATATTGCCGCGTCTGCGTTCTGTTCAGCCGGTGAGGGCGGACTTCTTGTAGGCTGCGGCACCGAGGCGACCGCGCGCGGGCGCGGAAAAGTCGCCGGCAGGCGGGGGGACGGTCGGGAGCGGGACGCGCAGGCCGACGCCGGCACCGGCCGCACGGCGTCCGGCAGCGGTTTCGGCCGCAGCCGCGCGGGCTTCGGGCAACTCGGCGATTTCCGCATAGGCGCCCCTGATTCCCGTAAGAATCTTGATGACCTCGTCAATCATCGCCGGATCCTTTTTCAGGTTGGCCCGCACCAGGTGGTTGCTGCAGAAGGTATAGAGGCTGCGCAGGTTTACGGCGAGATCCCCGCCTTTTTCCATGTTCAGTGAGCTTGACAGCTCGTTGAGTATGTCCAGGGCGCGGGAAACGGCTATGCCTTTCCCGGCCATATCCCCCTTGGCCAGACCGACTTTGGCCGTGACCAGAAACTTGACGGCCGCGTCGAAGAGCATGACCACGAGGTCGCCCTGTGATGTTGTGGAAACCTGCGTCTTGAAGTAGCTTTGCGCCGCCGGCTGCATATGATGTCTCCCTTGTGTGTTCCGTATGTCGGCTGCCGCTGTTGCCCTCGTGCAGTCGCACGGTTCGGGCGCCCCGGCCGTTGTGCCTTCGCCGCCGGGCGGCCTTGCATGCCGTATGTTAACTGCTGCTGCTGCTGCCCTTGGGCAGTTGCGCTATCTGGCTGGTCAGGTCGGTCTGCATCTGCTGATAGCGGGCCAGGGTAGCTTCCAGGCGCGAGAACTTGAGAATCATGTTGCGTTCCCAGCGTGACAGCCGCTCGTCCTCGCGCTTGATTTTTTCGTCTATGCCGTCAATAATATTACCATAGTTGTCTTCAATGGTTTTCAGGGTGCCGTTGGTCCCGAGCATCCCTTCCGTGCCCTCCATGAGGCTCAACAGTTCGCCGATTTTCCCTTCCTTGACGCTGACGCTGCCGTTGTAAGGGGTTCCCGACGGCGTAAGATTGGTCACCGAGAGCAGCAAGCCTTTGGAATCCCCTTCATTTGCGGTGATGGTATGGTTCGTGTTGTCGATGATTGCGGCTTTGCCGCCTATGAAGGCATTGAGGATGTTGCCCGATGCGTCAACCTCGTAGGAAACGTCATAGGTTCCGGCCTTGGTGATGCCGGTGATCATGGAGTCGAACTGAAAATCGTCCGAATTGCTTGAGCCTTCCCCGCGCACGGTGAACAGCCGGGCAACGGCTTCGGGGTCGTCGGCCAGAGCCTGGTCCAGGGTCAGGGATCCCTTGTCGCCGAGCAGGTTCACTGTCAGAAGGCCGAAGGTCGCTTCACCTTCCGTGGCGTTTGTATAGATGCCGATCTGCGAAAGGGAGGAAAAAACGTCCCCGACGGTGTTGCCCGCGGCGTTCGTGTCGCGCGGGACAAAGCCCTTGGCCGTGCCGGACACGGCCTCCTTGAGGCGGGATTCCACCAGTTGTACGCCGTAGTTGCCCGTCAGCACGCCGCCTTTCTGCATTTCAAACTGGGAAACGGCGTATTCCGGATCCAGTACTTCCTTGGAGTCGTCCACTTTCGTGAAGGTTGACAGCAGGGAACGGAAGGTGTTCACGGCGTCCACAAAGGCGTAGATGTTTTCCTTCATGGTTTCGATGTCGTTGCCGACGCTGATGGTGGTCGTGCCCGTGTCCAGCAGCGTAAAGGACATGCCGGGGACAACCTTGCCGGACTCCAGGGTATTGCTCGACACCTCAAGCCACTTGCCCGGATCCGCCGGGTAGCCGTTGATCCGCACCTGCGCGTTCTCGGCCTGACGCACGTCCCAGCCGGACCCCGCAACGGGCGAAGGCGGCACATAGGCAAAATCCGTGAGCGTGCCGTCGGCCACGGTCAGGCGATGGACAGTGTCTTTCATGTCCATCTTGAGAAAGTATTTGCCCGTCCCCGTGTCCAGCTCAATTTGAACATCCGCCCGCGCGCCGAGCTTGGTGCGCAGGGCGTTGCGCAGATCCTCCAACGTCGTGTTTTCGTTCACATCTATAGATACCGTGGACGGACTCGGCGTCGACCCGTCCGACGCGGTTATGTCAAAGGTAAATGTCGTGGCATCGGCCGGAGTCGCAGAGGCTCCCAGCACCTTGGAGGTGATGCTGTCGAAAAGTGTCGGCGAGCCTGTCGGTGCGCCGGCGGCATCCAGACCCAGAATGTCGTTAAGATAAACCCCGGAAGCGGTAACTGAGGAGCCGAAATTGCCGGGGGTATAGACGGTGTTGTCTTTGCGCAGCCCGAATTTGCCGGTTCCTGTATCAAAATAGGCGACGCCCGGCGTCTGGGCGTTGATCCCGTCGACCAGATTCTGCAGAACGGCGCCGTCCGGCAGGTAGACGGTGCGTTTGACGCCGTCTACGGAGTAGATGAACGTCTTTTCCTCGCCCGAACTGTTGATGACGTCGCCGAGCCCGGAAAAAGTCGTCTTGAACTCGGCAAAATTTTCTCCCGTGTCGTAATTGCCGGTGGCGGGATCCAGGGCTATGCCCAAGCCGCTGAGGCCGCTGGTGCTCTCGATGACCAGAATGTTGTCGCGGCCGGTATCCATGCCGCGCAACTGGAAAATGACACCGTTCGCGCTTTGCAGCGTCTGGGCGCGTACGCCGGGATTCCCGGAATCGTTGTTGATGATCTTCAGCAATCCCTCCACGGTCGTGCCCGCCGGTACTGTGACCGTGCGGCTTTTGCCCTGGTAGGAATACTTGATGCTGCCGCCGCTTGCGCTGATCACGTCCTGCGCGGTAGCCAGCCCGGTATCCTTTGTCCATGTGCTGCCGGCGGCCAGGCGGTTGACTTCGACCGTGTAGGCGGTGTTCACGGCATCGGACTCGGCCCTGGCCACGGCGACCGTGGGTTGCGTGCTCGTCGTGCTTTTTATCAGGAACTTGTCCATGGTATTGAGCTTGTTCAAGGCCGTCTGCAGGTTCATCAGGCCGCCGCGCACTTCCTTCAGGGCGTCAAGGCGCGTCTGCCAGTCGCTTTTCCAGCGCAAAAACTGCGTGGCCTGCCGCTGCTCAACCTGGTAGAGCTTGTCGATCATCTCGTCGAAATTATAATCGCTTCCCAAACCCGAGATGCGCAACGAACCCGAAGCGTACTGAACCATAACGGAACTCCGAAAAAGGAAAGAATTGCCGGTTTGCCTCCCCGACGGAGGCCCGCATCCCCATGCAAGCAATATCAATGCCGGCACAGGCACCCGCGGCAACACCCTCACAAGTATTATCGGCAGATCGGCCGGAAGTTTTATGGCGGAATTTTCTTCGTCGGGGCGCCGCCGCTGTGAACGATGCAGGCCGGGATGACCGGCCCGCAGCTTTCCGACTTTCCCGTTTATGATGGACCCGCGAACGATTTTTTCGGCATGAGTATTGCTGATTCCCATTGCCGACCCGGAAAAAGGACTGGCTATATTTGACCGTTGGGGGTATGCTCCCTCTCCTTTGAATCAAATTCAATCATGAATATCCAAAAAATTGACGCCGTTCTCGCGCAAGTTCTGGTGAGTGCCGACAGGCTTGAGGATTATCAAGATCGCGAGCTGGGGCCTATTCATTTCATCAAATATCTCTATCTTGCCGACCTTTTTTTTGCCGAAAAACATAACGGTCGGACGTTTACGGGTATCCACTGGCGGTTTCATCATTTCGGCCCGTGGGATACAGACCTTTATCAGCATCTGGACAGCGCTCTTGCCGCTCTCGGAGCTGTGAAAAAAACCGCCACCTCCCAATACGGTCATGAGGACTATATCCGCTGGAGTTTGAGGAATTCAGACGCTGCAAATTCTGCCGCCGGTTTGGATGTGGAAATGGTCTTTTTCCTGGACCGGCAGGTAAAAAGATTCGCCAACAAAACGCCTGAGCTGCTGGATTTTGTCTATAAAACACCGCCTATGCTCAGAGCTGCTCCAGGAGAAGTCCTTTCCTTTGAACCTAGTGGATTTTCTTTCAGGGAAGCCGACGTGTTCACACAAGCCAAACCTATTGAACGCACGGAAAAGCAAAAGAAAAAAATTCGGGAATGGGAACGCTCGGCGCGGGCGCATCTTGCGGAAAAATTCAAGGAACTTAGCGGGAAAAAACAAGAAACAAAGGCTGTTACTCTTCCCCTATACGACGAAGTGTTTTTTCAAGCCATGTCGGCGATGGAAGCCTCTGATTTGTCGGAAGTAGCGCCAGGGCGGCATACGGCCCGCATAGACGATTCTGTGTGGAAATCCAAGGCCAGGAGCGACGATGTTCCCTGACGACTGCATCCAGTATCTGACCGACTCATGGTGGGAGGAAAAAAGACCTCCCAGGCGGGAACGTTGGCGTCTGGTAAGGGCGTATACGCGCCATGTCACATCTGCCCCTTATGAAGTCACTCTGGAGGGTCGAAAGGAGGCGAGAGATCACAGCGGGGCGGACTTCACTATCGGCGCTTTCCGGGCGGACCCGAGACGGCCCGTGACTCCGTTGCCTGTAGCCGGCATACCTGTTTATCCCGGTGAGAGGTTGACGTTGAACAAGGGTAAGGTGCGCCCGGCGCTGATTATTGCCACCCCGGGAACCATCATTGAACAGAAGGTTCGCGCCGGGTTCCCCAAAGGGCATTATGTACCAACTTTTCTTGTCGCGCCTTTTTATACAGCAAAATCCACAGGGAGCCAGGGCGGTTTCAGCCGTGAGTTCGTGCGTAGAGTCAAATGTTGCGAATACACGCAATGCTTTTGGGATATGTTGCCCCTGACTGATGAACACCCAGGATCTATTCTGCGTTTTGACCAGCTTCAGGCAGTGGAACCAGATATCTGTTCACTACAATCCACGGAATGGATTCTTTCAGAAGAAGCGCAGGTAATACTCCATGAAATGCTGCTACGGCATCTTTCGCAGAACGAACTTGACCCGTCAGGTTTTGCGATTCAAGCCGTGGAAGAGATACGAAACAGGCCTGATATCCCTTAGCCGGGCTGATCACGAGCGCGGCAATGGAATCTCGTTGTCAATCCCTCATAATATTATATAGATCATTTATTTTTCAGATATTACAACTTTTTACTTGATATATTTTCGCGGGGTTGCAGGTTTCAGTCTGTGAATTCTAGGAAGTCGTGTTTCAAAGCCCAGAGCAGCATGAAGGTTTCGTCGGCCGGACCCCGGTCTTTGGGCTGTGTTGCGCAGCGGGCGGCGAGTTCGGCCCAGGAGGTCGGTTTTCTGGCGATGAAGAGCAGTTTGCGCAGGGCCTCCGGGTCGACGTGTTGTTCCACGGGACGGTAGACAACAGGGAAATCTTTGCCGTGGTACACGGCTTTGCCTGCCTTGCTCCAGACCACTTTTTTGCGGGCTAGGTCCGGATCGTCGGCGCGCAGCGTGTAGTAGCCGTTGAAAATATCCGTGTGGGGTGGGCAGGAGGGGTGGATCAGCGCGTCGCGGGGGCGCTCGCGGGGGTTTTCGGGCAGAGGGCAGGGGGTTTCGTTCAATTCGGTCCAAAGGTCCAGCATGTTGCGGACGACGTGTTGCCAGGTCCGGGCGGCGAGTACTTGTTTCCGCCCGGATTCGCCCATGCGCCTGCGCAGGGCTTCGTTCCCGGCCAGCAGGCGTATTGCCCGCCCCAGCGCGTCCACGTCCACGGCGCTTTGTTGCGCCTGCATAAGGTGGTAGGCGGCGGCCGGGACGATGCGGGCAAGGGCGTCCGTGCGGGGTGTCCGGGCCGGACCGAGGATCGGCACAAGGATGCCGTTAACGCCGTCGATCACCAGGTCCCGGTAGCCGTCGAAGTCTGAGGCGATGACCGGCAGGGAGGACGCCGCCGCCTCCAGCAGGGTAAGCCCGAAGGTCTCCTGCAGGTTGTCCGAGGGGGAGAGGAAGACGTCCGCCGCGGCGTAAAGCGCTTTGCGCCCGGCGTTGTCCGGCCTCGGCACGGTAAGGCAGTCGATGCCCATATTGTCCGCGAAGCCGGCGATTTCCTTGTCGAAGGTATCGCCGTCCTCCACCCATCCGGCCAGGACGAGGACGCAACGGCCGCGCGCCAGGCCGTATTCTTCGGCCCGTTTCCAGGCGCGCAGGATCGGCAGCAAATCCATTTTCGACTGGTAGGCGATGCGGGCGAACACGAGGAACACGAGCTTGTCGCCCAGGCCGAAGCGGCTGCGGCATGCGGCGCCGAGCCGGTCTTTTTCGTCGGGGGCGGGCATGAGGGAAGGGTCCACGCCCAGAGGGACGCAACGGACGGAAGGGGCGGCGAAGCGGTCCTCGTCCAGTCCGTAGGCGTTGCGCAGGCGGGCGTAATAGGCGCGCACCACTTCCGCGCCCGCCGTCGAGGTGGCCGCGACGACGTCGCGCGCCGTGACGCCGCCCCAGAGATGTTGCAGAAACCCCGCGCCGAACTCGACGTAACTCAGCGAATGCGTAGGCGCGGTTACAGGGAATATGCGCCGGCTGAACACGTTGCGCAGGCACACCGCTTCCGTAAAACAGGAAAAGGGGTCGGAGAGGTGCAGGCAGTGGTAGGCGTGTTCGCTCAGGGCGGCGGGAAACTCGCCGTGCAGGCGCAGGATGATGCGGCCTTCATTATGGATGTCGGGAAACAGCGCGCGCAGTTCGTCTTCCAGCCCGGCGCGGATGTCCGGGTGCGACAGGAAAAAATGGTAGGCGTCGAAAGGATCGTTTTCCAGCAGGGCCGTGAGGAAGCGGCGGTTCGCCTCCCGTCGCCCGAGCATTCCTCCCCCTTCGAAAAACGGATGCAGGGAAGCCCATAGTTTTTGTTCGCGCATGGAGCCGGCCTGATTCGATGTGTCGCGAAAAACCCTACGGCCAACCCGGCCGCACCGGGCTTTTCCGTAATGCCCGCAATTCGCTTCTTCATGAGCCGAAGATAACAATTTCCGGTGGAAGCGGCAATACGCCCGGAACAATCCGCCGCCCTCCGCCGCCCCCCGACCCGGCGAATACGCTCCGAAGGGCCGGGTGCCGAAAAAAAATTACATTATAAGATAGTTATTTTACTTACTATCTTAAAAAGATGCAAAAAAATTTGCTCACCCCTCTTTTCAAGTCCGATTCGCGCCTTATACTAAGCACGTTCGTAGCGGGATGACCGCGGCGGACGGGGCAGGAGACGATCAGGCCCCGCCCCCGGCTCGTTCCGAAACCATACTATACCGACAAAACAAATTGTGGAGGTTTATGCATCATGAAGCTGACGCCCCTTAACGACCGTGTTCTGGTCAAACGCCTCGAAAGCGAAGAAAAGACGGCAGGCGGACTGTTTATTCCCGATACCGCCAAGGAAAAGCCCTCCAAGGGCGAGGTGATCGCCGTGGGACCGGGCAAAACCGCTGAAGACGGTAAGACCATTGCCATGACCGTAGAGGAAGGCAATCTGGTGCTGTTCAACAAATACGCGGGCACCGAAATCAAGCTGGACGGCGTGGATCATCTGGTTATGCGTGAAGACGACATCCTTGCAATCATAGGCTGAGAGCACCATCCAACAAGCAACATCAATTTCAGGAGTACGACACATGCCTGCCAAAGAAATTTTGTTTGATTCCAAAGCCCGTGAACGTCTCTCCCACGGCGTGGATACCCTGGCCAATGCGGTCAAGGTTACTTTGGGCCCGAAAGGCCGCAACGTGGTTATCGAAAAATCTTACGGCTCGCCCGTCATCACCAAGGACGGAGTGACCGTTGCCAAAGAAATAGAGCTGGACGACAAGTTTGAAAACATGGGCGCCCAGATGGTCAAGGAAGTCGCTTCCAAGACCAGCGACATCGCCGGCGACGGCACCACCACCGCCACCATTCTCGCCCAGGCCATCTATAAGGACGGCGTGAAACTGGTCGCGGCCGGCCGCAACCCCATGTCCATCAAGCGCGGCATCGACAAGGCCGTTGCCCGTCTGGTCATCGAACTCGACGCCGTTGCCAAGCCCACCCGCGATCAGAAAGAAATCGCCCAGGTCGGCACCATTTCCGCCAACGCGGACAGCACCATCGGCAACATCATCGCCGAGGCCATGGGCAAAGTCGGCAAAGAGGGCGTGATCACCGTCGAGGAAGCCAAAGGTCTGGAAACCACCCTGGAAGTGGTCGAAGGCATGCAGTTCGACCGCGGCTACCTTTCCCCCTACTTCGTCACCAACGCCGACAAGATGATCTGCGAACTGGACGAGCCGCTCATCCTCATCAACGAGAAAAAAATCTCCAGCATGAAGGAAATGCTCCCCGTTCTGGAGCAAATCGTAAAGATGAGCCGCCCGTTGCTGATTATCGCCGAAGACGTGGACGGCGAGGCCCTTGCCACCCTGGTGCTGAACAAACTGCGCGGCTCGTTGCAGGTCGCGGCCGTCAAGGCTCCCGGCTTCGGTGACCGCCGCAAGGCCATGCTGCAGGATATCGCGGTGCTCACCGGCGGACAGGTGGTGTCCGAAGAAATGGGCATCAAGCTGGAAAACCTCTCTGTTTCCGACCTTGGTACCGCGAAACGCATAGTCATCGACAAGGACAACACGACCATCGTGGACGGCGCCGGCAAGTCCGAGGACATCAAGGCCCGCGTCAAGCAGATCCGCGTCCAGATCGACGAAACCACGTCCGACTATGACCGTGAAAAACTTCAGGAACGTCTGGCCAAGATCGTGGGCGGCGTGGCCGTCATCCATGTCGGCGCCGCGACCGAGACGGAAATGAAGGAAAAGAAGGACCGCGTGGAAGACGCCCTGAACGCCACGCGCGCGGCCGTTGAAGAAGGCATCGTCCCCGGCGGCGGCACCGCGTACCTGCGCATTGCCAATTCCCTTGACAGCGTCATTCCCGCCGACGACGACGAAGCCGCCGCCGTCGCGCTGGTGCGCCGGGCCATTGAAGACCCCCTGCGCCAGATTGCGATCAACGCCGGCTATGAAGGTTCCATCGTCGTGGAAAAAGTACGCGAAGGCAAGGACAGCTTCGGCTTTGACGCCGCCACCGGCGAATATGTCGACCTGAACAAGGCGGGCATCATCGACCCCAAAAAGGTCGCGCGCATCGCCTTGCAGAATGCGGCCTCCGTGGCCTCCCTGCTGCTCACCACCGAAGCCGCGGTGGCCGAGAAACCCGAGCCCAAGAAAGACGCCGCCGGCATGGGCGGCGGAGGTATGGGCGGCGGCATGGGCGGCGGCATGGGCGGCATGTATTAAGCCTATCTTCCCGACGTTGCGGAGGAGGCGCACTTCGCCTCCTTCCCCCGCTTCCGCAAGACAAACCCCGCCGGCAAGGCGGGGTTTGTCGTTGTAAAGGAGGCGCGGATTCCCGCCTC
>JAISWB010000025.1 GCA_031271265.1 Desulfovibrio sp. | reverse complement strand
GATTGCAGCATGGGAAGCAATAAAAGGATATTTAGACAGCAGTGAGGTAGGGCTGTTATCATGATATACTCAACCTATCGACATTTCGCAGCCGCCGCTGTCCATGCCCGCCGGAAGCATCCGAAGTGGGTACGCAGCCGGCTGCATTACACCGCCGTCCTCCTGGAGGAAGTCGCCGAACACCTGTGGCACGTCTGGCGCGGCCACACTCTGAAAGCCGACAACGAAGGCACGCACGTCGCGGCGGTCATTATACGCGGCATCGAGGAAGGATATGGAAAGCAAAACTGACGCGCCGTCAAAAAGAGCAGGGCCACTGCTCACGCGGTGGCCCTTTCGCCCTTGCGGGGACTCTCGCCAATGATCTTGCGATTGTTTCAATCCACGCCCTTGCGGGCGACGTCGGCGTGGTTTCACACCAACAGTCTTATAATTATTTCAATCCACGCCCTTCCGGGCGACTGTTGTCAACATCAGGGGCCTCGATGTGATTCTCGGTATGGAGATAGGACTCCAAACTGAGATTTCAATCCCTTTTCCGGTGACAACGACGAAAATCTATCCCGCCTCGGCCCCGGCGTCAAGAAAAAATTCAAGAAAAAACCAGATACTTTTTTACCGGCGTGATTGTTGTGTAAAATGGTATCTGGTCCTGATATTCAAGCAGCATATCCCTCAGAACGGTACTACCCGAAAAGAGGATGTTTACTACATCCGGTTTATCCGCGAACTCGAACTGTATAATAACTAAATCCCCGCTTTTATCAGCAAATTTACTTGCTTTAATCCGAAAATTCAGAATGAGTATCGGCTTGTGCAGCACGTCCCGAAGTCTATATTTCTCACCTTCCAACGGCGCATTTTCCGCAAACTCCACGAACCGCTTCGCGTTCGCCCGTTGTTCCGCATTTATCCGCTTTTGCGGTCTGCCCTTGAAAAGATATTTCGGTTCCTTCTTTGGTTGTGCTTCAGGTAAACTTTCCGCTGTTGGCTGTTCATTGGGCACTTCGTCAGGCACAGCGTCATTCCCCTTTTCTTTTTCCTTATGAATATATTCGTGTAACAGCATATCTAGTTTCACCTTCCTGCGAAAGTTATAGCTGTTCGCCCATTTCAGCCAACCTTGTGCAGACGCGACTACACTTCGCGCATGTTCCCGCGTTGCCTTTCCCGACATAACATCGGACGGTAAAGCAAGCAACCGTTTCTGCCACCGCTTCGCCGTCCGCTTCCGGAGCAAGATATGTGTTCGGA
Organism: Desulfovibrio sp.; assembly: GCA_031271265.1. Lineage (GTDB taxonomy): Bacteria > Desulfobacterota > Desulfovibrionia > Desulfovibrionales > Desulfovibrionaceae > Frigididesulfovibrio. Next base: position 52,874 of record JAISWB010000025.1, on the reverse strand, counting down.
AATGCCGGTATCCGAGAAAGTCAACCCCGCGAGAAACGGGAAACAAATCACACTTTGAAAGACGCTGTTTTAACTTATCGCCCATGAACGCTTTTATATTCGCAGCAGCGGTATTCATCCGCACCTTGTCGTTCCCGAACAACAGAAAATCGTCGCAGTATCGAATATAATCCTTGAACTTGAGTTCATGTCGCACATACTGGTCTAGTTCATTAAGATACAGATTACCGAACCATTGACTTGTATAATTGCCGATAGGGACATTCTTCCCCGGTGGTATGTCTTTATTCCCTTTGAACGAATAGACTATTTCTGAAAGTAAATTTAATGTACGTTCACATTTTATCTTCCTGCGGATTATGGCAAGCAATATCTCATGGTCAACGGTAGGATAAAATTTTGAGACATCACACTTTAAGCAATACGTATTCCGACGAATATACTCCATTGTCTTTCGGCTGCCCGAATGTATGCCCCTTCCAACAATACAAGCGTAGCTCTGCTCTATCATCATGCTTTGCCATATAGGCTCTATCACGTTCATTAGCGCATGATGAACTATTCTATCCCTGAACGGCAGTGTAAAAATAGTTCGCGTCTTTGGCTCGTGTACAATCTTCTCCGTATATCTCCCGGTTCTCAATGTATTGTTTACCAGATCATCGTGTAATTTCTGTATATTCTCTTGTCTATCTTTTTCAAAATTTATTACACCGCGTAATCGCGGCTTCCCCCGGCGCGCCTGTCTATATGCAAGTTCCAGGTTCTCAAGTGAAACTATCTTCTCAAAAAGGTTTCCATGACGTTTCATAAAAGTAGGGCAGGCAGACGTTCAATTTCTTACTAGCCTTCCTGCCCCTCCTTCGTGTGTTTTGCCGGACAAGGAAAATTCTTTGCCGCGACATGGTATTAAAGTTCAGCCGGAGTTGCTCAAATTTCTTGAGTCCCTTCGTATCCGAGCGCAAGCGCGACTGCCGTTATTCGTATTCAACGCTGAACGCGGATTATTCGCATTCCGCGCACGAGAGCCGGACGCCGAACCATTATTCCAATTCGCGCCCACCAGCAGACCAGTGCGGCTCTATAAACTTTAATACCTTTTCCGGCGAGGTTCAACCCCCGCCGGAAAATTTTCTTCGCCCGGCGAAACGCCGGGCGACCGTAGTTATTGTTGTTCACGTAGTTTACCGGCTCCGAGCGCAAGCGCGACCGCCGTTACTCGTACTCAACGCCGAACGCGGATAATTCGCATACCGCGCACGAGAGCCGGACGCCGAACCATTAACCCAAAGCGCGCCCACCAGCAGACCAGCGCGGCCATCAGTGTGCCAGACACTACCCTTGTTTCCCGGCCAGTCATCATGCCGTTGGATGTCCGCTCCATAACTGCCTTCATAGTTCGGCCCGGACGTCGCGGGGCTATCCGTGTGTGTCGTCTGGGAAAAACGCCAGCCGCCGCCACGTGCCCACCACCAAAGCCATCCGCACATATCTTCAAGGCCGAAGTTGCTTATCATACGACGGCCCGTGCTGTCACTATGTCCGCCCTGGGTTTTCGGATTCGGCTCCGCGCCTGCGCCCCCGCTGAAGCTCGTTTTCTGGTTCGAGCCTTCTGCCGCGATCTGGAAACCTTCGTCCCAGATGAGATTTTTCCCCACGGCTGCGAAGTCGTCAACATGGTCCATGTAGTTGCGGGATACCGTCGCCGTGCCGCCGAACACCGAAGCTGTTGACGTGCCCGTGCCGCTCTGGCCGTAAATGTCCCACCACTCGCCAAGCGGTTCCACATACGCCATCCCGTCCGGCGAGCAGATCGGGCGGTGCTTCAAATCCCACAGGGAATGAATATGGATGTCCCCGGCCATGTACTCGCTGTAAGGATGCCCGACAATCGTTCCGACGTTGGCGCAGACGGTGTGAAAACCGCCGATTTTGCGCGAGTTGTCAGCCGTCGCCCCGGCGGGATAGGTTGAGTTCAGCGAACAAACCAAATCCGCGCCTGCATCGGCCTGCACAAGGTACAGGCTATAGTCCTTTCCGGGGGTGAACGAGCTTCCGACATCCAGGATCGTCTCCGGAGCAATCGTCACGTAGGTTTTGTTTTTAACGGGGATGTGTAACCCGTTGACGATGAGCTTCACGAAAATATCCGCTTCGAGCGCAATCTGGCGCCGGTTCGCGGGTACAATCGACAGCAGGCGGTTCCCGTTGGCAAGGAAGTCCGGCATGATAAAGCTCAGGTTTGCGGCGTTCAGCGCATAGTCTGCGGACGCCTCATCTTTCCATATACTTTCGAGCAACATTGCTTCTACTCCTTACGCCGCGAGAAATTCCGCAGCCGTTTGAACGGTCCACCCCATGCGCGAGAATGCGCTGTATTCGTCAAGTACCAGTTCCATTTGCGCCCGGACGGGTTCCTGGGCTTCGTTCTGTGTGTCAATCACCCGGTGCGTGTCATCGGAGATGCCTTCCTGCCCGTCCTCAAGAATCTCCGTCTGTTTCCAGATGTACCGTGCCGCCTGGAGCGCGCGCAGCGCATCCTTGGCCGCTTCCTTTTCCGCCGTACCCTGAGCGGCGACGTTGTTGAAGTCCGCTATGGTATGATATTGTTTGGGAAGTCCGCGCATGGTTTTTCTCCTTATGCCGCGCTGGAGGTTATGCCGGGATACAGGTCCGCATCCCCGCAGTAATGGCCGTCGCCGCTGTGCAGAGGAACACCCCGCGCCGGCAACCCGATGTAAAAAATCCATTCCATTCCGTTTCCGTTGGCCGGTTGCGTCGGAATACCGAAGTATGTCACCCCGTCGCCGCCGTATCGGCTTCCGAGGGCGGCAGCCGCCTCCGGATAGTCCAGAGCAGAGTACATCCCCCCTTTCGCTCGTACCGCGTCTGCGGGAAGCGTTGGACCGGCATAAAGGATGCAGGTCAGCATTCGGCTTCCGGTGATAACCGTGCCCCCGCCGCTCCCGCTTCCGCCTCCGCCTCCACCGCCGCTCCCGCCGATGTAGGACTGCAAAATCCCCATGAGTTGACCAAGGTTCACCGCATGGCCGTCTTCCTCGCCCGCTCCGCAGACGATTGTGCCGGTATCCCTGTTGGAGCCGACGAGGTTTAAGGATTCACCGCCCTGTATCTCGAAGGTTATACGCCCCCTTCCATCCAGGTATATCTGCGTGGACGCACCTTCAAAGTCGGTGGCTTCCAACTTCACAAACGGCTCGGCTTCGCCGGGATGTATAAAGACCCTGGCAATAGCTTCACCACTGTCATAACCCTCATGCCATGCCTTCATGCCGGTGCCGTCAAAAATGCTGTTGTAAATCTCGTTCTTCAACCAATGGCCGGAGTTTTCGTATACCGCCTGCGTGACATTGTTTACCGTCAGCGTCCCGTCTTCCCCGACCGACGCTTTGAGGGCATCCGTGGAACCTTTCACAAGGCCCAACGTGGTATTTGTGGCAATCGGCACGTCCGGCGCGTCCGCTGTGGCGAGTTCCTCCCAATGTGCCGGGAACTCAGGGACTTCAGAGGTTCCGTCTCCGATTACCGCAGCTTTGAAGATGAGCACCTTATTGCCGTTCATGTTCCGAACGGTGATACCGTTGGGGATGTCGGCGGCGTCTTCCAGAACGAGCTGTTCGAGCGCGTACTGTGTCAGTTCATCTTGCTGTGCGGCCATATCTTCAGGGTTGAAGGACGAGAAGGAAAACTCATTGCCTCGGATAGCGGCGCTGATTCCGTCGATACGCGCAGCGACGGAGGCAACGGCGTCTGTCGCTGCCGCGGCTGCGGCTGCGGCTGCGGCGTCTGCGGATTCGCTTGCCTGTTGAGCGGAGGAGGCTGCCCCTGAAGCGTTCGATGCGGCGGCGCTTGCAAAACTTTCCGCGTTTCCGGCAAAGTCCTCTGCCCGTTGCGCCGATACGCCTGCCGCTTCCTCTGACGCGGTTATTGCCGCCGCCGCCGCACCATGTGCTTCGGGGTCCGCAACGTGCGCCGCAAGACCGTCTACAACAGTCTGCTCCGCATTCTGCACGTCTGTCGCAAGTTGGGTCACGGCCTCAAGTATATCTGCATTGGTGGGTTGATCAGGCATGGTGTGTCTCCTGTCGGTTATATTTCAGATGTCACGCGCCGGCACTGCCGTACCCTGGATGAATATGGTCCAGTTCAACTTTTGTAATCCGGTTGGCCAGGCGGATAAGCTGTGCGGCAAACCCTATTGTGGCATCGGTAATTCGCGCCTCGATGTTCAAAAGGTTCGTAAGCCCGTCCTGTAACCCCGTTGCGGATGCCGCAGCGGCCTCTGCCGAATCTCCCGCTTCTGTTGCGGAGGTGGCGGCATCGGACGCGCTTTGCGATGCGTCTGCCGCCGATTGCGCCGCCGCTGTTTCCGAAGCGGCAGCGGCAGCGGCAGAATCAGCCGCAGCCGTCTCAGAGGCAGCAGCAGCGGCAGCCGACGCCTGTGCAAGCGCCGTTGCCTGGTTCGCCGCTTCCGTAGCAGCCTGCTCAACGATCTCCGGCGTCAAAGCCTCAACGGCCTTGTCCACAAGGGCGGCGTCTATATCCGCGGCTGCTGCAAGCGTCTCATCCCGTGCGGCCTCCACAGCTACGCGGTCCGCAGCGGTGCTTTCAGCATCGGCCCTCGCGCTCTCGGCGTAATTCTGTGCGGCTGTAGACGCCGCCGTCGCGGTATTAGCCGCCGAAACCGCCGTGTCTTTCGCCGATTCCGCCCGCAATGCCGCAGCTTCAGCGCATACTTGCGCGTCCTCTGCCCGTTGCGCAGCAGCCACCGCCGCCGTCTCGGACTGTTCAATCACCTGCTTGGCCGCTTCAGCCCGTGCGGCGCACTTGCACGCTTTCTCCGCAAGCTTTTCCGCCGCCGCCGCCGAACAACCGGCCCGCTTCGCCGCTTTCTCGGCCCGTTCCGTCAAATCGTTGAAGTCTTCCTTATAAAGGTCCGCTTCTTCTTTGAAGCAGGCAAGGGCCGCGGCCTCAGCGGCGTCGATATGTTCAAGGGCGCTCGCCTTGGCGTTGTTCACGGCAAGAACCGCTTCCGTCCGCGCTTCCGCTCCGGTTGTGGTTATTTCCGTGATCGCCGCTCCCGATGCTTCGTCAATGTCGGTCAGCGCGGTATTCTTCGCTACGGCAATAGCGTTCTGTGCCGAAACGGTGAGCGTTGCAGCGGCGCTTTCGACGCGGGCAACTACCTCGGATTCAAACGATGCCACAGTAGCAGCGGCGCTGTTTACAAGCGTCTGTGCCTGTGCGGCTTTGCTCGAGGACAGATTCGCATGTTCCGCCGCCGCGTCCGCGGATGCGGATGCCTGTCCCGCCAGTTCCGTCAACAGCGTTTCCGTTGACCCCATACCGGCAAGAATCTGTTGTGCCCCGTCTCTGGCAGCCGAAGCGGCCGCAGCATACCCCGCAACTTCTTCGGTGATTATTTGGCCCACCCCCCGAAGATCGTGGGGCGGTAGCTCCATGATGTCCTGTAAATCGCAATCGGCGTTGGGGACAACCGCAAACCCCCGGATGCTTCTCTGTCCGGCGGGCATCGCGCAATGCGCCCCGTGTCCGCCCGGTCCGTGCTGTCCGCAGTTCCCGTTGCCTTCGGGATAGTGGATCGTTACTTTGTACTCGCTCGCTTCTGTCCCCAGAGCGTTCGGCCATACATGCAGTTCGGCCACGCCGGCGGCGTTGGTTTCGGCGCGGGTATCCCGCGGTACGATGTACCCGCCGAACCGCTCCACCGTCGTCAGATGTAAGGATACTACGGCACGCGCAACGGGCGATCCCGTCTGGTCATACACTCGCGCCGTTACTTTTACTGTCGGCAGATTACTCATGATTTATGCTCCTTCATGCGCCCAAAAAAATTGATCCGCCGTCGCCGTATCTGCAACGCATTTGGCGGGCGCGGGCCTCTGCCGTTCCTTCTATAGCGACTTTCTGGTGGTACACGGCGCCCTGCGGGTCACTCCACGTTATCTTCGGCCCGGTCATCATCTTCAGACGGAACACCGCCCCGGACGCAATCGGCTCGCACCATTCATCGTATAAAAACTGAGGAACGTGCGTCGCCGTGCGCGACGGCCTGAGCGCGACAGTTACATAGGCAACCGCGTTTGACGAAGGGGCAAACCGCAAAATTATGCTGTATACCTGTGCAAAATATGCTTTGTTGTCGATTCGCGCCCCGTCTATGGACAGCCCCAAAACCCGCGCCACAATGCGGTTCCCGCCGGGATTCAGATCAATGGTTGAGTCGCCCGTGTATACGCTTTCCGTCAGCACGTCCGTCCATGCTTCCGATCTCTTGCAAAACTCCCCGATGGAGACTTGCAGCGCATCCACGGCCATGCTCTTGGGGCAGCCGATTACCATCGGCAAAATATGAGGCAGGAACGCATCGGTGGATACCGTATTTATCATTTCGTATTCCCCCCCATAGATATGCTCGCCTTCGGCCACGCCGCATCAACCTGTGATTTGATGCCCAAGACCTGTTGGTACATCTTCATGTGATACTGCGCCTTGCTGAAATTTGAAGTTTCGCTGTCGCCGGACAAGATTGACGCCAGCATGTGGTGGAAGACGGCAGGCGCATAGTTATCCGTCAACGGCAGGCATTCGTCCGGAGAAATCACGATCCGCGCATGTGCGCTGTACGTCATTTCGACATACACATCGGGACATTCCGGCACACAGGGATAGACGTAATAAATCTGCGGGTTGGTTGATCGGTCATAGGCAAAGTTTTCGACGGTTTTGCCGGTCTGGCCGGAAAACCCCCACGCCAGAAGAATATCGGGAGCTATCGGCGCTATGGCAGGCCCCGGCGTTTCTCCGTCCTCCCCCAAGTTTCGGACCAACTCCACCATCAGAAGGGCGTCTCTGGGTATCTTCTGGACCATTCCCGGCAACAACTGCACGGGTTTTGTCACTGCCGTCGCGTCCGGTCGTTGCAGGATAATGGAAAGGACCGCGCTGTTGAAATAATCGACAAGACCGACGGCATCATCTGTCCCGCCTTCCCATTTCCAACGCGATTCCGCGCCTTCTTCCAAATCCTGCAACGCGCCCGACACCAGACGCAACACTTCCGATACTCGCATAGGTTAAGCCGCCTTGGTTTTCTTTTTCAAGCGGGCGTTCATTTGTTCATCGCTTTCCATTGCGAGAATGTGGAAAGGAAAACGTGCAACACTTTTATAGCCTATGTTTTTCTCGCCGGTTGAGGGTTGTATATCGACGATGGGCTGTTGCTCAACGGCTAATCGCAGCACGTTCACAACAGCTTCAGGTACTTCCACCTCCACGTCTCGTTTAATCAAAAATTCACGTCCGTTGACAGCCAGCGCAACAGGGCACTGTTCGCTTGGTGTACGCCCGGATTGAATCATGATTTTGACCTTCCTCTGTCCTTTCAGCAGTTGCGCAATCTCTTGTTCCTGCGCGTGCAGTGTATGCTCGGAAGGCGTGGATACCTTTTCGGGTTCCTGCGCGGGCAGCACCTGCTCAACCTGCTCAACCTGTTCGGTCGGTTCTGCTTGCTCGGCCTGCTCGGAAGGCGTGGATACCTTTTCGGGTTTGTTTGCCATTGTATTCTACCTCCAATCCAATTTGTTACACGATGGACACGGCAACTTCCGCGCGGGCCATCCAGAAGTCATACAGAATGATGGCCGTGTGCATCATCTTCCAGCCGATACTCCCGCGCTGTCCCAACGGATCACCTCCGCGCGGTATATTAGGGTTAAGCACCGCCGGTGTAACCGGGCGGGAACCCTTACCGCTGCTGGCGAACGGAACGATGCCGTAAGCACTCTTGCCGAGGTACAGAACGGGGTACACGTCCGCGCACGCTCCGGTTGTGGATACCATCGTGGTAGTCGCATCCCCGGCATCGGGCCACGCTTCCGCAACCGTTGTCGCCAGATACCGGACACCCTCAACGGAGCCGATTTCTCCCGGCAACGGGGAGTAAGACCCGTACTTCTCGGTGGGCACAAAGCCGGGGATATTGCGGATGTCCGCCTCGCAGTCTGTGTGGCAGATTGCGATGAACGAAGGCGGGATCGGCGATGTGCTGAAGTTTGGGGACGCCGATACAAAGGATGTGTGCGGCGTTGCGAGTTGACGCTTCAACCCGCGCAAAATCCGACGCTGAAGGTTCAACGTAATCGGCTCGTTCACGCCGGTGCGGGCCGTCGCCGGTACGCCTGCCGTCACTCCACTGAAATACACGTTGGTCCCGGCAAGCAGTACGCCGAGCGTTATCCGCTCGCGCATAACTGCCGCCTGTGAACCGAGTATATCGGTAAATTCGGCAATCAGCGGGTCCTCGTGGGTATCGGCCAGCACGTCGGTCAGTTCTACCCAATCGCCGTATTGGCCCAAGGTGGCCTCGATGTCGCGGAACGTCGGCTGCGATGAAGCAGGCGTAATGCCTTCCATCAATGGCTTCGGCTGATTTGCAAGGTGGTTGTACCCCCTGAACTTTATCGTCCGCGTGTGGTGCTTCGGAATCGGTTTTGCCTGTCCGAAGCGGTCAAGGATGAGTAACGGTTGTGCGCGTTCCAGCAACTTCTTGGCTATATAGCCAATGGTACGTTGCGAAATTTGTGTGGTTGTTGTCATAGGCATGGTATTACCCTCACGTTAAATTGTTATGGTAGGTTAAAACCGGCGTCGAAGTCATCCTTGTCTCCGATTCCGGCGGGGTTAACTGGTGATCCTTTGCTCGGTACAACAAAAGCTGCTGTAGCATCGGAACTTTTGGGTCTGGACGCTGAAGCGGCATCGCGTTCATTCTTGTATTGAGTAATCAGACCGCTTACTTGACGTGGGTCTGTACCGCTCTCGAAGATGTACATCATGTTTTTTGCCTGTGCATACGGCTTTTTTTCAATCCAGGCACGCATGTCGCGCATGAAAAGGGCTTTCTCGACTTCTTGCATGGAAAGCAATTCAGCATGGTCCCGCTGCATCAGTTCTTGCATGTAGCGGGATTGCGCTTCTACGGCACGGTGCATTTCCGCCTGCATCCGCAAGGTCTGCCTGCGCTCCACCATAAGAATCTCAGCGCGGTCCTGTGCGCTGATGGCCCCGACTTCGCTCAGCCTGTCCCTGACCTGCGCACCTTCAGGGCTATCTTCCTGCGCAAGGGCGGCCGCTTCGGGGCTTAACCGTTTCAGCGCCTCAAATTCGTCCTTCATCTCCGCCGGTATCTCGACGGGCGCGGTCTGCACCGCCGGACGTGGCGCCGGGGCGGGCTGTTCCTGCTGCTCCGGGACATAGATTGGCGGGGCCTGTGGCCCGGTTGTCGGACGGTCAACCGGCGGCGCTCCCTCCTGCCCTGTGAAAGGGGCACCCTCAGACCCCGCCCCCGGTTGCGGATCATCGGCTGAGGTGGAGGAGTCCTCTGCCTCAGACCCATCCAGATCGAATCCCGCATCGAAGTCTGTTGACTCGTCTGCGGTGTCGCCTGCCGGTACATTTTCCCGTACTTCTTCAGGTGGTACGTTCTGTACGTTCGCGCTCATTGCTTTTTTCCTCCGAGTTTATTCTGTTATTTAAGTGAACGAAGTTGGGCTAATACCTCGTCTATTACCCGTAACGCGCCTTGTGTCCGCAAAAGACCGTCATTCTGGCTGCATGTTACTATGCGGGTAATCAACTCATCCCGCGTTGTTTCAAGATAATCAACAAACGCTAACCGTGCAGCCTCGTGGTAGGCTATTGTTATAAGCGCCTGCTTCTTTTTCTCTGTCATTGCTGCATCCCTTCTGCCTGCTGTTGTTGTTCGACAGCCTGTTGTTGCTGCATTGTTGCTTGTGTCAGCATCAACAATTTCATTTGTATCATTTCTTCGGGCATCCCGCGCTTCTCCAGTTCCATTATCATCGCCTGCACTTGGGCTTGGGCTTGCGCAAGCATTTGCTGCTGTTCGTATTCCTTCGTTTCCTCATCCGTCCTAATCAATCTGTCTGCCGGCAGGTCTGTCTGCTCAAGTGCGACTTCAAGCAGTTGGTCAGCTTTTATGCGCGGTTCAAACTTCGGGTGGTTCAGCATTTGTATGAGCATCGGAAGCTGCTGCGCCCGGACTTCTTTTGTGATTAACGATTGTGAACCGGAGGCAACAATTTCATAGTCGCCTTTTATGTCATTATTCTCGTTAAACTGCATATTCCAGCGGAACATAGCGCGGATAAATGGGGAAACTACATTGTCGTCAAAGTCCTTAACGTGGTCTTTGAGCATGATGTTCGACGCGCCCATGAGCATGGACAACCCCGATGCCGTTTCTCCTGCACCTGATATGCGCCCGTCTCCCGTATTGAACCTTGGAGTACTCTGTTCGTCCGCAGCTTCCTGCCAGAACTTTGAAAGGGTAAGGTTGTGTTCTATTGCAGACGGCACTATCGTTGTCTGCATCAGTTCTTGAAGATTTTGCCCGGACCGTGAGAACAGAAACATCTTTCTCGCGGCCATATCATGGACATTTTCACCTTCATCAAGAGCTGTTACGTTTATCCCGATAATAGGGCCGGAACTCAACGCAGCATTGTCTTGCATCGCCCTAACAACTGAATTTATACCCGATTGTGGGCAACGTAACGTGGACGCTATCCCTTCAGGCCAGAAAGATGTTTCATCCTTCTGAAATGGATAGAAATAATATGGTATATCCACCCCTTCAAGAGGGTTGATAACGCACTTTATTACTTTATCACCGAGCAACCATATATTCGATGAGTATACTTTTGACGTATCCTCGACTTCTACTCCTGCGTCAAACAAGTCTTGTCCGCTGATAAATCCCCAACGCTCATAAACACGATAGCGGTTCTTCACACGCGCATGAGAGTTGATATTTTCCTCATTACTGTGCGCCATCATGGTTTCCCATGTATTAAGAGAAGCGTCGCCTTCGGGGTGTTCGCGGATGTAGTCGCGTATTCTCGCGGATTTGAAATGCGGAAATGTTGATAAGTCGTGCAGGTCTTTGTCCGACATCCTATGGATTTGCCAGACATAACGAAGCTCTGCCGGAGTTACGGCTGCCGGGTCTGGGAAAACATCCCAAACAGACACAGCCTCGTGGTACGGACGGAGAACCTCCCCCGTGGGCTGCTCAGACCATGAGGATTGTCCATATTCGTCGCGTTGTAGCTTGAACTGCTTGCTGACGATTTTCTCAACCAGCGGGCCTTTGAGGACGCCCATGCCATACAGGCAGGAGGACTTGACCACAGAGCGGCAGTTCTGCTGCCACGATGGACGACGTTGGCCGTTGGCGCTCGCCTCTTTAAGTTGATCGTCAATCACCCTGTCCATTTCTGCGGCGCGGTCTTTAGCCACGCGCAACCGAATTGTCGGCGTGTCGAACTGCTGGAATGCCTGCTCAAAAGCCCCGGCTTGCAGCTTCTGCATGGCCAGATCGTCAGGGATTGTATTCTCCGCAGCCAGTTGCTGCATGATCCCGGCAAGTATCTGCTGCGCTTCCGCCGCTATCTCCGCTTCCATAGCGTGCATGATTACGTCTTGCGGAATATCCGGGTCAGGCGTGGCCTCGATTGACCAGTTCTTAGTGCGGGAAGGGAATAGCAAATCCATAAGCCGGGCCGTCATCGTGTTGACTTTCTGCGTTGTAAGTCTGTAATAGACCGATGATTTCCTATTTTCCTTCATAACCTTGAGCATATCGGAAGTGTATTGCCCCCGATACTGCATAAGGTCATCAAGCCAACGCAAATTAGTCATGGATCGAGCATTCTCAGCTTCCTGATATTCTTCAAGCATCTTCGTCCCAAGCACTTCAGCTTTGGATTCTTCGTTGCTCGTAGTATATTGCGATTGCCCGTCCATGATTCAATTTAACCTTTTGTCCACTCTTTCACACCGAGTATTATGAGACTTATCAGCCCGCCGATAGTTATGGTAACGGCGGTACGTATTCCTGCCCTTGTTGCTGCCCGCTTGGCTTGCAGCATTTCCTCTATTGCTTGATGGTGCGCAAGATGCGTTGGGCCATCTATTAAATTCGATGCCTTCAGTGCTTCCGCAACTGCATTGCGGACAAGCCCCTTCAATTCGTCGCGGTCAAACTCGGTCATTGCTGTGCCTCTTGTGCAAGTCCGATCATCGTCCTAAGATGCTGAATCATATCATCTGCCCTGAAGTCAGGTGCGAATACGGATACAAGAAGCGCGATGCCACATGCAATAAAGAGAAATGCCATCGCAAATCGAATTATGTACTTCGGGCTATATCGCCCACGCGCAAAAGCCCGCGCTTCAAGTAATTCAATCTCTGCCCGCATTTCTTCAACCTTGGCAGAACTTGAGAATACTCTCTCCAACGCTGTTGTGATGAACGTAGGAGTTAGAAAGCCGAGTAACTTGCCAAGAACAGCGATCATTACTTTGCCCTCCCTGTCGGCAGATTGGTTTCGCAAATGGCGCGTTCATCCGCCCGTCTGCGCACCAGCCCTTTGAGGATTTTCCCCCCGGCCTTGTTCCACGCAGAAAAGCCGGCACAGGCCGAATACCAGTTACCGGCGCGAAAATTGCGGGCTATGGAGGACTTGCAGAAAGCGCTTGTACCGATGTTGTAGGCAAGCGAGACGGAAGCTGCGAGTTGCTCAGGATGCCCTTCCAGTTCCGGCACACAGGCCAGAACCGGCTTGGCGTGAGCTATCAGTTGTTTTTCAAGGGAACGGAGGCATTCTTCTGGAGTGTATTTCTGACCGACGACGACATCATAAGTGTCGCCGTAGCATTTGGTGGGAATGCCAACCGGATCAAGGTACCCTTTGAGTACCTCGCCCTCATGTTCAGGCACCGTGGTGACGAGTATGTCAGCAGCAAAAGCACCGACTACGGCAATGAGCGCCGCTCCGGCTACGAGCTTTTTCTTGGTCTTCAACGGCGGCATAGTCGCCTCCCCGCGTTTGCGGGAAAGCTACCATGCGTTTTCGGACGTTTTGGCGTAAACGGCCATAAACGGCTATTATCGGCTCAGGAGGGTGTGGTTTACGGCGATTTTTTTGTTGACAGGGTTCCTTTCATCATCCGTTCCACCCACATTTCTATGGCACGTTCTGACGAGACAGGGGTCTTTCCAATCATTATCACTGGGAAGCCGTTCTCTTTCGTCCATCGCCGCAGGGTATCTTCACACGCGTTGTCAGCAACACTGCATATCGACTTCCAGCCTATCAAAATCATCTCAATACCCTCCTATCGGGTCCGCCGGGCCACCCCTGCTCTCTCGTCGGTCGTCCCATTCCGGCATTGTCTCCATGTCGATCCCTGCCACAGCCCAGAACGCGGCAGCCGCGCTTGGATGCCTTATCACTTGGTCATTGACGTCCAGCCGCCGGATTTCCTCTGCCGCCATGCTATCCCTGCCGAAGTGCAGGGTTTTCTCCGATTGCGTCCGCCGCTGCACGAAGGCCATGTACATCGGCATCAACCCCTCACCCTTGCCCGTCCACCCCGCCGGATCGCCTACGATGATCTTCCGGGCGTTAAGCCGTCTCCGCCGTTGCTCGTCGTTGTAGTCGTCAATCAGGTATATCCTCGTGTCATACAACGGCGTCGCCCATTTCCGGACGTGCCACTGCGCTTGCAGGGACGCCGCGGTCTCGACAAGCTCCTGCGTGTCGCCGGTCTGCCGTTCCTCCAGGATGAAAAGCTCGTGCCTGCCCCCTACAATCGTCTGTGCCGTCCGAATCTCTCCGAGGACAAGGGCACAGCCGGGCGTCTCGCCGTATGGCCACGCCAGCGCCCCGACAATCCGCCGGAACATGCGCCGGGTATGGCCCCCCTCCAGATAGAACGGCTCGCGAGTCACGTAATCGTGTAAAAGTGTTACTCTCGCCACGGTCCTGTCCTCCTCCTATGAAAGGTCCATGTCTCTGGTCATGCCGCTGGCCGACGCCAGAAGCTCGCTGACGGCATCCACGGTTATATCCACTTGATCGTCGTGCCTGTGGGTCATGGCCGGGGAGAAACTGGCAAGCTCTCCGAGGTACGGGCGCAGCCATGCAGGCGGTGCCCCCTCGTCCGACGGCACCCACAGTTGACCGGCACGGATGTAGGGCAGGATGTCGTTGACCCGACTTACCTTGTCCCGACTACGCTGTATCGGGAAAATCGGCACGTCGCGGAGAGCCTCCATGCGCTTTAGGCTCTGGATGAGGCCCGTGCCGCTGGCCTTGTCCTCGATGCAGACACCGCGCAGACGGACGGGAGACGGACGCCGGGGCCGATGCCGCCGGATGAAGGCCACCGCCCGGTCAAGCAGCTCTGGCGACTCCCATTTCCCCCGGTCGATGTCGAGCGCGTACACGTTGCTCCCTCCTCCCAGGCCGAAAAGACCGAGTACGGAGAAGTCGTGAGCCTCGCCGGACTTAAAAGCCGTATCCATGACGATGACAAGCGTGCTGACGGCGGGCGGCGTGTCGTATCGCTGTATCCAATCCGACTTGATCATGGCCCCGCCCGGCGGCGTCGGGCGCTGCTGGTACTGCGAGTAAAAGGTATACGGGTCGCTCTCGCGGAGAGCCTGGAGCGATGCCAAGCTCTCCTTATCCTCCCAGTAGCTACGCTCTGCCGGTGTCCCCTCGTCGATGATGCCTTGTATCTCGACGTGGTGAAACTCTGCCGCGAGGTCGCCGGCAAGGGCGTGGGCGGCAGGGTCGTCCTCATGCAGGCGCTGCATGATGAGGATGATCGGCGTCTTGTCATGCGCCCTGCGCGAGCGGACGGTATTGGTGATCGTGCGGTTGACAGCCTCACGCTTGGCCAGGCTCCAGGCGTCCGTGGCCTTGAGCGGGTCGTCTATGATGATCGCCCCGGAAAACCCCGGCTGGATGAACCCGGCTCTGAAGCCGGTGACCTGTCCCCCGGACGCCGTGGCGTACACGCCGCCTGCCGTTTTGCCGTCGACGTCCAGGCTCCAGTGTTTTTTAGCGCGGGTGTCCTGCTTGATACTGCGCGGCCACAGAAGCTGATACTCATCGCTCTGGACGATCTCCCGCGCTGTGGCTGAGTTGAGAGCCGCCAGCACGTCCGAAGCTGAAAGGTGGAGGAAGCGGCAGCGCGGTGACCGGGCGAAGCACCACGCCATGAAGTTGATTACAGCCAGTTCCGTTTTTGTCCCGCCGGGGGGCATCGTTATGCAGAGGTTGGGGATGTCGCCGTGATACACGGCCATGAGGGCGTCGGCGATGGCGTCATGGTGCGGGTTGAGGAGAAAAGATGTCCCCATACGGAGGCGGAAAAAATAGCGGGCGAACAACAGCAGGTCGTCCTCAAGTAGTGGACGCACGTCGGCACGGTCTTGCAGGTTGTCAACCGGCATAATCTCTTACTCTCACAAGGCTTTCACGGCATCGCCGATTTAAGGCCCCTTTCTTTTTCCCATAGGGAAATCATCCACGGCCCTCCGGAAAACGCTCTTAAATGCCGTCTGGTGAGGTCGGTTTTTCCGGCAGGCAGCCATTATTCCCCTCTCAGCAGGCGCCGCATGGTCTCAATCGCCTCCGGCAGCGGACGAGGCCGAGGCTCCTGAGCGGCAGCAGCAGCCTGAGCGTTGGCCTGGACGTTGACGGTTGTCGTATCCCCCTTGGCCGGGGCAGGCGGGGAAAGATTGCGTTTTCCGCGCGTCATGGTTTCCCATTCATCCGCCTTTTCGATTTTCCTAAGTATTTCATGGCCTTTGCGGATAATGGCCCGGCTGAAGGACGAAAGTTCGCCCGCCTCCTCCAGCTGCTCCCTGACGACGGTGTCTATCGTGTGCCTAAAAGTCAAAGGCAGTTTTTGACTTTCCGCATCCACAGAAAGGAGTTCCTTGACGGCGGTGACCTTCCGTTCCACCAGACTTTGACTTTTCCCTTTGACCCACGCCTCTTTTTTTGACTTTCTGTGGACGGCGGCGACATCGACGCCGATACGGTCAGCTATTTGGAGCAAGGGTAGTCCCCTGACCTCGTACTCTGCTCTGGCCTGCTCCCACTGGTCTGATGTGAGCCTTGGCATAGTTGCCTCCGGTGAGTAACACGAATTGCGACAAACGTAACACACGAATTTTTTTTGTCAACTGCATGTAACTAGATGAAATTATTTGGAAACTTTTTTTCATAAATCTTGAAAAAATGCTTGACAAGGTAATCAAGTCACGATATAAGGGAATCAACGAAACATGAAAAAACAAAAAAACCAAGGAGAACATCATGTCTACCGCCACCAACACCACATCCACCGGCACCGCTACCGCCCCCACCTTCTGGTGGACGGCGCAGAATCTGATAGGCTACCGGAGCGCGAAGTCGCTTCGGGCGGCTGTCAAGGACGCTCATGACTATGTCATGAGCGAACTCAATGGAGAGGGGACGGTCACTATATATGACCGGCCTCCCCAAGTGGCAGAGGAATGGATGGGGCGTGGCCCCGTCCGCGTGGACGAGCGGAGCCTGTACACGCGGCTCCGCTGGCAGACCCGTGTGGGGCAGTTGTTCTAGCCCCTGACCTGCCGGGGGATGCCCCGGCAGGGAATGGAGTTAGAAAAAACGCCCCGGAAGGGGCAAAGGAAAGGAGAAGGGAAATGTGTAACGGGTGCAGTTTCTTACGCCGCCCGTGGGGGGCACCCTCCCCCATCTGCGCCTTCTCCGGGCAGGAGGCAGCATTGCCCTGCCCCTTTTCGTCTAGTCACCTGGCCGCCGTGCAGGCAGATGGCGTAGCGCATCATTGCGGCTACGACTGCCCCCTGCGGAAGGGTGACAACTGCCGTGTGGACGGCGGCAGTTGTGGCAGTTTTTGCCATATCGAGGGTGACGCCAAGGCAACGGCCTTGGCGAAAGAGGCCGAGGAAGCCCCTGCCCGCGAGGCGGCAGCCGAAAAGGCTGCGCGGGCCGAGCAGGGCAAGTGCTTCCGGTGCCCGTACCTGTCATGGACGGGTAGCCGGCAGGCGTGTTCCGCCTCCTCCTGCCAAAAGGGAGCGGACGGGCGCTTCCCTGCCACCGGCAAAAATGCCGGATGGCAAAAGGACTACGACATGCCCCTTTTCGGGGGGGCGCTGTTGCCGTCCGAGCCGTCCGCGCCTTCCCCGGCCCCGGCCCCGGAGCCTGAAGATCGATGGGGCAACCCGTTGTCGTCCTATGACCCGGACGACAGCGACAAGCCGGCCGCTGTCCGTCGCCTGCACAAGGCGGCGCGGCAGCAGACCCCGGCCCCGGCGGTAAAATCCGAGGGCGGACTGGACTTGTCCGCTCTCCAAAACGCCGGCGTGAGAATCCGCCGGAAAGGAGGGAGGTGATATGTACCTCCTTAATGCATTTTCAATGCAGATGCTGGCGGACTTCCCGGCCAGCATCGCCGTCGAGGACGTTCCGGCCCTTCCCGAAGGGCTGGAATCGGCTGTCGGTCACGCCGATACTGCCGCCGTCCTGGGTGTGCCGTGCCGGCGCGTCAATGTCACCCTGAGGAAGGGCGATGTCGCGTACGTCGCTCAGTTGCAGGGCGGCCGGCTTCCGGAAGGGGCCACTACCCTGCCGGCCGGGTTCAGTTTCCGCTTTTTGCGGATAACCGTAAGCTGAAAAGGAGAGGGGAGCATGTATCTCACCAACAGCGCTCTGTCCGCATTGTACACGCGGACAGCCCCCGCACTCCGGCGGACTACTGGAGTACCGGCGGAAACCCGCCTCCGGAGCCTCTCCGTACTGGAGGGTATCCGCCGCGCCCGGAAGGGCGCTGTGGTTGAGTTCTGGTACGGGCTTCCCGTGCCGGAAATGGACAGCGGCGACTGGCGTGCCGCTGAGGCCGAGGGAGAGAGCCGCGACGGTCGCTTTCTCCCGGATTTTTGCTATGTAAAAACCGGCGTCAACTCGTGGCGCCGGGAAATGTAAAAGGAGTAGGAGCCATGCGCAGGCCGAAAAGGAATAGGACGATCACGCTGGTGATCTCCGCCGTCGACGTAAAGGTCCGGCGTCCCTTCGCGCCTGCCGTGCGCGTGGTTGAAAACAAACGCGTATATTCGCGCAAAAACGCCCGCGTGAAGCAGGAGGAGTAGCAAAATGGAACGTAATATAGTGTGTTGTCAATGTGGCATGAAAACAGAGGAGAGCTTACTCTATGATGGCCGCTGCCCTGATTGCATCTTTGCACGGCAACGCCGCGAACTCCACGCCTCTCAAATTTATGTTTCAGAGGCGCTACGCACAGCAAATGTGCGGAAAAATGAATTATTTTACGCAATAGAGGAAGGGGCAGCAAGCCCCTCCGAGCGTGCAGAATTTAAGCGCCTGGAGTTACTCGTGCGTGCGCTGGACCTCCGCGAGAGGCTTGTTTACACAAGCATCAATGGCGGAAATTCAGATAAACAGTTTATGGGGGCGCTGGCGCTGGAGCTCGCCTCTGCGGAGGCAAAACTTGGGGCGCATGACGCCGCCAACGCCCGCGTGACGCGGGAAGGAGATTGAAAATGACCGAAATTAAAAATTTTTCTGGCACAGAGTTCGTCATGGCCGATGGCCGCGTCCTCACCGTGACACGGCACGCCGAACTGACCAACCGGGTATTCCCCGGCTGGTTCGGCG
Source organism: Desulfovibrio sp. (assembly GCA_031271265.1). GTDB lineage: Bacteria > Desulfobacterota > Desulfovibrionia > Desulfovibrionales > Desulfovibrionaceae > Frigididesulfovibrio. The sequence continues at coordinate 34,270 of JAISWB010000025.1, read as the reverse complement.
ACGTCAAGGATGGAGAGGAATACGTGTCCGAGTGGGACATCCTTGCCGTTGATGCCGACGGCGAGGAGTACCGCATCATTTATCAGTACGATCTGGTTAAGGGGGAGGAGCCGCTCCCCGAAGACCTGGACTGGGATGATACAGCCATGATTACTGACATCCAGGAGCTATAGGTCTAGCTCCTGACCAGACGGGGGCACACATCCCTCCCGTCTGGAACTGGAGTTGGAATCAAAAAAAAACAAGGGAGGACACCATGAACTTTATCATCCAGACAGTGCGCGGCGGGCTCGTTACAACCCGCACAATCAAGGCCACGTCGCGGACGGCCGCGCTGAGGGCGGTACTGTCAGAGGACGGCCACGGCGACGTAGCCGTGCCTCGTGGGGCGCGGTTTCTGGCAGCAGGAGAGGATCGCTACGAAGTCGCCGGTGTACAAGACTTCGGCGGGACTTTTTACCCTCACGAGGATGCGATGCGGATCGCGCATCGCAGGGACAGGGAGAGGAGGTGATGAGCGATTCCTGAATAACCGCCCTGGAAGGGGCAAAAAAAAGAGAGGAAAAAATGAACCGTTTTGAAATTTTCCCAAGCGAAGGTGGTTTCCGTGTCGCCGGCGGCGTATACTACGGAAATCCGGTAATGTCTTGCTCTCCTTGGCGAAAGACGCGCAAGGCGGCGGAGCGTGTTCAAAAGGAGTTAATCCGCCGAGATGCGGAAATCTCGGCTGTCGGAAAGTTCTACTCAGGATCGCCTGAGCGGGCGGCGTTTGTTGAGGCTCGGATAGGGGCATTGACTAAGGACGCGCGCGGACGGGCACAGGAGGCAGAGGCATGACTTCTCACGGCGGACCCCGCCCCGGCGCCGGGCGGAAGCGGGTTCCGAAAGAGGAGAAAATCCGGCGCGGGCACCATATATATGTGCCTGCGGATGTCACGGCGGCGTTCAGGGGCACGGCGGAGAAACAGGGCATCTCTCTGTCGAGGGCCATCGTGGATGCTCTCCGGACGTACCTGGCCAGGGTGTTTACGGGCCGGACCTCCTAAAACCCAGAACCCTGTCAAGGGGAAAAAAGCCGAATACCGGCGCTGTGGGGCAGAAAATCGCCGCACAGCGCCGATTTCGCATTTTAGCGCCAAAACCCGTGCTATCCTCCCCCCAAAAAACACGGGGATACAGGGATGCTGTACGGACTGCATTTTGACAGCGACGTGGCTGAGGATATTCAGGTCCACGTCGATGCCGCGGACTGCACCGTCTACGCACGGTCCACAGCTACAGGAGCGGGCGGACAATGGTCGGCGTGGAGGCGGCTTGACACCAAGCGCCTACCGAACGGGACACTGGACGAGACGGTCAAGAGGACCGAGGAAGCGGATCGTGCGGACAAGGCGGATAAATTTACCACGCCCGTTACGATCACTTTTACCGGCGATATTGCCGGTTCTCTGACTTTTGACGGCGCCACGCAAAAGATCACCTGCCATCTTACTGTACCCGGCGTACCAGCGGCGATACAGGCCGCGATCAACGCCGCGATCCCGTCATACCCGTCATACCCTTCCACGCCTTATTATGACGGCGGGGGTGGTTGATGCCCGCCGTGATTGTGGGGACTTTCGCGGGCGAGGTTCCGCGCCTGGAGCCGGGGTTGCTTGAGACACAACAGGCGTCGCGGGCGGTCAACTGCACGATGGACCGGGGGAGCTTGAGGGCATTGCGCGGGCCGTCGCGGGTAGCCAACCTGCCTGCCGTGTCCGGCACGATCTACAAGCACCCTCAAGACGGCTGGCTTGGCTGGTCGAGTGACAAGGTGTCTGTAGTACCGAGTGCGGTGATCGACGTGGACGGCGATGCGCCGCTTGGTCATCTACTGATAACCGGCGAGCGCGAGTACCCGACACAGCGACTGGCGGGCGGCGACACCTGCCGATTGGGTTTGCCGAGGCCGTCCACGGCTCCGGAGCTCAACCGTAACGAGATGTCGGCGGCGGGTACGGTGCGGGTAATGGGGTACGCCGCGCCGGACTACGGCGATGTGCCCGGACGATACGGTGAGGATGACCAGCTTCTGCCCATTGTCCCGTCCGGCGGTACGCTGACGGCGACACTGGAACTGGCGGAAGGTGAGGATCAAGGCATATCTCGCTCGACGATCTACTGCTACACGTATGTGCGGTATATGGCCGACGGCGTGATACAGCAAGAATCGGCCCCGTCTCCTCCGTCTGTGATGGTTGATGTCCTTGACGGGGACGGCGTGACAGTGGGCGGGTTTGTCCTGCCGACACTGGACGATGTGCGCGTGACACACATCAGGATATACCGGACGGTCGGCGGGACAGAGAGCGGCGAGTTCCGTTTTGTGGCTGAGATACCGGCCACGCAGACGGAATACGAGGATACGGCACACGACAAAGACATTGATGTCGAGGTACTGCGGACCAGCTTATGGGATGCGATACCCGACGACGCACAAGGGTTGATCAAGACGGACAACGGCATCTATGCCGCTTTCCGGGGCAATGAGCTTCTTGTTTCCGAGCCGTACATCCCCTACGCTTTTCCCGATGCCTACCGGCTGACGGTGGAGGACAAGATTGTCGCTCTGTCGCACGTCGATAATACAATCGTTATCCTGACTGAGGGCAGGCCATACCTTGCTCAAGGACAGGCCCCGGAATCTCTACAGTTGATCCATCTACCCATTGAGCAATCGTGCGTATCTGCGCGTTCCGTAAGTACCCTGCCCGGCGGCGTTATCTTCGCCTCTCCGGACGGGCTGATGCTCTTTTCGGCCAACGAGCAGACCCTGCTGACGGGCGGGATGTTTACCCGCGAGCAATGGCAAGAGCTTGGCCCGGCGGACATCCTGGGGGCCGTGAGCGAGGATCAATACATCGCTTTTTCCAGGGCGACAGGACGCGGATTTGTCTACGATTTTTCCCGCAAGGATGTTGTGAGACTCGATTTGCCGGACGTTGCCGTGCACGCGCTGTACAGGCACACGGGCGACGACTGCCTGTATCTGTCGATGGACGACGGCACGCCGGGCGTGGGGCGGTACGGAGACGGCGAGCATTTGACCTTCACTTGGCGCAGCAAGGCATTTTTCACGTCCGCGCTGGTCGGGATGACGGCGTTGCGAGTGACCGGCGGACAGCGCCCCGGAAACCGGCTCCTCGTGACCGTGTACGGGCCGCACCCGACACGGGCGCGGGCGCGTCTGCGGCTGACGGACAGCCGTACCAAGCGGATCACCGCCACGCGGGCGGAAAGATGGTGGTCTGTGGAGCTGTCCGGCAGATGCACGGTACGGGAGTTGCGATTGGGGACAGGCGTGGAAGCACTGGAGGTGGGCGGTGGCGGCGCTTGACTTCGGTATTCCCCCGGTTCCGCGCGGGTTACCCCGCGAACTGACGATGTACCTGCAATCGTTGACGACATCGCTGCAACGCCTGGCCGGCACGGTGCGCGGGTCGGCAGAAGCGCGGGCCGTGCGGGTTGAGGAAGCATCGAGCATAAGCGGATCGCGCACCCCGGCGGCGTCGTCCATCATCCAGACTATGCTGGCGGACGGGGCCGTATCGGAGGGGAAACTGGCCGACGGCGCTGTGACCGAGATTAAGCTGGCCGATGGGGCCGTGACTGCGGTCAAGGTTGCCGCCGGCGCGGTGACCGACGCCGGCCTGGCCGAGGGGGCTGTGGGCTACACCAAGCTGGCCGACAGGTCTGTAGCCGGCGACAAGATTGCCGACGGGGCAGTGACCGAGGCAAAGCTGGCCGACGGCATCCTTCTCAAGGTGACGGCCACGGGCGATGCAGAGGACGGCGAGACGGTTGAGATACCGGGGCCTTTTGCCGATGCCCCTGTGGTCGCGCTGACCGCTGTCCAAGTACCGGCGGGAGCGGAACTGCCTGCGCAGATAGGGGCACGGGATTTACGGGAGGATGCAGGCATGTGGAAGTTCGACGCGTCCGGAAATTTTTCTTGGGCGGTGTTGGGATACTCCACGCCGGAAGCGGCGCCGGAAGCGGCGCCGGAGGAGGAACCCGAAGATGAGTAACCGATGCGCGATGATCCACAAGTCTCAGATTCCTGACCCTTTTTTGTATGAACTATGGGATCGTTTATGCGACAGTAAGATAGAAAAACTGACATTTTATGACGGCGCCGCGACGGATCATCATTCTTTCAGGGATTTTGTGCGCTTTCACGGTACGCATTTTTGGGCAATGTTCTATGATAAAGAACCGGCAGGGTTCATGTGGGTGAACGGAATACAAGGCCGGTCAGGATACGCGCATTTTGCATTCTTCAAAGAATTTCGTGGCGAGAAGGCTATTACGCTTGGCCGCTTCGGCAATGCGTCTATACTACGGTTCAAGGATGATAAGGACAGATATTTATTGGATGTCCTTATAGGCGTTACGCCGAGAGATTATAAACTGGCGCTGCGATTTGTGAAAAGATGCGGCGCTGTAGTGTGCGGCGAAATACCTTATGGAACATGGTTTGCCGAAACAGACCAGACACAGGATGCAATTATATCCTCGGTTACGCGGGAAAGCACGGAGGAATCATGGATACACGCATAATATACAGCAGTATTACATTCGACATGACAACGGGCGAAGTACTGGCCTGCATTGCAGAGGATTACACCGGAACTGTCGCGGAATGCGGCGGCGGGAAAGGCGGCGGTGGGAGCAGCAGCACTACTGTCACCGTGGACTATGGTTATAATGCCCGTATGGCGTCGATCTCGGAAGAACAGCAGGATTGGGCACGAGAGTACATGGATGTCTGGCGGGACTATTATAAGCCCTACGAGATTGCTCAGGCGCAGGCAAATTTGGACGTGCTGCCGCTGGAAATGGGCTTGTATAAGCAGACGTTAAACTCAGCATCACAGTTACTACCCGCGCAGACAGAAGCATCGCAGAAGTTCCTTGCGCAATCAGTGAACGGCGTGGACGTGAATGAACGCATGGGGCTTGCGAAAGCCGATGTTGCCTCGGCGTGGAAAAACGTATCTGAGCAGAATGCGCGTGAGAATGCCCGTATGGGCGTGAACCCGAACAGCGGACGGTTCCAGGGTGTACAGGCTGCCTTAGGCACACAGCAGGCGGCACAGACTGCTGGAGCCGTGACACAGGCCAGAGTAGGCGCAGAGCAGGAGAACTATGATAGGTTGCTCAAAGCCGCGCAGGTAAATCCGGTTACAAGTACTTTACAGGGGACGCAATTCCTCAAAGGATGATGCGTTATGAAACTTCGGGATGCAGTTGAACTGTTGGCCATCGGCTGGTTATCACTTTTGGCATTCCTAAGCGTAATGTCATATATCATTTAATAGAGGAGAGGTGAGACATGGCACTATATAGACTTGAGAACCCTTACTCACTGGCGACCGGGGCCATGCAGGGCGCGGCCGGAACAATGTCGTCGCAGCAAAAAAGTCAGACCACGGAAACAAAGGAGAAAAGCAACAAAAGCGTCGGCGGTGCCCTTGCCAGCGGGGTGAGTGGGGCGCTGTCCGGCGCCATGATGCAAAATTACCTGTACCCGTCGGCGGCATCGTCGGCAAAAGTCGGCGGCGGGGCCGCAAGCATGGCCGCGACCGGCAAAGACGCTGCGGCGGTCATGGAGGGGCTGGAGAGCGGGTATCTCCCGGCCGGCGGATACACGGGACTCGCAGCCGATGTAGCGTCGAGCGTTGCGGCGAATGAAACAGCAGCTATGGCCGCGAGCAGCGCGGCTTCGAGCGGGGCGGGCGCAGCAGCAGCAGCAGGCGCAGGGGCCGACGCTGCGAAAGGTGCCAGTTTCGGCCCGTGGGGAGCCGCGGCGGGCTTCGCAATCGGCTTGCTGTCCTATTACTTATAAGGAGGTGATCCATGCCGATGTACAGCGGGAGCAATCCGTATCAGCGCGCTATGGGCGCGGTTACAGATACGTCAGCCTCGACAGGCGCGGTTACAGAAACCACGCAAAACGTCCCGATCAACAGGTGGACTGAGAAAAGCGACCTTTTCAAGGGCGCGACCGGCCTTGGCCTCAACCGGCGCGATGACGGGACAGGCATAGCGACTGAGTACGTGCCGGGATACGGACAGGCGGCGGGCATAGCTCACAACCCGGTTGCCGGGGTGTACGGATTTTTCTCACAGAACCAGTCTGCGGAGGAAAAGAAGCAAGCCTTGTCGGGCAATGACCCGCGCCTCTCAGGTGGAGCGAGGGCGCTTTCCATAGGCAATAACTTTGCGATGACCGGCGGCCTAAGCCTTATTGGTTTTCTATAATAGGAGGGAAAAGCAATGGCAGGATACTACAATCAAAACTACAACCCCGGCGCTCAGATATTGCAGGGTGTGAATAGCTTCATCGGCGGAATGCAGAAGATTGACCAGATGAATGACGACAAGGCCATACGAGGGGCCTATGACGAAATTGCAAGTCTGGTTGGTCCAAACGGCGACCTTGGCGCTATACAGCAAAATTATCCGCTTGACACGCGAGTAAAAGCGAAAGCTTTCAGCCAGTTTGTCCTGGATCGTGCAAAGACGGCGGAAGGGCAAAAAGCAATGACGGATGCGCTTATAAGGGAAGCTGATACAAGATATGAAAAGATATTGCGGCCCATGCTCATTTCCGCTGGTGAAGCATACCGGAAAGGAGATGCGCAGAGTTTTGACGCGCACATAACTCAAGCTGTTGCAAATTTCAATTTTCCATACCAGCTAAAGCCGGACAAAGACGGTACCTATCAAGTCTTGTTCCGTTCCGACAAAGAGGGTGGGTGGGTGCCTACGGGGCGAACTATAACGCGTGATGATGCGTATAAAGAGTTACAAGGGATCATGAACGGGGAAGCAACTGTACTTGCCGGTGCGGATATGGGTAAGAAAATAATTAACTTACCACTTCGCGCAACTTCACTAAGGGCTGGTGCAGCTACGATATTGGGCAATGCGGAAAGTTTGGGTAAAGATGAGAACGGCAGGTTAATAAATTATAATGGGCAGAAAATGATGGCCTTTCCACAGAACCAATATAACGACGGGAAGGCCGACACAGGATGGGTACTGTACGACATGAATGGGCGAGGGGGGAAAGTCGTAGTAGGTGACATCAACAATTTCACGCAGCTTGACCCGCAGGGCAAGGCGGGCACGAAAGGCGGCGGCGGACGCGGTGGCGGTGGAAGCGGCGGCACGAGCGGCGGCAGCGGAATCGACAAGGTATTGGAGCAGGAAATTCTTTCGCGTGGCTTCGTAAAAAAGGACGGCTGGTATTATGAGCCGAATGAAGAAGGTGATAAGGCCGACCTCAGACGCCCGCTTACCAGCGAAGTGATTGGGATGCTCCGTGACAAGATGGGCGGCGGCGGAATGGGCGGGCAAAGCAACGGCACTGGCGGGCAGCCGGGCAACGGCTTGGATTTGGCCAGGCCGGGAAGTGCGCCTCCTCAACCGCAGGCTGCACCGCAATCGCAGCAACCGTCCCCGCCGGCGCCGGCAAGCGGCGCTTCGCCGGCGCAGGGGGTTCCAAGAGCAATGTCCACAACTGCGGATGCGGATAAAGACCTGAATAAAAACGCGGTTGAACCTACAGCAAGCGACTTGTATGACATGGAAAACACCAAAATCGCTTCTGCGCAAGATTCAAACGGCAGGAGAATAGCTGTAGGCATACTCCCCAATGGGAAGAAAATTATTCTTAACGAAAGATTATACAAAGCGTTTGTACATGCGCAGAGACGTGCAACCGTACAATCACTTAGTGGTGCCCCCGCTGCTTTTTAAGAGGTGATTCATAATGCTTACACTACAGCAAGTCCGCCGCATATATCCTGAGTACAATGACTGGTCCGACTACGAGCTTGGAAAGGCGATACAAGAAAGGTATTACCCGCAGGAGGACTATGCAAAATTAGCCCCGCAGATGGGCGCTCCTGTGCAGGAAGACCATGTGTTGTTGGAAGCGCGACGATATGCGCAGAAAAACCCCGGAGCGGACGTAAACGCGGTTACGCAACAGATTCGGGAAAAGGACCGCAGCGGGGTAGGCGGATTTTTACAGAACCTCGGCGAAGGCATTTATGACGCTGTGACGGACGAACTTCCGCAATCAGCAGCGCGGATATGGCGCGGCGGGGACATCGTTCCGGGTGATGATTCGCTCGCCACGCAAGTAATAGACGAACAACAGCGCGATATGGATGCGCGGATTCCGTCCTTGCAGGAAGTCGAAGACCCCAACGGGTGGAACGCGGCAGCATATCGCGCACCGTCATCTGTGGTGACAAGTCTGATGACCGGCGGCGTAGGCAGTGCCCTGGGGGGAGCCGTCGGCGGGATGGTAGGTGGCCCCCCCGGCGCTACAGTGGGAAGCATGGCAGGCAACGCTTTGCTTACATACCCGGCGTTTTATCGCCTGGCCAAAGACCAGTTCGTTGAGGAAGTCCAAAATTACACGAAAAAGGGCCTCGGACGCGACCTTACGCTGGATGAAGCGAAGGCGCTCAACCAGACAATCGAATCGGACGCGCAGGACTTCGGCACCGCCGAAGCAGGCCCGGAAGCCGTCAGCAACCTTTTCACCTTCGGGCTTTTCGGCGGTGCGACTGGAAAACTGCTCAACAAGATGGGCATACAATCAAAAGTTGCCGAGGCCATAGGGAAACGGGCGATTACACGTATCCCTGCCAAAATGGGCGCAGAAGTCGTAGAGGAAGAAGCGACGGAAGCGTGGACATACTTGGGCGGCGGACCTATCACCGGGCAGGAAGAACTACGGTACAAGTACGGGATGAGGGAGACTCCTCCGACTCTTGGCCAATTTTTGGAGGAGGAAGGCAAGACCGTCGCTCTGGGCGCGGTCTTAATGGGCGGCGGGGCCGGGTTGGTCAATAAGTTGAGAGGGAGAGGACGCCCGCAGAGCGATACGCCGTCGCCTTCCCCTACTGACGAGGGCGGTGGGGGGGCGACAGACCTGCTGGCGCTTCCGCCGGGGCCGAACGCGCAGGTACTCCGCACGCCGGAGTATGTGGACGAGGAAGGGACTTTCGACGCCGAATTTACCGCGCTCCCCCCTGCTCAGCGCGCCCTCCCGCGCGGTACCGGAGCTATGCCGATGGGTACAGAGCAGACCGGGCGCGGGCCTATAGCCTCTCCGTATAATGCCCCATCGGGTGACCCGATCCCGGTTGATCCGCCGCTTGCCCTGCCGGAAACGACAACCCCGGCCAATGAAGGGCGCTGGCCGGGAGGACGGTCACAGTTGAGTTACGCTCCCTCGGTGGATTCCGGGGAGACGGTGGACCTACTCGCCCCTTCCGTCGGGGGAGGTGTGAGGAGCGCTTTGACGCCTCAGACGATGCAATCTAAGTTGCAATCCCTCGCGCCGTCGTCTCCCGGCGTCCCGCAGCAGGGGCCTGCTCCGCGCCCGGCGCTCCCGCCACCGACACGTGGACAGATGCAGGCAGACCTGCAAAGTATGCCTGTCGGCTCTGCGTTGCCCGCGCCCGGTCCGATTATAGCCGGTGTTGCCCAATCGTTGAACGCGCCGAACCAGATACAACCGCGCGGAGATACGACGCAGCAGGCTGCGGCGGCAGGGATGCCGCTTCCGCAGGAAGTGACACCGGGGCCGAACGTGGCGCCGCCTCCGGCCATGCCTCCCGCGCCGGCCTCAATGCCGATGCCTGCTCCCGCTCCCTCTATGCCTGCTCCCGTGCCCGCGCCTGCCCCTATGCCCGCGCCTGCCCCGGTTTCTCCCCCGATGCCGTCTGCGGGGCCTGTAAGAGGCGTTTCCGGGGCACTGTCACCGATGCAGGCCGCGCCGCCGCCTTCCCCGGCTTTACCTCCTGAATCTGCTTTACCGCCCGAACCCATACAAAAAGGACAGACGCCGCAGACGCCGGAGGAAGAAGAAGGGGAAGCGCAAGCCGCGCCCAAGCAGGAAGATGACCAGAGCGTAAATATCACGAAAAGCGGCGCGATTCTAGAACTCGCTGAAATAGAGCAGGACGGCGACGATACCTATGTTATTATTCCGTTTCTTCTGCCAAAAGATCAGCACCAAGCCAGAGGCGGGCCTGTGCAACTTTCCGCGACACGCGAAGGTTTGCTTGTGCTTGGGCATGGAGAAGCATCTGGGGGCGTGATTCAGATAAAATTAAATCCCGGTTCTCCGGTTGTGCATTTTGGAATACCGACAGAGTATGCGGTTGTCGAAAACGGCAAGCTACATTTAGTATCAGCGGATGAAGCCAGGCAGATATTGAAACCGGCAGGGGTTCAGACAGTTCAGCAAGAGCAGCAAGGTGAGACGCAAGCCGCGCAGAAGCAAGACGGGGAAGCGGAGAATATACTTGTGGCGGAAGCGAATACAGTTTTTACTGCGCTCGGAATGAAGCGCATGGGCGACTACCGTTGGATGATGCCTGATAAATCTATGCATGTATCCTACTGGGATAATAAATTCAGCCTTCGTTTCTATAAAAACGAAAATATGACTGGAAGGCGTTTGGACGTTTCCCTGCAAGAGGCCGTTGACATAATACAGGAAAAAGGCAAACCGGAGGGCCTTTCCGGAAGTCAGACCGCAACGCCGTCTTCTGAGCAAACCGAAGAAGTCAAGCCCCCCTCCGCTCCCGTGGGATCGGGGGAAGCGAATGATCCTCGCCGCACTCGTATTGCCGTCCCCGGACGCGAAAAGCTTAACGTCAGTTATGATGTTGTTGAAGCTGACGAAGTTCAGGCATCGCATTTACCCTCACGCGGGTTTGAGAAGAACGCAAAATATGCGTTTGAGAACGAACGCCGCTATCATGCTGAACCGGCCTCCCGCGCAAAAGTGCTGGAAGCTGCTGCACAGCTTGACCCCGACAGACTCATGGAAGCGCCCGACGCCAATCAGGGCGCACCCATTGTTGACCAAGACGGGAATGTACTTGGCGGCAACGGGCGGGCTATGTCCATTCAAAGGGCTTACGAGACACCTAACAGCCTTTCCGCGCAGACGTACAGAAACGCCGTGATTGCCAATGCAGGCAGGCTTGGCCTTGATCCCACTAGCGCTCAGGGGATGAACAAGCCGATATTGATCCGGCGTGTGGATGAGAACCTGTCCATGCCAGAGCGGCAGGGGCTGATATCGGCGCTGAACGAGGAGTTTACGCACAGCAGGGACATACGCTCGGAATCGAAAAGCCGGGGGGACCGCTTCAGTCAACGCACTCTTAAAGCGTTGGCGGTGGCAATGCGCGACGCGGACAGCCTCCGGCAAATGTTCGACTCTCCCGGCTCTGCTTCCATTGTCGAAATGCTGGTCAAGGATGGCGTGATTCAAGAGAGCGAAAAGAACGCTCTTGTCGGTACAGACGGCCTCCTGAACCCGGACGGCAAAACCGTTGTCGAGCGGTCACTGCGGGGCAGAATTGCCCGAAAGTACGAGACACTTGCCGCATTATCGAACTCGGTTGTCGGGAAACTTGATGCCGCTGTACCCCATATCCTCTGTGCGGAGCAGGTCGGAAAACAGTGGAACATCACTGAGGATGTGCGCGACGCTGTTGATTTGCTGGCCGAGTTCTCGCGCTCCGGAGAAAAGGAGACAAAGATTTTCCTCTCCCGCCCGGACATGTTCAGCGGTAAAGCTCCGCGTGAACGCTTTAACGGCCTCGCCGTTCGTATTTTTGAATCCGTGCTGACGGATAAGAAAGCGGACTTTACAGATAAATTTGCGCGGTATTCCCGGCAAGCGGACATTTCTCCGGAGAACAACGGGCTTGGCGGCGGACTTACTGCCCCGCAGGCGCAGCAGCAGATTTTTGGGGCTACAGCAAAAAAGCCGGAACCGGAAGCTGAAAAGGGAAGCAAGGCGAAGCCGGATAGTGTCCCTGTTCCTGCACCTGCCCCTCCTTCGACTCCCCCCGCGCCTACTCTCGTGTCCAAGCAGTTCGGCCCGTATAATGACCGACGCTATTCCAGGCCGTGGGGAGCGAAAATCACCCTGGCCGGCGAGAAAACAAACTACTCGTTCGACGGCAAATTTTACGGCGATGCGGATTCGGGCGGTACGGTTGAGATTCCCGGTATCAAGCCGGGCGACGTTGTGGCCTTCGGCCAGAAAGACACCCGTGGAAGCGGAAGCGGGACATACAACGAATGGTTCATCGTGCAGGCGGACGGGTCACTTGAGAAAACTCTCAAAGACGCGGGCGTCAAGCACTTGCGCGAACGGCGGAAGGCAGAGGCTCAGCAACCGAAACCGTCTGAAACCTCTGCCCCTGCTGTTCTTGAAGCAAAGCCGGCAGAGCCTGCCCCTGCCAGTCCGAAGGACGAAGCGACGACCAAGGCGGCGTCGCTATCTGAACATATCGCGGCACTGTTCGCCGACGGGCGTTCTTTTACGACCATCGTTGACGCGCGGAAAGAAGCCGCTGCGTTCCTCGGCGAGCAGGTGGAAGCCGGTACGGCGCGCGCGAAGGAAGTTGAGGAGGCCATAGAACTCGCCGTTGTGCTGCGGGCGCGGGAGATCGTTGCGGACATGCGGGAGAAAGACAACGCTACACCGGACGCCGACATCTTCCGCGCCTTGGTCAAACTGTATGATCAGCAGCCGATTCTCGGCTCTCGGAGCAGCACGAGCATTGCTCAACAGGCGTATTCCACGCCGGTCCCCTTGGCCTTTCTCGCTTCGCGTCTGGCAGGCATCAGCGGACGTACAACGGTTTACGAGCCGACGGCAGGCAACGGCGCCCTGCTTATTGAAGCCTCACCGAAAAACACCGAAACCAACGAGCTGAACCCCGAACGTGCGAAGAACCTTGAGAAGCAAGGGTTCACTGTCACGCAAAGCGATGCGGCCGCGTTTACGCCCGAACGCACCGTGGATGTGGTCATTGCCAACCCGCCGTTCGGGACGGTGAAAAACGCAGACGGTCAAAGCCGGGAGTTTGAAGTACCCGTCGGCGGCGTGGTCTTCGCCACGTATGACCTGGACCATGCAATCGTGGCCCGCGCCCTCCTTTCGATGAAGGGAGACGGGCGCGCCGTGCTGATAATCGGCGGCAAGCAGGGGCATGACGAAATGAAGCGACAAAAATACAGGGCTGCGTCGCAAATAAAGTTCTATAAAATGCTTTATGAAAACTATAGTGTCTTGGATCATTTCACGATTGATGGTAAACTATATGCCAAGCAGGGCGCCGCGTATCCGATTGACGTGATCGTCATCGGGGGCAAAGGCAAAACCGAAGGACGGCCTTTCCCCGGCGGAAAGCTTCCGCGTGTTTACGAATCTTTTGATGCATTGGAGGAGGTGATCGTAAATGGGCAAAAACGTAGCGACCTTGTGGGATTATCTGGAAACCCCGCCGGCAGCGGAAACGAAGTGGTGGATTCCGGAGTTGAAGGGGTTGAAGGAGGAGTTCGGGGAGAATTGGGAGGACTACGTGGCGGAAGTAGCTCCGGGGCTGGCGGTGGAATTTCCGGCGACGTGGGAGGACATAACGGAGGAGGACTACAAAGACCTTCTGACGGAAAAACTTCAGAAGATTCTGGACGCGATTCGGAAAGAGGGGGACTGGGGAGCAGCGATGGGCGAGGGCCTGGAAAGCCTCTGCATGGGGGAAATGATGTGGTGCAACCCGTTCGACACCCCGGAGAACGCGTGGGTGATAATGAATCAGGGGGTGTGGAGCAGGATTCAGGAGCAATACTTGCAGTACGAGACTTTTCCGGTGAAAGCCAACGCGACAAAAAGCCCGATGTCGGAAGACCCTCTGAGCAATCTGGTAGACCTGCTGAATCCTCTGCTGCAACACAGCATGTAAAACGCGAAAGCACAACCTACCAAAACCCTTATCAGCCCGCCAGCAAAGGGGCATCTCTTGAAGTTTATATTCCCAAGAATATGGGAACTGCGGCGAGAGATGCCCTCGGCAAAATTGAAGCGATTACCGGTTCCATAGACCAGTACGTTGCTGATGCCCTTGATTATTCAGAGCAGGAACTCCATAAGTATTTCAGCGCCGAACAGATAGACGCCCTTGCGCTTGCCATTCACAATATGACAGCGGGCAAGGGCTTTATCATCGGCGACATGACGGGCATCGGCAAAGGCCGCGTCAATGCCGCTATTTTGCGTTGGGCAAAGCTGCAAGGCCATATTCCGGTTTTTGTCACACAGAAAGACCAGCTATACTCTGACATGGGACGAGATTTGGCCGACATCGGAATGAAAAATTTCCGTGCTATCGCCACAAATGAAAGTTTGTCATCAAGAGAGGGCAATCAGTCATATATAGAATTCCAGGGCAAAGGAATAAAAGGCGGTAAAACGCTGCTCCCCGACGTTACACAAAACGGCACAAAGAATTACGATGCCGTTTTCACAACCTATGCCCAAATTAGCGGCAACAATGATCGTCCTACACCCCGCCGCAGATTCCTAGAAAGCATAGCAGCCCGCGCCGTTTTCATTCTTGATGAAGCTCATACGGGCGGCGGTGAGCAGCAGAAAGCGAAAAAAGGCAGCAGTGAAAACATCGCCGCCTTCCTTTACTCTCTTCTCAAGAGTTCCCCGCAGGGCGTTTTCTACAGCAGCGCAACGTATGCCAAACGCCCGGACAACATGATTCTCTATTTTAAGACAGATATTCGTGACGCTGTAAACGACATTAAATCACTTCCTGAAACGATCAAACAGGGTGGCGTCCCGCTGCAACAGGTCGTAGCGTCCATGCTTACCGAGGCGGGGCAATATCTGCGCCGGGAGCATAGTTATCAGGGCGTAAACGTCAACACGAAAACTATTGCAGTTCCGAAAGAAAATGCTGTCGCGTCAGCGCAGATAATGACGCAGATAATGAATTTCAGCGATTATGTCGAGGCTGTAGTTAAGTCTATTGACAACTCTCTTGCGGACCTCGGCGGCGCAGCCGGTGAGAATCAATCAACCGGGGATAAGGGAGCTTCTTCGACCAGTTTTTCCTCAATAATGCACAATCTTATATCGCAGTTCCTGCTTGCTCAAAAGGCAGAAGCAACGGCTCTATCGGCTACCGAAAAGGTAAATCAAGGGAAGAAGGTAGTTATTGCGCTCCAGAACACACTTGAGGCACCAATGAAGACGTTTATAGAAGCCCATAACCTGAAAGTTGGAGATGCGTTTAGGTTAACTTTCTCTGATTTGTTCAAGAATTACCTTGAACAAACACGCATGATAACGGAGAAAACCGGAGCAGTAGACCATAAAAACAAGCCGATAAAAATCAAAAGGCGGCTTACTGACGAAGAACTTGGGCCGGCAGGCGTCGCCCTTTATAATAGCGTACTTGGGATAATAGAAAAATCCAGGCTTGATCTCCCTGTCTCCCCTATTGACCATATCCTTCACCGGCTCCGCGAAATGGGCGTGAAAGCCGGCGAGATAACCGGGCGAGGGTACATCGTCGATTACTCAGGGGGGGGCTCTACTTTGGCGAGACGGACAACCGGCGCGGGCATCAACAAGCAGGCCACAGACGACTTCAACAACGGTATGATCGACGCGTTGATCATTAACACGTCCGGGTCCACCGGCATCAGCCTGCATTCGTCCAAGACGTTTAAGGACCAGAAACAGCGTGTGATGATCATTTCTCAGGCCGCGCTGGACATCAACACGTTTGTCCAAACTCTTGGCAGGGTGTTCAGGACGGGGCAGGTCAACCTTCCGGAATATGAACTGCTGTTCTCCGACCTTCCTATTGAAAAGCGCCCTGCGGCTGTTCTTGCAAAAAAGATGGCAAGCCTGAATGCCAACACGACGGCATCCGGCAAGTCTGATACCAGTTTCAAAGATACTGTTGATTTTATGAATGAATATGGTGACGAAATTGTGAACATGGTTTTGGGGGAGAACCCTGAGCTTATTAGCAGGATGGGACTTGGGGATAGTAGGCAAATAACCATCGCGCAATTAACAGGGCGTATTCCTCTTCTCCCGTTAGATTTACAGGAGGAAGTTTATGCGGCGATAGAGATGGAATACGAAAACCATATACAACAGTTAAAGGATGCAGGGCAATATAGCCTTGAAGCGCAATCATTGCCGCTGGATGCAAAACTAATTTCGGAAACGGAGTTTATTAAGGCGGTAGACGCGAACGGGGCTTCACCGTTCTCGCAAGGGGCAAACCTAGGTGTATATGACGTAAAGCGGATCGGCAAGCCGTTTACTTCTGAGAAAGTGAAGGAGAAGATTAGGCAAGGTAAAGAAGAGCTTGTCCCGTTTGAGAAGGTTCTTGAAAATAACAACAAGTATTATAGAAAACAAACGGAGGATATGGATGAAGAAAAGGCGGGATCGCTCTACAGCAAATTGCAAGGCGCGTTAAGCAAGTTGCGACATATTTACAGATTCTACAGCGTAGGTAATGAAGTATCTGTTTCGTTTGGCGAAAAGGATATTGTCAGGGGGATAGTTACATCTATTTCAAGGCGTTCCGGCGGGGGCAAAAACCCTGTGGCGCTGAGTGCCTGGAGTGTACGCATTGCGCTTGCCGATGCGCGGCGTGAAATAGATGTCCCTGTATCTCAAATAATGCGAGATAATGAGGAAAACAAAAACGCAATAGAGGTTACTCCTTTGAACCGTGAAGCTAAGGATGGCCTCTTTAATATGTTTGACAACGGTCAGAGCGAATCAAGAGAAGATGTCGTAATTGCGACAGGGAATATACTTGCCGCGTTTGATGCCCTCATACAAAAGAACCGCGGCGCAAGAATTATATCTTTCACTGATAACGAAGGGAATACGCGCTTGGGCGTGTTGATGCGCGGCGCAAGCGTTGAAGAACTTATGTCGTCAAGCAACGTCGCTTTATCAATCAGTCAGTCATTGCAGTACCTTAACACGGTAAAGCCGAATGCCGGTATAGTCAGGCTAGGTTCCGACAGAGACTTTGTAATTGTTCGGAATAATACCGGCAATTTCAATATCTCCGTTCCTGCGGCAAGGGCGCGCGGGCAGCAGTATTACGGCAACAGAGCTATTCTCGCCGCAGCCGGTCAGGACTTCTTCAAGGTCGGACAATCAATGGTTTTGCGAAACCTTGACGAGAGGACTTTGCGCCGCATTATGGATGTCCTGGAGCAGCAAGGGCGCGGCTTTGTGACGGACGTGAATACGGACGTTGCGCGGGACATCGTGAAGGGCGAAGACCCGCTGGCGTCTCTTTCTCCCGCCGGCGAACACATGCCTCCCCCCGGCCCGACAATCGGCTCTCGCTCCGTCCGGCACACACGAATCACGAGCGCGGTGGAGAAAGTCCAGAAACTCGCCACGAGGGCAGCAGAGACAAAAATCGTGCGTTCCTTTGCGGAACTACCGACGCACATAAAACAGCGCTTCAAAGGGCGCGAGAGCGCCCTGGAAGGGGTATACGATCCGGGCACGGATACCGTGTATCTGGTGACGGAAAATCTGGCATCCGGAGAACGCGCCGTCGAAGTCTGGCTGCATGAAAACCTTGTACACCACGGGCTTCGGAGCCTTTTCCGGAAAGGCGAATTGTCCCGCCTACTGAATCGCTTATGGGACAGCCAAGGCGGCATGGGCAATGCGATGATCAGAGAGATTGCCGAACGGTACGAACTGGACCCGCGCTCGAACATGGAGGCCAGGCACAAGGTGATGGAAGAATACCTTGCGAATCTGGCCGAAAAGGCGAGTATCGGGGAGTTGACCGGGCAGGAAGCTACATGGTGGCGGCGGTTTATCGCTGCGCTGCGTGAGGCATGGCAACGGATCGTATCCGCGGCTACCGGGCGCAACGGAAGAATGGGAACAAAGGAAATTGACCGCTTGCTCAGGACGCTCGGCAGGCATGTGTTTGAAGGAACTGCGGGGGGCGGAGAGGGAAGAACTGCTGCCGACCCTGCTTTTTCCCTCCGCACTAGGCCCGATCCGAAGAAAACGAAAATTGCGTATAAGCTGTTTCGGGTACGAAAAGACGCGCCGGGCAAGCTTTTCCCGCTCTATGTAGGGCGGAATGAAGCCGTCGAACTCGGCGTGTGGCACGACGCCGAAATTGGAGAACAGGCGGCGGACGGCAAGGTAAAAAGCAAACTCGGCCCGTTGGCCATGCGTCCGGGGTGGCACGCCGGCGACGTACCGATGGCAACGCATATCGGCGGAAAGGAACCGGGAGATACCGCTCCGTCGTACAGACAGGAAGATCAGGTATGGGCTGAAGTTGAAGTTGCCCATGACGTTGACTGGCAGGCTGAAGCGGACAGGCGTGCGCAGCGTAGCAAGAGCGGTCAAAAAATCCCCCGAACCGCGCACATCACCGACAGTATCCCCGAAGACGGCCTGTACAGGTACAAGACGAACCCGAACATGACCGGGAACTGGATCATATCTGGGGCAATGCGGGTAAACAGGATACTGTCTGATGCAGAAGTCGCGGACATAAATGCGGAACACGGGCTTGCCGATCTTCCGAGAAAGGCACCGTTTGACGCAGAAGCATACGGGTTCGAGGCCCCCCTTGCCTCTTTGAAAACAATCCTCGGCATAAAGCCGTCCAACGCCGCATCGGCGGCGGCATCTCCGCAGATTCGCGTCTTTCTGGACAAGGAAGACCTCGGCTTGTGGGAACGGTTGTCCTCTCTGCCGCACTGGATAGCGAAGAATTTCCCTGCCTTCGCCAAAGTGTACGACCGACAGTTGAAACGCATGGATGAACGCTCGGCTATGCTTGAGAAGTCATTGAAAGAAGTTTCTCTGTTGTTCGGTAAAAGCGCGAAAACTCTTTCCAAAGAGGACATGGCGGACGCCAATCGGATTATATGGGAGCATGAGGGGAAGGATATTCCGGAGCTTAAAGATATAGAAAAGTTCCTGCCTGATGGGAAACTGGAAAGCGGACGGACAAAGCTCAAAGTTAATCCGGCGTACAGAACGGCATATCGCGCCTGGTTGAGCAAACAGAAAGGTTCAGACAAAGCAAAAGAACTTGTCGAACAAATCCGCAGCAGCCTCGATAATGACTTGCTGCTTGCCTATAACCGTATGGCGGAAATGCGCGAACTTAATGATACCGACATCGACAAGTATCGTATGGCTATCGGGCATCAGCAAAACTATTTTCCACACCATCGCTACGGAGATTATTATGTGCAGGCAAAGGTCAACGGAGAAGTTGTATACCGTAAGCACTTTGACCTACCTGTCACCATGCCGGTGAAGTCGCTCAAAAGGAACCAGCTCAAGGCATATGCTGACGAGGTGGCACGAGAGCAGGCCGGGAATTTCCCGGATGCGGAATGGAGCGTCGGCGAGAATACGCGGTTGCCGGAAGAAGCTCTTGGCGCTCCGATTGACACCGAAGCAATGGAGCAGATTATCTTGGCCGCTGCTGCGGGAATCAAAGACCCGGCGCACCGCAAAGACGTAATAGATACGCTGAAAGCCGGCAGCGCCGACGTTCTGAAGGCGCGCGGGTTCGGCTCCCATTACATCGGGCGCAAGGGCATACCGGGACACGAGACGGAGGACATCCTTAAAATCCTGTACGACTACAAGGCCGGGCTGACCGGCTGGTTGACGAAAATGGAAGCGTCGCGGGATTTGACTCGCGCCCTGGGCGACATCAATGCCAAGTCACAGCCGAATCTGTGGGCCTACGCGCAACAGTACGTCAAAGATATGCTGAGAAATAGTGACCGACTGGACCGCATGACCGGGAACATCAAGGCCGTCGCCTTTGCGTGGTACCTCGGCGGAAGCATTAAGACCGCGATGGTGAACGCCACGCAGAACATTGTTGTCGGCGTGCCGCGCCTGAGCATGGACGCGAACGGGTCTGCATTGTCATGGATAAAGTCCGCCGGGGACGCGCTGATAAGGCAGGCCACCGGCAAGACGGGGAGCCTAACGGCGGATGAGGCTCGGCTGATTGATGAACTGTACGGCGAGGCGGTGATCTCGGATGCCTACATGGAAGAAGTCCGCGGCCAGCTCCGCGGAATCGGGGGGAATATCTGGAATAAATTTACGAAAGTCCTGGGGATGCCGATGAGCGCCGTTGAGCGGTTCAACCGGGCCTCGCTTGCTCTTGCCGCCTATCAGCTTGCGCGTAAAGGGAATTTGAAGCCTGCTGCACGGAAAAGATTGGGTATGGGGACAACTATGAAGGCCGACTACGAGACGGCGAAGAAATTCGCCTCCGAAGTCGTCCGCGACGCGCATTTTGTCTACGGAAAATCGAACACTCCTGAGTTCCTCCGCAGTAATGCAGCCGGGCGTGGGATTGCTTCTGCGTACACGTTCCGCACCTTCACTCACAACATGCTCCGCATGTGGGCGTGGGCGCTGGCTTCACAGGGAACGGAAGGACGAAAGTTTGTCGCAAAGAGCATCGGGGCCACGATTGCCATCGGCGGGCTTACGGCGATTCCTTTCTACGCGACGATGCAGGCGCTTGTGCAGGCGGCAACGGATGACGACGACGATTGGACGGAGACGATCCGGAAGGCCCTGCCGAAACAGGACTGGCTGCGTGATATCGCTGTGTACGGAATGCCGACGCTCGGCGGGATGTACGTCGGCGGATCGCTGAAAATGGAAACGCCTGCAACGCATGGCATCAGAAAAGGCGGGACGCTGAAAGAAACTATTGCGGACATCATTGGTGACATGATCGGTATCCCATATGACCTGCTGGTGAACAAAACAACCAGAATAATGGACGCCAAGAAAAACCAGAACTGGTATCGGATGGTGGAGGAAGCCTCTCCGGTTGCCTTGAAAAACGGTTTGCAGGCATGGCGCCTGTACACAGAGGGGCAGACGAGCATGAAGGGCCGTCCTATCAATGATCCCGGAGGACAGGGCGCTCGGAAAATTTCCGGCACGGAGGCAGGGTTGAAAGCTCTCGGATTCCCGCCCGTCTCTGCTACGAAAAGTTGGGATGCCTACATGGCCGACAAGCGGCGGGAGCAGGTGAGATCAGACAAGATTGACCAATTTACGGTGCAGACGCTGAAAGCTCAGGAGCAGGGGGATACGGCGGCGAAAGTGGCCGTGAGGAAGGATATAGAGGCGTGGAACACCGAGAAACGCGCCGAAGGGAAACCGAGCATGGTGATCAAGTTGGAGGATGTCCAGCGGCGGGTGACGGCGCGGAAGCGCGAGAACAGCGGGAATAAGAAGGTGACGCCGAAGGCTGCGGCGCAGGCGCAGACGCGGGCGGCGGCATGGTAAACGCATGTGCCAACCTGTGTGCCAAACATGCGCCAAACAGGGGGGATTTTAGTGGTAGGTGTGAACCGCAAAGCCTTGTGGCTCAATGATTACGCGCTTGGGGCTGTCTCCATATTGGCGAGGACAAAGACTTTACGCCTGTTATCAAGAAGGCTCTGGAACTCGGCGGATATTCCGAACCGCACACCATAGCGGGTATCAACGGCGGCAGGTCGGTTTGAACTGCCGCAAGAAAAGAAGAGCTGTTCTTGGCATATCGGGTGGCAATACCGCGCCAACGCTTCAAATGCAAAAAGGCGTTTTCCACCAGATGCCGGAGGCGATACAGATATCTATCGTACGCGCGCGGGTTTTTACGGTTTTTCTTTGGAGGAATCACTGCTTCCATCCCCACAGCCTGCGTTTCCTCGATGATTGCATCGCTGTCGTAGCCCCTGTCGGCAAGGGGTTTAGTTTTCCCCTGCTGCCGCCCTTCGGCCGCGGCTTTTTTGGTGACGGCAGGTTGGATAGAAAACAGTAACTCTCAGGCCTGGACTAACCTCCCGGCCTTTTCATTTTCTCCGCTTGCCATTGCCGGGGCAGAGGGGGTATACCCTGAATCCGTAATGGCGTTTGCGAATACCAGACTATAACACTGCCATGTGTGCGTTTATAGCTGAAATAAAACCCTGATCTCGTCTTTATGAGGTATTCATCGCTACGGATTCAGGGTATACCTCTTGAAAACGGCTTCGAAAGGAGATAATATGAGAATTGATATAAACGCAGATCCAAAGCTGACGGAAGCGTTCACCTTGATGTGGGGCACATACCCCGCCCCCGCGTCCCTGGTTCACAAAAGCCGAACTGTTATAGCCGTGAATGAAGCTTGCCGCGCCGGCGGAAGGAAACCGGGTATGAACTGTGCCAAATGGGACTCTCCCGACCGGCACAGGGGATGCCTTGCCAATCGGGTGCTCAAGGATCAGACGGCCTTACACAAGGAAGTCCGCAGTGACGATGGGGTATTCCGCGTTTACTGGCTGCCTGTTCCCGGCTACCCGGATTTTTATGTTCACTTTACGACTGAAACTATACCCTGTGAAGAAAGAATTTGCCGGGAATCGCCAATTTAAACAATATAATATTAAGGATGACCTATGCCTTACGTCAATATCAAAGTTACAGGCGGAAGTGAAGCACCTACGCAAGAGCAGAAAGTGGAACTTATTACAGGAGTCACAGAACTGCTGAAAAGAGTTTTGAATAAAAATCCCGCAACAACCGTAGTCGTTATTGATGAGGTAGAAATGGACAATTGGGGCATCGGCGGGGAAACCGTCACGTCGCTCCGCCGGAAAAAAGGCTCACGGTAGTCGGACCGGAATCCTCACGGTTCGGCTTGCATTGCGGGAAAAGTTCCGCCATGGTCGATCCGGGAGGAACAGATGGCCTACCGCAACATGCAGGAGTGTCTTCGGGACCTGGAGACCGCCGGGCACCTGAAGCGCATAGATTCCCTGGAACCCGACCCTTACCTTGAACTCGCGGCCCTGCAGCGCCGCGCTTTCCGCGCTTCGGCGCCGGCCCTGCTTTTCAGCCGGGTGAAGGGTTGCGCCTTTCCGGCAGTCGCCAATCTTTTCGGCACCCGTGAACGCATGCGTTACATCTTTCGAGACGGTCTCCGCGACATTGAGCTCTTGCTCAAGCTGCGCGCCGATCCACGGGATTTTCTCAAAAAACCGGGGAATTGGGCGCGACTGCCCGGCATTCTCGCGCGCGCGCTGCCGCGCCGCGTGCGCTCCGGACCCGCAACGGCAAAACGCGCAAGACTCTCCGATCTGCCGCAGGTCGTTTCCCGGCCCCTGGACGGCGGGGCCTATGTGACCCTGCCTCAGGTTTACAGCGAACATCCCGCGAAACCCGGCTTTTTCGCTTCCAACCTGGGCATGTACAGGGTGCAGATCAGCGGCGGCGACTATGCGCCGGACAAGGAAGCCGGCCTGCATTACCAGATACACAGGGGCATAGGCCCGCACCACATGGAAGCCCTGAAACGCGGCCGCGACCTGCCGGTCAACGTGAGCGTCGGCGGCCCGCCCGCTCTGGCCATGGCCGCCGTCCTGCCCTTGCCCGAAGGCATCCCCGAACTCTGCGCCGCCGGAATTTTGGCCGGCCGCCCGTTGTCCTACATCATGCCCGAAGCCGGGTTTTCCGCCCTGCCCATTCCCGCCGAAGCGGATTTCTGCATCTGCGGGCATGTGGAGTGCGCCGGGGGCAGGTCGCCGCTCAAGCGTGAAGGCCCTTTCGGAGACCATCTGGGCTATTACAGCCTTGCGCACGACTTTCCCGTGCTGCGCGTCGATGCCGTGTACCACCGGCCGGACGCCGTGTGGCCCTTTACTTCGGTCGGCCGGCCGCCGCAGGAGGACTCGGTCTTCGGGGACTTCATCCACGAACTGACCTCGGAGCTGACGCCTGCGGTGTTTTCCGGAGTCCATGAAGTGCATGCCGTCGATGCCGCCGGGGTGCATCCCCTGCTGCTGGCCGTCGGCAGCGAGCGCTACATGCCCTTTGCCGCTTTTGCGGACGAAAGCAAAACCCGGGCGGAAGGAAACGGACGCGTTCCGCAGGAACTGCTGACCTGCGCCTTTTCCCTGCTTGGGAATACGCAGACCAGCCTTGCCAAATACCTGCTGATCGCCGCGAAAGAAGACGATGAACGACTTTCGACCCGCGATGTGCCGGGCTTTCTGGCCCACATGCTCCGGCGCACGGATTTTTCCCGCGACCTGCACTTCGTCACCCGCACCACCATGGATACCCTGGACTACAGCGGCATCAGCCTGAACCAGGGATCGAAACTGGTCTGGGCGGCGGCCGGGCGACCCAAGCGCGCCCTGGCCGTGGAAATGCCCGCGGACTTCTCGCTGCCCGAACCGTTTACCGGCGCGCGACTTTTCGCGCCGGGCATCGTCGTCTGCCGGGGGCCTGCGCATGCGGCGGCGCGTGACTCCGCGGACGAGGCAATGCTGCGCCTTGCCGCAGCGATCAACACAACATCGGGCACGGCGCGGGAAACGGCGGACGCCGGGGATAAACCGCAAACGGCGTTGCTGGTGGCGGCGGACGACCCGGACTTTGTCTGCGCGTCGATGGACAATTTTCTGTGGACTACCTTTACCCGCTCGGACCCGGCGACCGACCTGTACGGAGCGGGAGCGTTCACGCACTGCAAACACTGGGGCTGCTCGGCTCCGCTGATTATAGACGCAAGGAGCAAGGCCTTTCACGCGCCGCCCCTGGAAGAAGACCCCGACGTGCAGAAACGCCTGGACGCCTGGGCCGCGCCGGGAGGCCCCCTGCACGGTCTCCTGTAGGAGGCGTTCCAAGACCACCGCAATCAGCCGCTCTGCCATCCCTCCGCTTGTCGCATGTTTTGCGGCAACCACAACTACTACAGATTTCCGCATGGAAATCTGAACAGCGGCCGTTAGGCTGATGTCGCCGCGCCGCGGCGTGAGTCAGCCGGAAATCACGCTTTTCGGCTGACGATCCTCCGCAGGAAAAAGTTTACTTTTCAATGCGGATATCAGTAATTTATTCCGTGAAAATATTCAAATGGAAAATCCAAGTATAACCTTGGCATTAAAGCCTCTGGTGCTGGCGGGAGATTGAAACTTGCGAACATCCACAAGGCAAGCTACTATGCTCTATGCAAGATTTGCCTAAGGATTCAAAATGCTTCAATTATTTGAAACTCCTATAAAAAAAGACAACCCGGCTGGCAGGCCCATGGGCAAGGCCGCCTTGGGCCAGTATATGACGTCCTCAAATATTGCGGCATTTATGGCTTCTCTCTTCCCGAAAGCCCATGACGGATTCCATCTACTTGATGCGGGGGCGGGAGAAGGGAGCCTTACTTGCGCTTTCTTGGATGCTTTGAGGAGTAGCGACAGTCCTTTTCCTTCTGGAGAAGTCTCGTTATTCGAGTTTGACGCCGCAATGGTGCAAAAGTTGGAAGAGAACACGGCCAATACATTTAGGGCGCTGTCTGTTGAACGACATATTTGCCACACAGATTTCATTGAGCATGCAACTATGCTTGTTCTGCGAAAACAACGCCCTTTCACACATGCAATACTCAATCCGCCCTATAAAAAAATAAACAGCGGTTCCCTGCACAGAGCACTTTTACGTGATGTCGGCATTGAGGCCGTTAACCTGTATACGGCCTTTGTCGCGCTTGCTGTTGCCTTGCTGCAACCTCGGGGGACGCTGGTTGCCATTATCCCGCGCAGCTTTTGTAACGGTCCGTATTACAAGCCATTTAGAGAATTCATCTTGCGCCATACTGCTATCCGGCATATCCATCTTTTCACGTCCAGAACGGATGCGTTCAAGGCCGACAAGGTATTGCAGGAAAACGTCATCATCAAACTTGAACGGGACGCGGAGCAAGCTGATATCTGCATCTCCACCTCGACCAATGGCGATATGAATGATTATTCCATAGCGTCATATCACGTTACAGATATTATCAGGCCAGGGGACCCGGAAAAATTTATCCATATTCCAGATGCTCAAGATGCAGCCGAGCCGCTCTCCCTGGCGAACTCTCCTCTGGCCTCTTTGGGGATAGAGGTTTCCACCGGGCCTGTTGTCGATTTTCGCCTTAAAGAGTATTTACGCGGAATGCCGCAAGATGATGATGTGCCGTTGCTGTATTCAGGACACTTTAACGGCAAGGCAGAATGGCCCAAGGCAGGCTTCAAGAAACCCAACGCCATAGCCCGTTGCCCGGAAACAATGAAATGGCTGTATCCAAACGGGTACTATGTCATAGTCCGGCGATTATCCTCAAAGGAAGAAAAACGCCGAATTGTTGCGTATCTTGTAGACCCGGCATATTTTCCTGACGCGCCATTCCTGGGCTTTGAAAATCACCTTAACGTTTTTCATTGCCGCAAAGAAGGATTGGATAAAGACGTGGCCCAAGGACTTGCGCTTTATTTGAACTCTAGTTTTGTTGATACGCTTTTCCGGCGTTTTAACGGTCATACGCAAGTCAATGCCACCGATTTACGCGCTCTCCCATATCCGTCCTTAAAAGATCTCGCTGCACTTGGCGTATGGGCAAAAGGGCAAAAAGAATTGACTCAAGAAGCTATGGAACGCCATTTGGAGCATGTACTGGCATGAGCGCAACAAAAAAGATTGAAGAAGCACTGGAAATACTCAAATCCTTGGGCTTGCCGAGGGCGCAACAGAATGAGCGTTCAGCTCTTTGCCTTCTGGCGCTTTGCAATATGACTCCAGATAAAAAATGGAGCCAGGCGGAAAATCCCTACATCGGCATCACACCAATAATGGATTGGGCAAAGGAACACTACGGAACGAACTACGCTCCCAACACCCGCGAAACCTTTCGCCGCCAGAGTATGCATCAGTTCATGGCAGCGGGTATCAGCCTTTACAACCCGGACGATCCAAGCCGAGCCGTGAACAGTCCGAAAGCCGTGTATCAAATAGCGCCGGAAGCTCTTGCGCTGGTATGCCTTTATGGCGGCAAGCGTTGGCAGAAAGCATTGAAAGATTTTTTGCGGCAGCAGGAAAGTCTGGCAAAAAGGTATGCCCGCGAAAGAGATATGGCAAAAATTCCTGTTTCGCTGCCGCACGGAAAGCAGATCGAACTCAGTCCCGGCGCACACAGTGAACTTATCAAAGCCATCATTGAAGTATTTGCCCCTTGTTTTGCGCCGGGAAGCATCCCTGTCTATGCTGGCGATACCGAAGACAAGTGGGGCTACTTTGATGAAAAGCTGCTCGCCAGCCTGGGAGTTACCATAGATTCCCACGGAAAGATGCCTGATGTTGTTCTGTACTACAAGAAAAAGAACTGGTTATTGCTGGTGGAGTCCGTAACCAGCCACGGGCCGGTGGACGGCAAGAGGCATGATGAACTGGCTGCACTGTTTTCCAGCGCTAGGCCGGGCATCGTTTATGTGACTACCTTTCCCAACCGCGCGATCATGGCCCGATACCTTGGAGAGATTGCCTGGGAAACGGAAGTTTGGGTAGCAGATGCTCCCACGCACCTGATTCATTTTAACGGGGAGCGGTTTTTAGGGCCATATGAAAAATAGTCGCTGCTCCATTTGCTCCAATTTTGCTCCACTGACCTTGGAGACATCTGAATTTTCAAAAACCTTATGAGTAGTTATACTATTGATATTATTTGAATAAAGTTGACAACTGATGGAGATTATTGAAGGTATTGCTCCCCCGCTTAAACTTTGCCGAGACGGGTCATTCTGAGCGAAGCGAAGAATCCATCTTCCCGGCTTCGTTTTTTTCTGAAAGGCATCAAGATAGATTCTTCGCTTCGCTCAGAATGACAGGCAGAAACCTGCGGCCGGCGCGACCCTCGACGGCGACAACGCGATGATGAAGAAAAAGAAATTGTCGGGTGAATAAGAACATAATATCTCCGTTTGGCAATGTTTACTTGGTGAAGCAATACCTGAAATTTGAAGAATACGACAGGATACAGCAACGGCATAGCCGCAGTTTTTATTTGAAACCGAATTACAGACGTTTGCCCGTCCGCGCGACCATCAGGCAAAAGGCGCCGCAAGCGGCGGCTACAAAAAGGGGCAGGCCGTGCAGGGTCAACTGCATGGCTCCGCCCGCCAGCAGCGGTCCCAGCAGCGCTCCGGCTCCCCACATAAGGCCCATGGCGGCATAGAGGCCGATAAGTTCGCTGCCGCTGAAACGGCTGCCCACAACGGCCAGCATGATCGTGTAAATGCCGACGAAAAGGCCGCCCCAGACAAAGAGCAGCCCGTAGGTTGCGAGCGGATTTTTAAGCGCCGACGGCCAAACAAGCGCCCCGAGAGACGCGGCCGCCGCCAGCAGTATGAGCAGCCTGCGCCGGTCCGTTTTGTCACCCAGCCATCCTATGGGAAGCTGAAGGACGATGGCCCCGGCCATTAAGCAGGACATAAGCCGGGTGGCTTGCGGCTCGTCCCAGCCCAAATTCACGGCATAGAGGGCGAGAAAGGTCAGACCCGCCGTTTCCACGGCCGCGTTCAGGGCGGTGACGGCCATGGCCGGGGGTGACAGTTTCATGAAGCGCACCGGGTTTGTGTAAGCCGGTTTTTCCACAGCCGGGGCGCGTATCTTGGGCGAGATGATGAACACGGCGGCGAACGCGGTCAGACTCGCTCCCGTTATATACGGCGCGGCCCCGTCCGTGCCGACGAGAGAAAGAATTACAGGCCCCAGGGCAAAACCAAGGGAAAGGACCGATGTATAGACGGCCATGGCCCTGGCCCGCGTTGCCTCGGAACTCAAGGCGTTCAACCAGGTTTCCGACAGCACGAACAGCGTTTCCGAGGCGGCCCCGAGCAGGATGCGCAAGGGAAACCACAACCGGAAATCGGGCATGAGGGGAAAGAGCAGAAGTACCGCGGCGGAAAGGGCAAGCCCTGTCAGCACGGCACGGCGCATGCCCAACAGTGCGGCCGCGCGGGGCAGAAGAAAGGCCGTGATCAGAACGCCCACGGCGTGCATGGAGGCGTTCGCGCCTATTACGGTTTCGCTGAAGCCCATGCCCGCCAGGTCGATGGCTATGAGCGCTGCGCTCAGGCTGTAGGTGAGTCCGAAGACCGCCGCCGTCGCGACTACGGCGGCTCGCGCGGCAAGATGAGCAGGACCGGCCGGTGCTGCGGGAGGAGTTGCCGCAGCCTGAACTGTGGCAGGCGTTGTCGCATCCGGATCCGTGGTAGATGTCGTCACGGCCGCCTCCCGTGTTCTGCCGGCATCGCAGGAACTTTGCCGATTTCTTTCGGACTTCATTCGGCTGCATCCACATGTTCCATAGGTGCCGCGACAGCCTTGCCGATCGCCTTCGTACTCTGCCCGACTGCAGCTCCATGTTTCGTCGACATCACGGGAGCCTTGTCCGTCCCCGCTTCGCCGGGGGCTACTCCCAGTGCGATGATGAGATGCCGCAAGGCCCGCGCGTAATCCAGAACGATGCCCGGTGACCAGGTCATGGCTGCGGCCCTGAGGCGCAAGAAACCTGCCACCCGAAGTTCGGGTGACAGAATAAGGCGCAGCAGAAAAAGGGGTGAGCGGACCTTGTCGGCGAACAACCCGTCCAGGCCGACGTCCAGGGCCTTGGCTACGGCGGACGCACAGTTGCGGCCGGTGAGATTGTATGTCGTATCCGCGCAGTATTCCTGCTGAAAACGCCTGACGCCGCGGCCGTTAAGGCCCGGCAACGCCACGCGCACGGTGGAGGGACACCATTCGGCGCTTTCCTCGGCATAGCTCGGCTGGAACAAACCCGGCACGTTGTTGTCCGGCCCGGCGCGCAAAATCCCGGCAAACTCCGCTCCCGAGCGGTCGATCTCCACGGCGGGGTAATGGCTTATGTACACGTCCGGCGTAAGCTCAAGGGCCGCGTGCCCGGTGGAAACGACGCCGTTTCTGTCCACGGCCGCCAGGTAGCGGCTTACGCCGCGGTGTACGGGCACCATGGACCCGGTAGGCGTCCAGATGTGGACAATCGCCGTTTCCCGTGTGCCGGGTTCCTCGGCGCCGAGGCCGACAAGAAGCGACTTTTCTCCGCGGTGCAAAGCGGAAAGCACGGACACGCCGGGCGGCAGGCAACGGATGCGCAGAGCCTGCGCGCATACGGTAAACGCCGACATAAGAAGCAGCGTGCCGACGTCTATTCCCACCCGGCCTTCCCAGGCTGTGGGCCAGGGCACAAACGACCAGATCCCGAACGGAAGTTCCAAAGCGGCGAGAAGCAATCCGCACAGCCAACCGTCATAGCGCACCACCCAGGCGCTTGCTCCCCGCCACAAAGCGTCGAAACACAAAAACAACCCGCCCAAAAAGCCGACGATCATGCCGCTGTACCCGGCGGGCACAAAAAGAATCAGCAGGATCACAAGCAGGCATGCCGTCCCCTTCATCAGGCACATAACCCTGCCGCCCCTCAGGCGGGAAGGCAAGGACACGAACGCCCATGCGCCGTCAAAAGCCAGGGGAAGCGTATAATACGTGATGGGGAACACGAGGGAGCCGTCCAGGGCGTCCAGAAAAAGAAAGCCCCCGATGAACAGCCATAACGCGCCGAGCGAAAAAAGCATCCAGCAGTGTTCACGGACCAGCCGTGAGCCGCATAACACCAAAAAAAGCTGAATCATCAGGCATCGTTCTCAGCGGACCCAGAGCAGTTCCGCGTATGTGGGCAGAGGCCATTCCGCATCGTCGAGCAGTACTTCCAGGGTATCAATGTATTTGCGGCAGCGGTTCATGGCCGGGATAACCAGATCGCGCGCGGTGCGGGCATGCACCAGCGTTTCCGTATCGTCGTTCAGCCTGCGCCGGGCCGCGTCCAGCGCATCCAGAGCTTCGCCGAGGCGTACGGCCCCATCGCGGATCTCGGTAAACCGCCTGTATTCGGGCAATTCTTCGGCCTGCCGGCCCGTGACGGCAGCAGTTTTCCACGCCAGTTCCGCGGCCGCTGCCTGAGCGTTCAACGCAACCGGCAATATGGACGTCCGGCCTATGCGGGCGGTCAGCCCCGCTTCAACGGAAACGGTTCTGGAATAACCGTCCAGAAGTATTTCCTGTCGGGCCAGCAACTCACGTTCGCTGAGCACGCCGTGCCGCATGAACAGGTCCATGACCTGGGGGTCGCTGTAGTGTTCGAGGACTTCAACAGTGCCGGACATATCCGGCAGACCGCGCCGGGCAGCCTCTTCCTTCCATTCGCGCGCGTAGTTGTTACCGTTGAAGACAACGGGCATGTGCTCCCGAAACAGCAGGGTAAGCTGCTCCTGCACGGCCGTATTCAAAGGGGTGCCTTCGCAGACGCCTGCCTCGATACTGGTGGCGATTTCGTCCAGAGCGCCCGCCACGGCCGTGTTCAGGGCGATGTTGGCCGGGGCGAGGGACTGCGCTGCGCCGACGGCCCGGAATTCAAATTTGTTCCCGGTAAAGGCGAAGGGGCTGGTGCGGTTGCGGTCGGCATAATCCCGGCGCAGGGGCGGCAGGGTGGACACCCCTATTTCCAGAGTGTTCTTTTGCCGGGTTTTGCCGGAGGCGCCGCGGGCCAGACTGTCGATGACAGCGGTAAGCTGTTCCCCGAGGTACACGGAGAAAATGGAGGGCGGGGCCTCTCCGGCGCCCAGGCGGTGGTCGTTGCCCGCGCCGATCACGCCCAGTCGCAGCACCGTGGAATGCTTGTGCACGGCCCGCAGCACGGCGGCCAGGAAAATGAGGAATTGAGCATCGGTATGCGGGGTCGCGCCGGGGCTTAGCAGATTGTTGCCGTCGGAATCGCGCAGGGACCAGTTGTTGTGTTTGCCGCTGCCGTTGACGCCCATAAACGGTTTTTCGTGCAGCAGGCAGACAAGACCGTGCGCGGCGGCCGTGTGGCGTAACATGTTCATGACCAGCATGTTGTGGTCCACGGCGATGTTGGCTTCCTCGTGCTGAGGAGCCATTTCAAATTGTCCGGGCGCGACCTCGTTGTGCCGCGTCCGGCAGGGGATGCCGAGGGTGACAAGACGCATTTCCACATCCTGCATAAAAGCCATGACGCGGGAAGGCATGGCGCCGAAGTAATGGTCCTCCATCTCCTGCCCCTTGGGCGAGAGCGCCCCCATCAGCGTCCGTCCGCAGAGCATGATGTCCGGGCGCAAAGCGGCCAGCCGCCTGTCCACCAGGAAAAATTCCTGTTCCGCCCCGACCATGGCCCGCACGTATACGGCGCCGGTGTTGCCGAAAAGACGCAGGATACGCAGAGCATGGCGCGAAAGCGCGGCAAGGGAACGCAGCAACGGCGTTTTGCGGTCCAGGGCTTCGCCGGTATAGGCGTAGAATATAGTCGGGATATGCAGCGTGGCGCCGGCAGGCCCGTCAAGAATGAAGACCGGCGAAGTGGGATCCCACGCCGTATAGCCGCGGGCTTCAAAAGTGGACCGCAAACCGCCCGAGGGGAACGAGGAGGCGTCGGGTTCGCCGCTGATCAAGTTCCGGCCGGAAAACTCGTTGAGCACCTGCCCGTCGGCCGCGAGGGTCATGAAGGCGTCGTGTTTTTCCGCCGTCAATCCGGTCATGGGATGGAACCAGTGGGTGTAATGGGTCGCCCCGCGGGCAACGGCCCAATCCTTCATGGCGTTGGCAATCACCCCCGCGATTTCCGCGGGCAGTTGCGCGCCCTCCTTGACGACCTTGTCGAGCTGTTCAAACACCTCGCCGGGCAGGAACCCGCGCATGGCGCGCATGTCTAGCACATCCCTGCCGTACAGGGAGGCCAAGTCCAAACGCCGGTTCGCCGGCGCGGCGGCAACTTCCGGAACGGAAGCCGAAGCCGCTGCCAGAACGGCCCTGCAACGGGCAGAAATCATACGGTACCGATTCCCCGGATGCGCGGCAGTGTCATTGTTTCTGCCTGTAATCCTTATAGGTTAAATTGTATTTGGCCATTCTCAGGCTCATGACGCGCTCGGTCAGGCCGAGGGATGCCGCTGCGCGCCGTATATGGCCCCGTTCGTTTTCCAAGGCTTCAACGATACAGGACAGTTCCAGGCGGTCCAATTTTTCCTGCAGGGTCGGCCCGCCTACATCGTCGGCCGCGTCGCCGCCTGCAGGGCCGGGGGCCGGGGGGATGCAGGCAGGCCCACGACCGGCGCGCTGTATGTCCAGGGGCAGATGCTCGGGCATGACGCAACCATCGGGATTGACAAGCAATACCGCCCTTTCCATGACGTTTTCCAGTTCCCTGATGTTGCCCGGCCAGTTGTGGGCGTGCAGCAGAGGGGACAGCGCGGGCGACAGGCGCACATTGTTCTTGTTGTGCTTGGCTGCGAAACGTTTGGCAAAATGGTCGGCCAGAGGCAGTATGTCGTGCAGACGTTCGCGCAGAGGGGGCAGATGGATGGGAAAGACGTTGAGGCGGTAATAGAGGTCGCGGCGGAACAGCCCCTGCTCCACCATTTCTTCCAGCCCCTTATTGGTTGCCGCGATGATGCGGGCATCTGCCTTGTGTACCGTCAATCCGCCGAGCCGCTCGAAAGTGCGTTCCTGGATGACGCGCAGGAGCTTGGCCTGGGTCAGCAGGGAAAGGTCGCCGACTTCGTCCAGAAACAAGGTGCCGCCCTGGGCCAGCTCAAAGCGGCCTTTGCGCACGGCCACCGCGCCTGTGAAGGCTCCGCGCTCGTGGCCGAAGAGTTCGCTCTCTATCAGGCTTTCCGGGATGGCCGCGCAGTTGATGGAAACAAAGGGACCGGACGCTCGCGGACCGGCATCGTGTATGGCCCCCGCCACCAGCTCCTTGCCGGTGCCGCTTTCGCCGCGCAGGAGCACGGTTGTCGTCGAAGGGGCGACCTGGGCGATCTGCTCAAAGACAATATCCAACGCCGGCGCCGTGCCGATCATGGAGGCCGGACGCAGATAACGCCGCGAAGGCTTGGGACGAACCCCGCCGCCCGCGCCTGCGGGTTCAACGAAAGCCGCCGCGGCATCGCCGGAGGACTTGACGTGACCGGTACGCATAGCCTCACTCGAAAACAGCCGGTTCACCGACGCCTGCCGGCGCCTGCCCGCAAAGACAAGCACGGCAAACCCCGTCACGCCGGGTAAGGGACTGCGGGCTCTCCTGAGATGTCACGCCTGTACTGTCGTAACAGGCGTGAAGACCGCAAAGCGAAAAAGGCGGTTTTTGCTTTGCTCACGCCGCCTGCGGCGGGCGCGCCCGGCTTCGCCCGGCGTCCGGTGTCATGACATCCTGCGAACGGCATGACACTACGGCCCGGAAATACGGCGAAAATTATAGCGGCAAGCCGGAAAAAAGGCAACCACAGTTCCGGCTTCGCAGCAATTCTACTGATATATGCGTTAAAAAGTAAACTTTTTACCGCAGGATCGTCAGCCGAAAAGCGTGGTTTTCGGCTGACTCACGCCGCTTTGCGGCGCATCGGCCTTACGGCCGATGTTTAC
>JAISWB010000115.1 GCA_031271265.1 Desulfovibrio sp. | reverse complement strand
CTCGGCAACGCCTATAAGCGGCTGCAAAAGGAGCTCGAAGCCTTTGCCTCACGTTACGGCGTTGCAGCGGAGCGGACGCGGCGGGAGCCGGAAACAACGGCGTTTACCTGCACCGTCTGCGGCAAGCCGCTTGTTCACATGAAAGGACAACGCAAAGACGGCTCCGGAGAATATGACTTCTTCAGTTGCCCGGATCGGAAATGCAACGCTTCCTATCCGAATGAAGACGGCAAACCCGGCGAAGCCCGCAAAAAGCCGGAACCGACAAAATACAAATGCAAGTCCTGCGGCAAACCGCTCGTGCGCCGGGAAAGCGCCAAAGGCCCTTTCTTCGGCTGCTCCGGGTACCCCGGTTGTAAACAGCTTTACCAGGAAAAGGACGGCAAACCGGATTTCGGAGGCAAGAAAAAATGAAAAATGCCTATGTAAAAACACTGCTGACGGCCGTTCTCGTGATGCTGTATGCCGCGCCGTGCTTCTCCGGCTCCTGCCCCGACGCGCAGAGCGCCGCCGACAAGGCCGTGCAGGAGCGCAACGCCAAGGTGAAAGAATCCGCCAACACCATGATGCCCGATCCCGAAGAAACACGCGGGCCTTTGGCGGATTGCCTGGGCGGCATCGGAAGCATCGGCGACGCTTTTACGCTCGGCGTGTCGCTGCCGGGCATGGATCAGATTGTGGACGGCATGTGCAAACAAGTGGACTCGCTGATTCAGGACAAGATGAACGAGGTGTTGAGCGAGGTCAAATCCTCCATACCCGACATAGGCGGCAACAATCCCTTTCAGGTGTCGGGCAGCGGGAAAGACCTTGCGGGCATGATTACGGGAAAACTCAAATGAGAAAGCTCATCTTCCCGTTGGTCATTTCGTTGGGCGTCGGCCTTGCCGTTGTCCTTATCGTGCTGCTGTGCCTGACCTTGGACGCGGCTTTTGCGGCGGACCGTCCACGGGTAGCGTTGCCTCCTGTACACCCGCTGACGGCGGATTGCGTGGCGGATGCCGCACGGGAGTATGGCCTGCCGCTCGCGGCGCTGTTCGGCATTCTCGCTGCTGAAAACGGCAGGACAGGCGAAGCCCGACGCAATGCGAACGGGACGTGGGATTTGGGGGCCTTTCAGGTCAACACGGTGCATATCAACGCCTTGCTGCGGCGGGGCTTCAACGCCGAGGCCGTGCTGCGCGACGGCTGCGTCAACGCCCGCGCCGCCGCCTGGGTTTTGCGCCGTGAATTTGAGCGCACGGGCGACATTTGGACGGCATTAGGCGCGTATCATTCCCGTACGCCGGATTTACGCGACGCCTATATAGACAAGGTGAGAAAACACCTGACACGCTTGGGCGCTGCCGAAGCCTCCCTTATGCCGGGCACCGGTGCGGAGGCCGTCCGATGACCCGTGACGGAGACAACCAGAGCGGCGTTGCCTTGGTTTTTTTCGCGCTCGTCCTCATGCTCTGCGTCGTTGTGCCCGCGTGGTATGCGGCGCGGGCCGGGACCGTCAACGGAGCGCTGCTTGCCCTGGCCAAGTTCCAGCTCAAGGTGTTCGTGCCGTTTTCGGCCGAAGCGCAAAAAGCCTGGGTGTATATTACCGGCCTTGATCCTGCGGACCTTACCTGGGAACAGACGCAAAATATCCTGCGCTATACCGGCAAATGGATACGCTGGCCGTTCGTATTGTTCCTGGGTCTGTTCGCCGCGGCCTCCGTCTTCCTGGGAGGACGGTTGAGCGGTCTTGTGCGGCGTCTGAACATGGAAAGCCTGCTCCGGAACAACGCCGAATCCTTTGCCTGCCTGGGTCCGATTGTGGGGCGCGGCAAAGAGCTTCTTGACCCGGATTCGTATGATGCCGGCCTCTGGCGCATTGCCCGCAGCCCGCTCCAGTTTGCTGTGGAGCATGGCCTGCTGCTTGATGAAAACGGCGCGGCCTTTGCGCCGGAGCAGGTATTGCGGCACGGCCTCGGCCGTGCGGACCTGCCGGCCTACGGCCGCGCCCGGCTGGATGAGGACAAGGCGCTTGTCGTCCTGGGTGAGCAACTCGGCCCGGCCTTCGCCGGCTTCCCGGCCTTCACGCCGGGGCGCAAGGCCCTTGCCGCCGCCTTTGCGGCCTACGCGGGCGGGGACAAAAAAGAGAGCATCGGTATTCTGGATGAGCTTTCCCGCGCCTATACGGAAAAGGATGGCGTCCAGGACTGCCCTGTTATGACCGCCGAGGATTTCCATGCACGCTTGGTGACAGTGTTTACCAAGCATGAGGCAATCCTGTCTGAAAGCCTCATTGTCCGACATTCTGCCTATGAACTGCCGTGGTTTACGGCCCTGCTCACGCGGGCGCGGCGGAAAGGCGTCCTGGCTCCCTCACAGTATCTCTGGCTGCGGCCTTTGGACCGTACGCTCTGGTACGCTTTGCATCAATGCGGCGGACGCGCCGCTTGGGCGGAAGGCGTTGCCGCCTGGGCGCACTACGCGGCGGAAGAAAAGGCGGGGAACGCCCTGTCCGAGCCGCATGTGAAGCAAGCCGTTGTCGCTTTGCGCGACGCCCTGGCCGCGCAGGGCTGGCTGACGGACAATGCTGTTTCCGCAAACACGGCCGTTGCTGCCGATGCCGATGTCGTTTCCGGCAACGCCGCTCCCGCGCCCAAGCCGGTTATGCAAGGGAATGCGGATGGAGACACGGAAGCGGACGCCGACATGGTGTACGCACCCGCCGAAGACGACCTGGAATACGATCCTGAGTATGATGCAAACACAGACCCGGCGCTGACGCGGGAATCTTTCTGAGGACGGCGGATGATGGAAAGAACGTTGCGCGGCCTTGAAGATCGGGAAACACAGGACAGGAAACGGCTGCTTCGGGACGTGCGGACGCCCGGCCGGCGTGTCGGCGATGCGCTCAAAAGCGGCCCTTTCCAGATGGGCGGCATGTTTGCCGCTGCGCTCTGCATGTTTGCGTTGCCCGTGGCCGCAACGCCGCTGTTTTTGTTCGGGGTATTGCTCTTTGTCCTGCGCTGCCTGTGCGTCCGCAATGAGCGGCTGCCTTTCAGGATGCCCCTCGGCCTATCCGGCAGGGACAGGGGCGACCCGCTTCCCGGGCGCGGCGGGTACGCCGCTCCGTCAGGGCTGTTTTTCCTCGGCAACCGCGTACAGGACAAACAGGAGCTATGGCTGAAGGCCAAGGATATACTGACCCATGTGCTGTTGTTCGGAACAACGGGCAGCGGCAAAACCGAGGCGCTGGTATCCCTTTCCTACAACGCTCTGGCCACCGGCAGCGGGCTGTTCTACATCGACCCCAAAGCCTCGCCCAAGCTGGCCGTACAAATATGGCAGATGGCCCGCTATCTGGGCCGGGACGACGATTTCAGGGTGCTGAATTACGGCACCTCCGGCAAGACCAAGGGAAAGTCGCCGCGCCGCTTTTCCAACACCAACAACCCCTTCACTTTCGGCAGCGCTGAGGCCCTCACGCAACTGCTGGTGTCGCTCATGCCCGCGTCGGACGGAGCGAACAGTATCTTCGCGGACAAGGCGCAGGCGCTCATTTCCGGCGTCATGTATGCCTTGGTCGATCTGCGGGACAAGGGGATATTGAAACTCTCCACCGGCGTGATCCGCGATGCTTTGGCTCTGCAAAAGTGCGTGGAGCTTGCCCTGAATACGGAACTCGATGCCGAATCCCGCGCTTCCATACAGGCGGCGCTGGCGACCTGCGGCTGGATCGCGGGCCGGGAGATGAAGGATCAGCCGCCGTCCTTCGCGGAACAGTTCGGGTACGCGCAGTCGTACTTCGGCAAGGCGTTGTCCGGCCTGACGGATACCTATTCCCATATCTACGGCGCGGAGGACGGCGAAGTGGACTTTGCCGACTGTATCATGCAGCGGCGCATTCTGGTCGTGCTGCTGCCCTCCTTGGAAAAAGCTCCTGCGGAACTGGCCGGCCTCGGCAAAATTTCTCTGAGCGCCATCCGTAACGCCTGCTCGGTCGGCTTGGGGTCACAGATTGAGGGCGATGCCGCCGACGTACTGGAGAGCCTGCCTACGGACACCGTGGGCATAGGGCCGTATCTGTGCATAGTGGACGAGTATGCGGCCATTGTGACGCCGGGCTTTGAGGTTGTTTTGACGCAGGGACGGGGCCTCGGCATCGCCGCTGTTGTCGCCGGCCAGGATTACGCCGGTATTCTCGAAGCGGATAAAAAGGGCGCGCAACAGATGGTCGCCAACACTTCAATCAAGATTTTCATGAAGATGCAGGACGCCGAGAAGACCTGGGAACTGCTGCGCGGACAGGCCGGGCAAAGCACTGTTGTCCGCACCTCCGGTTTTGCCGTGAACGACAAGTTTGGAACGGATTACATGGATACGTTCAGTACAACGGTGGAAAAGGAAGACCGCGTTGTTTTGCGGGATTTACAGGAGCAGATTGAGGGGGAAGCGCATTTCAT
>JAISWB010000069.1 GCA_031271265.1 Desulfovibrio sp. | reverse complement strand
GGTCTGGAAGGTGCGGAGGAAAACGCCGCCCGTAAGGCATGGGAATACGCGGTGAAACGAGCGGCTGGAAGCGGATTTGAAAGCGCGGCTAAAGCGCGGAAATCCCCGGCGGGTTTTCGACGGGGGTACGCCGTGATATTTAGCCTGGGCCGGGGAAAATGTAAAGAAACTAAACGGTGTGTGTGTGTGTGTGTGTGTGTGTGTGTGTGTGTGTGTGTGTGTGTGTGTGCAAGAAGCGTGCCGAGATCATTGACATATCCGGGGATTTTTCAAAAAAGTTTGCTGCCGCCGGATTACGATTTAGCGCGAGGTATGACCAATGTCAAGTCCAGAAATATATTTTTTCATATTAGCATAATTGTTTCCATGGTAAATTTTTAGTTATGCCCAGCAACAGGTCGGAAACCCGCATGCCGGCAAAGCCCGGCCGTTCTCCCTGCTTGCAGGGTGCAAACCGGCATTGCGGGTATCCGGCAATTCTAATTTTAGACTTTTTTGAGAAAATTTTCCCACCTGAGCCACGTGAACTGAAAGAATATCATCTCTTATTCCCACAGAATTGGCGTTTTATCCCAATATCCGATGCTTCAAAACCACAGCCGAGGCTACAAAGAGCCATAGTGAGAATTGCCGGCGGGTGCCAAAAATCGGTTGACCAGTAAGGAAGCTTACGACATATTGCACATTGAATTTGAAATTCGACTTCCGTGTGTCATGAAAGTATTCGACATCGGCGTCCGGCAACGCAAAGGAGTCAGCCATGGGAACTGTTGTTATTGTTCTTGTGATCGCGGGGAATCGGCGCCGGCCGCTTTGCCGCCGCGGTCTCCGGGGAGCAGGAAGTAGAGGCGCGTGGCCAGCCATTCCAGCACCAGAGCGGGGTTGACCGCGTAATCCAGACTTTCTCGGCATTCGGCCAGCGCTTCATAGAGCATGGGAAGGCGCGTTTCCGGAACGGAAGCGAACAGGCGCGCCGCGTTTGCGGCGGATGCAGGCCGGGAGGCGTGCCCCTCCGGAACCTTCCGGCTCCGCTCCGCGCCGCTTTGCCGCGCAAGGTTCGCCTCAACCAGAGCGCGCGTGCAGAAGTCGACCAGCGCGTGGGCCGTCCGGGCGTCAAGATTCCCCTTGACGGCACTTTTCTCAAAAAGCCCGCTGCCGTTGAGCGCAAAGGAACAAAGGGCCGCTTCCCAGGGAGCGAGAAGTTCTTCCCGCGCCGGGTCCGCGCCGCGCGGCCAGGGCAGGGTCAGGATAAAGGAACGCGACACCAGAGTCGGCAACAGCCGTTCGCGTTGCGGGGCGGTGAGCACGAACACGCTCGCCGCGCGCGGTTCCTCCAGAGATTTGAGCAGGGCGTTGGCGGCCGGCTCGGCCATGGCCTGCGCCTCGTAAAACAGCGCCGCGCGGTAGCGCGCCTCGCGCGGCGCTTCACCGAGGACGCTTTTCAAAGCCCGCACTTCGTCAATCTTGATGCTCCCTGCCGTGCCGTCGAACAGAAAGCAATCCCTGTGCATGCGCGCCGCTATCCGCAGGCAGGAGGAACACCGCAGGCAGGGGCGCTCTTCAGCGTGCGTTTCCTCGGCTGCGGCTTCAGGTTCGGGAGCCGGGGCGGCGAACAGGGACAACGTTTGCGCGGGAGGGCGCCGTGAGGCCGGGGCAGCCGGCGACGCGCCCCCGCAGTTGAGCAGCAAGGCCCAATAGAAAGCGGCGGACAGACGTTCTCCCGCCGTGCCGCCCTCCAGAAGCAGCACCTGGGGAGGTTCTCCGGCCAGACGATCCATACGGGCGCGGACAGGTCCCGTTTTTTCCCCGCTCATGAAGGCGCGCAAGGGTACAAGGAGTTGTTCCGCTTCCTCCTGCCCCGGCAGAATATCCCCGGCATCCCTGCCGCCGGCGGTATTCTTTTGTGGAGAGGCTTTTACGGCCATGGCGGATGCCTGTCCTTACAGCGCAACAGCAGTGTGAGCGTCCGCGGACGACCCGTCATTGCCGGGGCCGGGATGCGGGCCGGAGTATATACGCCGGCGCCGGGCCGGCCGGAGCGCATGCGCCGGACGGGTTCCTCGTCCGTACCGCACGGCGGGTCGGGAACGCCCGCGGACGACACCTCATTTCAAGGGCCAGGAGATGACCAGAGTGTATATGCCTGCAGCCAGGCCGGCCAGACTGCATGCACCGAACAGGATATCCTCCAGATGCCTGGAACACCACAGGAACAGGGCGGAAGCGGCCGTCAGCGCGAGCGCCCAGACATGGACAGGCAGACCGAGCACGGCGAGCAGGCTAGGCCGGCCTGTCGCCATGAGCCAGAAGCAGCACATCAGGCAACAGGCGCTCACTACGGCCAGAGAACACTCCGCGTCCTCCCAGAACCCGGCCGGTTTTTTCAGCTTGCGCAGGCCGAAGATGATCGGGGCGGCGAGCAGGTACCAGAAAGGTTCCTCGGGCAGGTTGTACAGGGTATAACGCAGGCCGGAGAGCGCCTCCCCGGCCTTTATCATCAGCATCCAGACCGGAGGCAGGATCAGCCCCAGGGTGAACAGCGCGGGTTTGCGCAGCAGCAGGCCCAGGCCGAGGTAGAGCAGCGTGAAGAGCAGGGGTAGGGCGGCAACGGTCGCGGCGGGAACCCCCGCCCTGCGCAGCACCGTCAGCAGCGCGACCAGAGCGGCTGTGAGACAGAGGCCGCCCAGATAATAGAGCAGGCGTACGGGGAGGGCGTGCGCGCCGCGCCGCCTGAGCGCGCATCCGGCCGGAAACAGCAGAACCGCGGCAAGTGCGAAAAGAGAGGGCGGCAGAAAAAGACCAGGGTAAAGAAGCGATTGGGCTTCCGGCATGACTGCCTCCTTATTTCAAGGCGGCTTCGGCAGCGGCCAAAGCGGCTGCGAAATTCACCTCGTGCGTTACTTCGGGCACAACTTCCTGATAGGTCAGCACGCCCTCACCGTTCACGACGAAAATGGAGCGGGTGAGCAGCCTGAGTTCCTTGATCGCTACGCCGTAAGCCAGGCCGAAGGAAAGATCGTAATGGTCGGACAGGGTCTGCACCCGGCTGATACCGGCCGCTCCGCACCAGCGGGCCTGGGCGAAGGGCAGATCGCAGGATACGGCAAGTATCCGGATTTTTTCTCCCAAGGCGGCGGCCTTGTTGTTGAAGTGCCGCGTCTGCATGTCGCAGACCGGGGTATCCAGAGAGGGAACCACGGAAAAAATAATGGTCTTGCCCTTGTAGTCGGCCAAAGTGCGTTTTTGCAGCGCGTTGTCCAGCACGCTGAAGTCCGGAGCGGGTTTCCCCATAGCAGGCGCATTGCCGAGCAGGGTCAGGGGATTTCCCTGAAAAGTGATGACGCCGGTGCGTAACATAGTGCGTAACCTCCGGAATGATGTTTACAGGGTTGTGTTGCATGCGCCCGCGGCTTTTGCAGCGGCGTTGCCGGAACGTCCGTGCGGTATCGGCCGACCGCCTTGCGCGGGCCACGCGGCCTTGGCGGCGGCGGCTTGTGTCACAAGTCGGGTGCCTGCCGGCGCGGCCTGCACCCGGCGCAGAGCCGTTGCCTTGCGCGGGTTACATGGCCTTGGCCGCGGCGGCCTGGGCCGTAAGACGTTCGCCTGCCGGCGTTGCCAATACCTGACGCAGGGCCGCCACCACGTCCGGGTCGTAGCTGCCCGTCTGCTTTTCCAGAATGGAAATGGCGTCGTCGACGGACAGGGCGGGACGGTAGGACCTGGGTTTGGCCATGGCGGTAAAGGCGTTGGCCACGGCCAGCACTTTGGCCTGCATGGAAATCTCGTCGCCGGCAAGACCCTTGGGATAGCCTTTGCCGTCGAGCCGTTCGTTCATCTGGTAAATGGTTTCCACGACGGGCAGGTCGAATTCAATGCCCTTGAGCACATTGCGGGCATATTCGATGTGCATTTCCATTTCCGATTTTTCTTCGGGGGTCAAGGCGCCCGGTTTGAGCAGGATTTCGCGCGGCACAAACATCTTGCCGATTTGCGAAAGGGTTGCCGCGGCGTCTATGGTAGCGGTATCTTTTTCCGAAAGCCGCAGTTGCTTGGCCATGAGCGAAGCTATGCCGCCCATGATGCGCGAGTGCCCGCCCAGAAAGGGATCGGCTTCTTCGATGGTGCGCACCAGGGCGTCGATGGTCTGCTGCACGACGCGTCTGCTGCGTTCCTGGGTTTCGACAAGCCGGGTGATGTCGCGGAACACGGAAACAATGCCCTGCACGGCGCGCGTGCCCGACTCTTTGAGCGGCGTCTTGGAAATCTGGAAATGATAGCGCTTGGACATCAGCCAGAGTACTTCGGTTACGGAAACGCTCTCGCCGGTCATCAGCACGTGCTGGTCGGAGGCGTTCAGGCGCTTGGCCGTGTCGAACCCGAAGACGGCGGGACCGTCCAGACCTGTAACGTCGTCCACGCCGCGGCCCACGGCCGCGGCAAAAGCCGCGTTCACATAACGGTAGATGCCCTTGCCGTCGGTCAGGGAGATGGGATCGGTGATGGCGCTGTTGATGCCGTCCAGAAGCTTTTTTTGTTCGTCGATGACCGACAGCAGGCCGGTGATCCTGGTGTTGATGTCGGACTGCTCGCGCCCGACCAAACGCCACCAGCCGGCCGCCACCAGAAGCACCAGGGCCAGGGAAATGAGACCCGCTATGCTGTAAACCGTTTTGGCCCGGTCA
This sequence comes from Desulfovibrio sp., assembly GCA_031271265.1. Lineage (GTDB taxonomy): Bacteria > Desulfobacterota > Desulfovibrionia > Desulfovibrionales > Desulfovibrionaceae > Frigididesulfovibrio. The sequence goes on along the minus strand of JAISWB010000069.1, from coordinate 9,301 downwards.
TTCATGGTTTCCTTGATGATGGAGGCATCGTGCTCGGCGACGACCCACCATTCCGCGGAACGCAGGCGCAAGCCGGAGGAATAGACCTCCATGTTCTCGCCGAAGGCGTTGCGGATACCGAAGGGCAGGGTGCTGTCGGCATCGACCGTGAAGTCCTGCACCTGGCGCAGCATGGTGGAGCCGGGCGCGATATTCTGGTAAATATCGCCGTTTTTCTGCACCATTTTCAGCTTGCGGCCCCGCTCATCCACCACGCCCGGCGAGAGTACTTCGGCAAGCTTGCCGTCCGCGACCTGGGAGAGAATCATGACGGCCGAAGGCTTGCCTGCGGCGCCCTGGTAACTCGGCGGCATGATGGGCAGGTAAATGTCCAGAACTATGCCCTTGGGCTGGAGTTCAAGAGGCGCGTAAACCAGCCTGCCGCCGTTCACCACCTGTTGCACGGTCCGTCGCTGCGCGTTGCTGAGAGGGGCGACGGAGGCCTCGGTGGACATGTAGGTTTCTCCACGGCTGTTGACTATACGGGCCGCGGCATATCCGGAGTAGGACACGAACTCCGCGAGCATGGTGCGCATGAGCGGGAGCTGGGAGCGGAGTTGCTCCACCGTCCCTCCGCCGGCGGAAGGAGGCACGGCATTGTCTCCGGCATCGCCGCCCGGAGTGAACAGCAGAGGCACGTTGCCGGGCAGCTTGTCCATTTCCGCAGCGAATATCTGGAAAAGGTCGGAACCGACGAGCCGGGCGCTTTTTTCCACGAGGGATTCCAGCCAGGAATCGGTCATTTCCGCGCGGGCGGCCGTCAGGGTCTTCTGGCGCTGGAGTATTTCGCTTTCCATGATTCTGCGCGTTTCGTGCAGGGTACGCCAGGCCAGGGTGAAGACAACGCCGGTCAGGACGGCCGCAATCACAAAGCCGATCCATAAAAAACGCCTTCCGTGTTTTTCGACTCCGGCCATGCCTGCCGCCTGACCGCGCGCTGCTTTTATGTCATTCATGAAAAATTCCTTTATGGTATGCAACCTCTGCCTTCAGGGAGCACGGACAGGGCGCGTCCGCGCCCGCCCGGCCGCCGCAGGCGTCACTTGCCGGTGCCGGGCTTGGGTTTGACGTGCCGCCACATGTAGTCTTTGTTGACGGAGTACAGCGGCGTGTAGTGCGTCAGCTTTTTATGAGACAAAACCAAGTTCGTCAAATTGTCAAGGAGATAGGCGTCGTCATCCATAAAAACAATCAGCACGGCATGCCCCAGCCCGCGTATCCCGTCCTTGACCGCCGCGATGCGCATCTGTTCTTTGGGTACGCCCAGGTTGAGCAGGGCATAAAACTTGGTAACCGCGTAATCCTCGCAATCTCCGGACTTGCGCAGAAATTCGCGCGGCGTCGCCCAGTAATCCTCGACGCCCCAGGCTTCAGGGTCCAGCTTGTACGGCCATTGGTTGAAGAAATTGTTGATTCCTCTGACTTTTTCGAGGAGCGGGGCATCTTTCAACTTTGCCCTGAGGTTTTTCCAGCGTTCCCGAAGTTGTGGATTGTCGATGTCCAGGTCGTCGCCGGTAAAAGTCGGCCGGACCTCTTCCTCGGCCATGACCCGTTCCCACTTGGGCAGGTTTTTAATCAGGCTGCGGAATTCCACGGTGCCGATCAGGCGCACGGGGGGCTTGGCCGGGACAGCCTGAGGCTCGACACGTTCCGCGGTTTCGCCTGCTCCCGCCGGTACGGCCGGCGCGCTCTCGCCCACCGGGGAAACGGCGGCACCTGCGTCTGCCGGGGCTGTCACGTTGACGGAAACTGCCGCCGGGGGAACAGGCGCAAGCGCCGCATCGCCTGTAGCGGCCGCATTCGTTCCCGCCTGTGCGGCGGCTTCGTTCGCTGGTGCCGGCGGAGCGCCGGCATCTGCGTCTGCCGGGGCCGCCGCTTCGCCGGGGGCTGCCGTCAGGGGACCGGGCGCAGGCGCCGCTTCGTTCGGGGGCGCATAGACCCGCTCGGCCTCACCGTGGTTGTTTTCCGCGTATGAAAAAACTTTGCCCGCGGCATGTCGGGGCACATCGGCCGTGCGGGCCACGCCGGGGTGGGGCAGAACCGTAAGGAACAACAGGACAAGAACGACGCATGCCCGCACACAACCGGCCGGCGGCAGTCGGCCGGGAACGTGACCGCAGGACCGCGACTCCCGCGGATATCCTCGGGCCGCCCCGGGCAAGGCCCGAATGCGCCCTCGAAACGGCACGGCCGGCGTCATGCCTGTTCCGGCCTTCCCGCCCGGACGCGTCCCTGCAACGGCGGGTTCGACGTCATGCCTGCTCCGGCCTTTCCGCGTGCACTGCGCATGTGTTTCAGTCCACATCCGGCTCCATCCGCCGGCCGGTACCGACCCGGCGGATCAGGAGCCGGGTGACCACCGACCCGGTCCGACCGCATCAGTGCTCGGTCATGGCGTTCTGCACGGCCCTGCGCAGGGGGCTCATGATATGGCTGAGCACGGACTTCTTGTCCGTGAGCACGTCCACGGAAACCGTCATGCCGGGGAGGATCGGCAATTCCTCCCCGCGGTACAGGATGCTGTTGCGTTTGGTCAGAAAGCGCACTTCGTACCAGGGTTGGCCTTTTTTATCCTCAATCGTGTCGTTGCTGATTTTGGTTACCGTGGCCTCAAGTCCGCCGTAAATGGAAAATTCGTATGCGCTGACCTTGACCATGGCCGGCTGGTTCACGAAAAGAAAGCCCCGGTCCTGGGGAGAAAACTTGGCCTCCACTTCCAGCGCGCCGTCCGTGGGAATAATTTCCATGATGGTTTCGGCCGGTTTCGCCACACCGTCTTTTTTCAGGAGTATGCGCACCACCTTGCCGCGCACCGGGGAACGCAGTTCCGTGCGCGTGACCTGCTCGTCACCGGATATGATCAACTGTTCCACGTTCGCCTGTTCGTTGCGGGTCTTGTTGATTTCATCGGCGATGCTTGCCTGCCGTTCGGCTTTCAGGCTTTGCAGGCGTTGCTCCGCAGCGTTGACGCCGCTTTCGACCCTGGCTATGGTCTGGGCCACGCTGTTCAATTCGCCTTCCTGGGCGACGATACGCTGGCGCAGTTGCAGGTACTGAATCTGGGAATACGAGCGCCCGACCAGCGGGCGCACGGTGTTTTCCTCTTCCATGAGCACGGCCAAGGCGCCTTCGTAGGCTTCCTTGCGTTCCCGCGCCTCGGCCACTTCCCGTTTTCGCTGCTCAATCTGGGATTGGAGCATGGCGCTCTGCCCGTCAAGCTGTTCCTTGCGCGTGGAGTAGATGCGCATCTGGGCGTTTACCGCTTCCGGGTACAGGCTTTTTTCTTCGTCCGTAAAGGCCGGTACGACGCCTCTTTCTTCCGCGGCCAGACGCCTGAGGGCCAGCGCCAGTTCGACATGGCGCGTTTTCAGGTCCTTGAGGCCGGCTATGGCCTGCACGTTGGAGATGGTCAGCACGGGCTGATTGCGTTCCACCTGCTCGTTTTCCGACACAAGAATATCCGTTATGGTGCCGCCGCGCTCGCTCTGGATGGGCTGCGTGCCCTGGGCCGGGGTGATCTGCCCCTGTCCGCGCGTCACGTCGTCGATCATGGCGCTGTTCGCCCAAAGGAAAAAGACTGCGAAAAAGACCAGACAGGAGGCCGACAGAGTGAAGGCCCAGGGGTGGCCGCGCCGGTTCATGGCGATGTCCACATCGTGCATGTACTGCAGGTCGAGCAGTTGTTTGCTGTCGGAGTCGGCGAAAACGCTCATGCCGGGTTGTCCCCGCGCGCGTTGCCGGGTGCCGGCGGTATTTGTCCGGCGCGGCCGTAAGGTTTCGAGGGGGAGGCGGGCCTGCCCGTCGCGTCGTCCGTCCGGGCAGGCGAATCGCCTGCCCGTTCGTCCGTGGTCGTCCTGGCCGTGCCCTTTTGGCGCGACTTGAGTATCGGCTTCATAAGATAGTCGAAAATACTTTTTTCGCCGGAGATGACGTCCACCTTGACCGTCATGCCCGGCTTGATGTCCAGGGACTGGTCTCCGTAGCGCAGACGTGAGGATTCGGTCTGCAGACGGACTTCATACCAGGCCTGCCCCCTGTTGTCTTCAATGGTGTCCGCGCTGATGCGCGTGACCGAGGCCGGCAGGCCGCCGTATACCGTGGAATCGTAAGCGTCCACCTGTACCGTTGCCGTCATGCCGACCTCCAGGTAGCCCCGGTCGGCGGGTTTGAAGCGGGCGTCCACTTCCAGAGTGTCATCCGTGGGCAGCAGTTCCATTATGGCCTGGGCGCGCTGGGCGACATTTTCTTCTTTAAGGAGGATGCGTCGGATCACGCCGTTCATGGGGGCGCGCAGTTCGGAAACATGCACCCTGTGGCTGCCGGCCGCCAGTTTTTGATTGATGCTGTCGAGCTGCCGGCGGTAGGTGTTGCTCTCCGCGGCTATGGTCGCCTGCCATTCGGAATCGCGGTTTGCCAGCCGGGCTTCTTCTTCGCGCACTTCGCTCTGCGTCTTGGAGATGGTTTCCGCCAACGAGTGCAGGTCGCCTTCCTGGCTGATGACGCGCTGGCGCAGATTCAGGTATTCCACTTCCGAGTAAACCCTTTGCTGTACCAGGGGCCGCACGCGCTCCACCTGATCCTTGAGCAGGATGAGATTTTGCTCGTACTGGCTTTTGCGCGACATAGCTTCGGCCACGGCCGCGCGTTTCTGCTGTATGGTCGCCTGCAATTCTTTGGTGCCCGACATCAGTTTTTCTTTGCGTGCCGCGTACAGGCGCAGTTGGTCGCCGACCATTTCCCGATGCGCCGCCGTTTCTTCCTCCGTATAGACAAGAGGCGTTCCGGCGGCTTCTGCTTCCAGGCGCCTCAGGGAGAGTACACATTCCGCCTGCTTGTTCATGAGATCCTGATATTCGGAAACAGCTTCAATGTTGGACATCTGCACCAGACGGTCGCCTTTTTTGACTTCCTGTCCTTCAAGCACGAAGATTTCCTGAATTATCCCGCCCTGTTCGCTCTGAATGGGCTGTACGCCGAGAGAGGGCGTAATCTGACCCTCGCCGCGCGTTACCTCATTACGGTCGGTCACGGCCATCACGAAAAGGATCACGAAAAAGGCGCAAAACAGCGCCGCGGAGAGTACATAGGCCCATAGGCCGCCCCGGTAGCGCATGGCGGCCTCCACCTCGGACATGAACTGCAGGTCGACCGGGTCCGGAGCGGGTTTCCTGTTGCGAAAAAAGCCCATAAAACGTCACCTGCACGTCGCGCTCGGGTGGTTTGTTGCGGACGGGTCGCGCCGTGCAGCGGATACGGTGAGAGTACCTCAATGTGAAATACTCACCGGCTTTCCTCTGCCTACGCCCGCTCCGGTGTTCAACGCGTCAAGGCCTTGCGCTTACGCCTCGGCGGTCCCCGGAGCAATTTCAAGGTGAAACTGCACTATGCCTGTGCCCACTGCGTCCGGGGCGGGACTGCCTGCCTGCCGGGCGTGGTTTTATCTGCTTGGGGAGAGCCGATTTGTTGTCCGACGGACGAGCCGGCCTGTGCCCCTACGGGCGGTCTGCCCGGCTGCGGCCTCGGAGCGGCGCCTCCCCTGAGTTGTTCGTTGCGCAGGGCGTTGAGTACGGCGTTTTTAGGACCGTCCGCCACGATGCGCCCGCTGTCCATGACCACCAGGCGTTCCGTCAGGTCAAGCATGCTCAGGCGGTGGGTAATCAGCACCAGTGTCTTGTTCCCGAGTCCTGCGGCCAGACGCTGTTTCATGGCCAGTTCGGAAGAATTGTCCATGTTGCTTGAAGGTTCGTCCAGGATCAGGATGTCCGGATCCTGGAGCAATGCCCTGGCGATGGCGACGGATTGACGTTGTCCGCCGGAAAGGCTCATGCCGCGTTCGCCCACGGGCATGCCGAAACCGGCCGGATGGGCGCGCACGAAGTCCGTGACCCCGGCAATATTCGCGGCGCGCAGCACCATGCGGTCATCGGCGTTGACCACGCCGAAGGAGATGTTTTCACCCACGGTGCCGTAAAACAGGTAGTTGTCCTGTCCCACGTAGCCTATGCGTGAGCGCAGATCCACCATGTCGAGCTGCCGGATGTCCACGCCGCCGAGTTTAACCGCGCCGTCTGTCGGTTTATAGAGGCCGACGCACATGCGCCCCAGCGTGCTTTTTCCCGAACCCATGCGCCCTATGATGCCCACTTTTTCGCCCGGCTTGATGTACAGGTTCACCTTTTCCAGCGCAAAGCGCTCCGTGCCGGGGTACTTGAAGCTTATGTCTTCCAGGGTCAGGGAATGCTCAAGGTAGCCGAAGTCCACATACTGGCCGGCTTCAGGCTGCTCTGTTTCCAGGTTCATCAGCAGGTCGAGAGACTTCAGGGCCATCCTGCTCTGCTGCAGCCTGGTCAGCATGGAAGCCACCTGGGAAAGCGGGGCCATGGCGCGCCCGGCCAGCATGTTGCAGGCGATTAGCCCGCCCATGCTCAACGAGCCGTCCTGTATGCGGTAGACTCCCCAGATGATGACGAGCACGCTCACCAACTGGGTGATGATGATGGTCAGGGTCACGGAGAGGTTGGACATGCGCTTGGTGTGATTGTTGGAAGACGCGCTCATGCCCACCACCCGTTCCCAGGCGTGCTGGATGCGTCCTTCGGCCATGGTCGTCTTGATGGTCTCCAGGCCGTTGATGATTTCCACCAGCAGCGCGTTCTTCTGCATGTTTTCCTTAAAGCCTTTTTCCGTCACCTGCTGCAGGGGGAACTGCATGAAAATGCCTGCGCAGATCACGATGGGCACGGCGGTTACGGGAATGATCGCTATGGGGCCGCCTATGACCATCACCAGCACGATGAAGAAGACCAGAAAGGGCAGGTCGACGAGGGCCATGAGTGTGGTCGATCCGAAAAAATCGCGCAGGGATTCGAATTCGCGCAGATTGTTGGCCAGGGAGCCTGTGGAATCGGGTTTCACGTCCAGACGCATGGCCAGCAGGTGCTGCATTAGTCTGCTGGCCAGGACGATGTCGGCGTTGCGTCCGGCCACGTCCACAAAATAGCTGCGCAGGTTGCGGAGCAGGAAATCGAACACGTAGGCGATGACTATGCCCAGCGCCAGCATCCACAGCGTGTCCACGGCATGGTTGGGCACAACGCGGTCATAGACGTTCATGAAGAACAGGGGGCCGCAGACGGCCAGCAGGTTCACCAGGATGCTCGCCCCGAATACATGCTTGTAAATAGGCAGGAAGTGGAAGAGGGTTCCCCAGAACCAGCGTTTGTCGTCCAGCAGCTTGATGTTGCTGGCCCGTTTGTCCAGTTTCGGCTCCGGCTTGGCGAACACCGCGTAGCCCAGGTATTCGTCTTCCAGCGTGTCGCGCGCTATGCTGCGCGGCTCCATGCTGTTTTCCGGGAAAAGCACCTCGGCCGTTTTTTCTTCCAGCGACTTGAGGATGCAGGCTTTGTCGCCGCGCAACAGCAGGATGCAGGGCAGGGTGAGGTTGGAAATGGAGGACAGGCTCGGCCTGAAGACCGTCTTGGCCTGCATGCCCGCGGAGCGTGCCGCGCGCAGGGCCGCGGAAGGGTGCAGGGGGCCGGATGTTTTCGGCAATCCCGCTATGAGCAGGCGGGTGGATACGGGTTTGCCGAAAAGTTTGAACAGCCCTGCCAGACACTGGATGAGCGGCGGGTCGTAATCCACGTCGGCCGGATCGGGTACGGAGGATCCGGCGCTCAGGTTGTCGGCGGCGTCGGGAGCGCGCAAGCCGGCCGCCAGACGGTCGTCGGCGTTGGGGTCCAGCGCCTTGGGGTCGGGGGATTCCTGCGCGCGCGGGCGCGCGCGGGCAGGGGCGGGCTCTTCCGGGGCGGCCAGCGCCGGATCGTCCTGTCTGCCTCCCCCGGCGACAATGGTCGGGAACGCTTTCGTGCCGGCGCCCTTTTTGTCCGGAGCGGCGCCCGGCGCGCGAGCAGAGCCTTTCTGCCCGCCGGTTCCCGGCGCGCCGGGCGCCGCGGCGGGGACAGGTTCTTCAGCGCCGGCGTTTTCCCCGCCGGCAACGGCACCTGCAGCAGTCGCCGGAGTATCCTGCCGGGGTGCTTTACCGGCCGCGGCCGGCTTTTGCGTCGGGGCATCCGCTTTTTTTTCCGGAAGCGGGGGGGCCGACACTTCGCCGGAAATACCGCGAAAATAGCCCCGGCCGATCTTTTGTACATGTGCCGTTTCAAATATATCCGGTTCGAACGAATCGATCTCCGGACGCCACACCGCGAGGTTTTCCCGGACGGGTGCCCCTGGAGATACGCCTGACAGCACGGCCAGCGCGGCGGCAGAGTACACCCTGTCCGCGCCCACCACGTCATGGACATCAATTGAGTCGGAGTACGCAGAGGATGACTTGCGTGCGGAAGCATCGCCTGCCCGTGCCGCGCCCGAGCCGGCAACCGCTGTGGTATTGCTCACGTGATGAATCCTGAAAGAAAATTATCACAGGCCGTGCCCGGAACCCGCTTGTACCGAGTCCCGTCAAGGCCCTGTCACAGGCTGCGGGAAGCTTCTCCCGCGCCGTTATTTATTCGGTATATGCCTTTGTGCGTCGGGCGTCAATGACCTTAACGCGATATCAGCGATTCTAATTTTAGACTTTTTTGAGAAAATTTTTCCACCTAAGTCGATTGGACCGAAAGAAAAACATCGCGTATTCCCACAGGACCGGCGTTTTGTCCCACATGCCGATGCTGCGAAACCACAGCCAAGGCGACAAGGGGCCATAATTATACGCAGCGTCTTGATTCTTTGCGCATTACCAAGAGCATATTCCAGTTTTTTCAATATGATGAAGGAAGAAAAAACGCATAAAGTTCAAGCGTCAAGTATAGAATTGCTGACGCGCTATGCCGGGGGTTGATGCGGGTCATTCTGTTCTTGACAAAGTCTGGAAAAAATTGCGGCGTGCCCTATCTCAGGGGCAGATACGGCAACGTATTACAAAAACCAAGTGCAGTGCGGAAAACCCGTCGGCGTCGACCAAGTCCCCAACGGGGTTTCTCCATAAAACTCACGAGAGTGGTGATCTATGTATAGACTGATATATGGTAGCTATATGAAACACTAAACTTTTACCGGTGCGGATTCGTAATGGAGAATTTTACTTATAACACGGCTATTTTATTAACTTTTCATCGTGTATCTCTATATTTTGCTGCACACTCTTACTGATATCCGCATTGAAAAGTAAACTTTTCCCTGCGGAGGATCGTCAGCCGAAAAGCGTGGTTTTCGGCTGACTCACGCCGCTTCGCGGCGATATCAGCCTAACGGCTGCTGT